>PLZC01000356.1:312-4646 GCA_003151985.1 Acidobacteriaceae bacterium
GTAGTGGCTGTTGAAGAAGGACAACTGTTGCGTCCCATGCGTGGGATCGTCGGTCGGATCAAGATCGATAGTGACCAGCCGGGCGCGATGGTGCAGCCGTTGCGCATGGCGTTCGATCACGCTCTCGGCCAGCGCCGCGCCCATGCTGTAAAGCTGACGCGGACCAACGGCATTTTCAAAGCGCGACAGCGNNTCTTGTGCATCGGATCGGCAGCCAATCGGGCCGAGTCATTGGCGTCCGCATAACCACAGCCGATGGAGAAGACGCGCTGCGCGAAAAGATCCCGCAACGAATGGTCAACCTTGCCCGCCTGCCGAGGATCGCATAAACAGCCGGACTTGCTGGCGATCAATCCGTAGCGGGTCACACGGCGGCAAGGCAGCAGCTCCTCAGGCCTGCACCGAGAAGCCGCAATTCTCCAGACACTACCATCCGGCGCAGGCTGGCCGGCGATTTATGACGTTGTCGAGACGGCTGACCAGACCGTTTTGATCATGGAAGACATCGGCGGCGTGTCTCTCGGTGAGTATGTCGCCGCAGGTGCAGCGTACGGCAGGCCCTTCAGCCATGGGCAATTGCTAAACTTCACCAATCAGCTCCTCGACATCGTCGGGGCGTTGCACCAGCAAGGCGTGGTGCACCGCGACCTCAAAGCGACGAACATCCTAGTGACAGAGGAAGGAATCCTTCGCCTCATCGACTTCGAGCATGCTGCGTGGGTCGGAGAGATTCCTAAGACCGGCGGCACTCGTGGTTACGTCTCCCCTCAGCAACGGGCCGGACGGGCGGCCGACCTAAGAGATGACATATATGCGATCGGCGCGTTGCTCTTGTTGATGTCGACCGGTGCCGAGCCATCTCGCGCGCCCAACCCCGCAAATCTGCTGACCCGCCCCCTTCGTCTTATCAACCCAGACATACCTCTGCGTCTGACCTCTGTAATTGCGAGCTGCTTACATCCGGATGATAGCTTGAGACTGCCGGACACGGCCGGCGTGCGAGCCGCACTGGCCAATTTAGCCGACCACTGCCATCGGGGCCCCGAAACTATTCCCGAACCACAGGCGCCTACGGACTCTCTGCGCGTCAGCAGTAGGTCGAGTGAGCCGCCTCCCGAGAAACGCGCCGAACAGCTGGCAGACGCTCTATGCGCGCGCGCGGTGAGCGAGGGCGGCCTAGTGACTTGGATCAGTACCGCGCCCCATACATTACCCGTGCCATACCGGCAGATCAACAACGGCGTCGCGGGGATATTGATCGCGCTCGCTGCTGGTTGGACTGCCTTCGGGCAGGCGCGACACCGGGACACGCTTGTGCGCGGCGCACGGTGGCTGGCACGCAGCGAGGAACTGCCTGGCGCCAAGGTAAGCGGGTTGTATACGGGCGAAGCCGGCGTTGGCGCTGCGCTGCTCCATGCCGGATGCGCGCTGAACTACGACGAGTTTGTCGCGGCTGCTTTCAACTGCGCGCGACGTCTGCGTGATCACCCGTTCGCTTCCGCCGATCTGTTCCACGGCACTGCGGGACGGCTGCGGTTTTTGCTTATGCTATACGAACGCGAGCGGGAGGTGAGTGTACTTGCGGACGCGCTGGATTGCGCTGAAGATTTGCACCGAAGGGCCATCCGGCTGGACACCGGTACGGCCCACTGGGCGACCGTGGACTTCAGTGGGGATCTTCTGGAGGTAGCCAGCTACGCGCATGGAACTTCCGGAATTGCCGACGCACTGCTCGACCTGTTCGAGGTCAATGGCGATCCGGTCCATCTCAATCTTGCTCTTCAGGCAGCCCAATGGGTTCGCGAACAGTCGGTGACCACACTTGTCGACGGATCGGGTTTGGACTGGGGCAAAGGCGGCGCTTTCAGCGGTCTGTGGTGCTACGGCGCCAGTGGCGTTGGAATACTGTTCACGCACTTGGCTCGGCTCGGCGTCGACGCTAGTGCCGAGGACGTCGCCGTCCGTGCAGCTTTCAGCGCGGCCAGAGCGTCGCGTGCCGCTGCTCCGGGACTATGCCACGGACTAGGCGGACCTATCGACTACCTGCTCGACATGTATCAGCTCACCTTGGACCTCGCCTGGTTCGACGAGGCCGGACAGCTGGCCAAGCTTCTCGACGCTTTTCATGCCGACCATCCGGCCGGCTATCCCGCATTTGCCGAGGACGACAGCGACATTTCCTATATGCTCGGCGACGCGGGAGTAGCCGTGACCTTGCTGCGGCTGGCTGACAAAGGTATTACTCCCCGACCGTTGACCCTCCCGGCGATTCGCCGGCTGATCGCAATAGCGCAGGACACATAGAGAGAACTTCAAGAAAGCTGAAGAGCGCTGAAGAGCTTCATTTCCGGCAACAGCGCTAATAGACTTCAACGTGCATTCGGAGTTGAAGCGATTGGAAAAGTTGAGGTATATGCACCGCAACCTGGTTAAACGCGGGCTAGTCGGGAAGCCGGAAGACCGGCCATGGTCCGGTTTTCTGCACTACGGTGCGGGGAAAGTCGGCACGGTTGAAATCGAGTCGGAATGGACGGCGCAGAGACGAGAAGCCAACCAGATGCTGGCAAGGGGGCCGAGGTGAAGACCGGCCTCCGCAAGAAAGGAACAAAAGATTGACACCATGCTTTTGCGGTTGGTCAAAGGGTGGGGCTGCCATGGCATTAGAGTTTTGCACGAAAGAGGCTGCTCGGAAGTCTGTGGTAGCCCACCCTTCGCCATAGAAAAGCGAAGGATGGGGCACCCAGCATTTATGGCTAAGAAAGGGTGGGCCACCCGCCAGCTACGACAGCGTAGCGAAGTACCCGAGGTAAGTGCATTGTTATGCAGGATTTGAGGGGACCTGATCAGCGACAATTGAAATTCCCGACCGGAATCAATAGTTGACGCCGATCAGGGACCCGCAGGGAGAAAGGAATTCATCGTGTGCCGAACATTCACAGCATTGCTTCTTGTGACGTCATTCTGGGTGCCTGCCGCTTGGCCTAGAGGCCAGCAGGAGCAGAGAGGTCCTGTCTTCATGGCCCCGGACTTCCGCTTCAGCCAGATCGATACTATCTGTGTTCCGCCCGTGATCGATCTCAGGCCGAACACAAGCCAACGGCTGGCTCTTTCAGGCCCTAACCCATCGAACCACTTCCTCGGCGTTTCCCATGTGACCGCCGACGAAGCTCTCGCCAACTGGTTCAAGCACCTTGGCTACAAAACGGTACGCTGTAGCCAAGCCGACGCCACCTTGGACGATCTGAAAACACCATCGGCTGCGTGGATGCGCACGTTAGACTTTGGGGATTCGCGGTGGCTCTTCATCGTAGCCGTGGAGTATGTAAGCACCCCATATGGCAACCTTAGCCGGATCCTCGGAGCGTCGACAGGTCTAAGCCACGCGGTGGTTTCCGGATATATTTTCCACAAACAGGCCGATGGCGGCAGACTTGTCTGGCGTGACAAAGTCGTCGGGGCAGATTTTAACCGCGCTGGTGGGCAACTGCTCGGCAGGAAAGGCGAGGTGAAACTCATCGAAAGCGAATATGCGATCG
Organism: Acidobacteriaceae bacterium; assembly: GCA_003151985.1. Classification (GTDB taxonomy): domain Bacteria; phylum Acidobacteriota; class Terriglobia; order Terriglobales; family Acidobacteriaceae; genus Telmatobacter. The sequence goes on from PLZC01000356.1 coordinate 3,849, forward strand.
ACTGGGGAGTCAAAATCCTTCTCGCAAAGTTTGAGACGAGAAACAAAGAGATTCGGCTATATGAAAATGACAAGACTCAGACGGAAGTCTTCGACGTTACATGTAACATGCTATGGACCGCGCTCAAAGATACCCTTAAGAGCTCCGGGAGGTACGAAATAATACAAATTGACGACTCCGATATGATGGCCATATACGATATGGGCTCAAAAGAGCGAGACCGCATGGACGACGCCATCCTACGACCTGAAGACAATCGATGCTCGATGGAAATCACTGAGGCGCCTCATCAATACAGATTAGGCGTGAACGATACGAAGTCGCTCTCACAGCGCGTACACGCAGCTTTATCGAAGTAGGCGAAAATACGATAGGTGTCGCTCGCCAAAACTCCATCCGGATGGGAATGAGCCCGATTCGTGAATTTGGAAGGTGTTCAGCGACGGATTTTCGATTCGAACGAAGGGGTCAGTTCAACTCGGATTGTAACTAGGACATTGCAGAACCAGTTGCGAGTGATTGGCGGGCACAATTCTTCCGCAGTTCTTCATCGACTCCGAGAGCGATTTTCTCAAGAGCGGCTCAGGCGGCAAGGTCGTAACGATGATGCAGACCGCCGAGCCTTGGCATTGCTATGACCCGGCCGCCGCTGCCAGACTTGTTCGCGGCTTCACGTCCGGCGGGCGTTCCTTTTGCCAGTGCGAGATGAGTCCGGTCCTCGTGGTAGTAGCGAATGTAATCATTTATGAGGCGTTTCAGATGTTGCTTGTTCAGAACAATCACATGATCGAGCAGGTC
>PLZC01000110.1 GCA_003151985.1 Acidobacteriaceae bacterium
CGACATCGCGCCCGTGCCCGAATCCGTAAGCAGGTCGATCAATACGTCATCGGCGGGAAGCAGAAACAGGTTGTACTGCGCGGCCTTGAGCAAATCTTCTCGCTGCTCGCGCGTTGTCCAGCGAATCGGCTCAACACTCTTGATGCGGAATGGTTCGATGATGGTCTTGACCGGCATGAATAGCTCTTTTCACAAGCAGTTCTGGCGTTAACTCAAGGTTCCGCCATGCTCGATTCGATTCAGTAGCGCCCACCAAAGTGTAACTCCATAGTTCGGAAGTCGGATCGCGCCCCGAGTGCGAACGTATACAATTCTCCCTGTCTTCGATTCCAGCGCCCGCCCCCAACGTCATGCAGGAGCAACGGCGCATTCTGCGGTTTTTTGCATGGCTCAGGAGCGTTATGGAACGGCGCGATTTTCTCAAGACCACTGGAACTCTGATTGCCGGCGCAGCCATGGGGCCGGGTTTGCCCACTGCCGGTTTTGCCGCGGAAGCTACGCCCGCCGATACGGGACGCCTGGTTCTGCCCATCAATCGCAATTGGCGCTACAGCCCAAAGGCGACGCCTGCCGCCCGTGAACGCGCATTCGACGACAGCCACTTTGCGCGCGTCACCGTGCCCCACACCAATCTGCGTCTGCCGTGGCACAGCTTCGACGAGAAATCCTACGAGTTCGTCTCCATCTATCGCCGCCGGTTCCGCTTGCCCGCTGCTGCGCGTGGACGCCGTGTCTTTGTCGATTTTGAAGGGGTCATGACCGCCTCCACCGTGTGGCTCAACGGCACTCGACTGGGCGAGTATAAGGGCGGCTACACGCCTTTCACTTTTGAGCTGACTCAACACGTCGACTTTGATCGCGACAACGTTTTGGCGGTCGAAGTTGACGCCAGCGAGCGGCCGGATATCCCGCCGTTTGGCAACGAGATCGACTATCTCACCTTTGGCGGCATCTACCGCGAAGTTTCCCTACGGGTGGTTTCGCCAACCTACATCGAGAACATCTTCGCGCAGCCCAAAGAGGTGCTGTCCGGACACCCAACTCTGGATGTGCAGTGCTTCATTGCGCGAGGCGGGGAGCCCTCGGATGCTCAAGCCGGCTCACTTACAGTCGAAGCCGCTCTCTACGACGGCGAACGCCTCTTGGTCAAAGCGACAGAGACACTGCCGCCTGCTGCCGCCGCGCCGGAAAGCCACACGGTGCATCTGGTCAACCTGGGCGCCATCGATCTTTGGGACCTGCGCTCTCCAAAGCTCTACCGCGTCGAAGTGCGTCTGCTGCACGGCGGCAAGGTGCTGGACCACGACACGTGCCGCATCGGATTTCGCGAGGCGAAGTTCACGCCGCAGGGCTTCTCGCTGAACGGAACTGTGATTAAGCTGCGCGGTCTCGACCGCCACCAAACCTTTCCCTGGGTGGGCCAGGCCATGCCGGGCCGGGTGCAGCGCAGGGATGCGATCGTTGTGCGCAAGAACCTAAGGTGCAACATCGTCCGCACGTCGCATTACCCGCAATCTCGCCACTTCCTGGATGCGTGCGACGAAATTGGCCTGCTGGTCCTGGAAGAGATTCCCGGTTGGCAGCACATTGGGGATCGGTCCTGGCAGGATATCGCCGTGGACAACGTCGGCCGCATGATTCGACGGGACTGGAACCATCCTTCGGCTATTTTATGGGGCGTGCGCATCAACGAGTCGCGCGACAATCATGACTTCTACGTCCGCACCAACGCGATGGCGCACCAACTCGATACCACCCGGCAAACCGGCGGCATTCGCAACTTCCAGGAGTCCGAGCTCCTCGAAGACGTCTTCACCATGAACGACTTCGGCTGGCCGCTCAAGGCGCCCAACCATCCGCTCTATCTGAACACCGAGTTCTGCGGTCACACCTACCCGACCAAGACCATAGACAACATCGAACGCCTGCGCGAACATACGATTCGCCACGCCCGGGTGCATGACCAGTTGGCCTCCAATCCGCAATACGCGGGGGGCATTGGCTGGTGCGCCTTCGACTACAACACGCACTCGAACTTTGGCTCCGGCGACCGAATCTGCTACCACGGCGTCACGGATATTTTTCGCGAGCCCAAGCCTGCCGCCGGCTTCTACCGCTCGCAATGCGATCCGGACGAAGAAATTGTCCTCGTGCCTTCGTTCCACTGGGCGCGCGGAGATGAGAGTATCGGCTTCACCAATGCCCTTGTCTCGTCCAACTGCGATCACCTGAAGTACTTTGTGAACGGGAAACTGGTAGCCGAGGCCAATCCTGACCGCAAGCAATTCGCGCATCTCAAATATCCGCCCTTCTCCGCCGACCTGAGCCGGATTCGCGAGGGCTGGGGCGATCTGCGCATCGACGGTTTCATTCAAGGAAAGCAGGTTATCTCGCGCAGTTTCTCCGGTAAGGGTATCGATCAGAAATTCGCCCTGCTGCCCGACGACACGTCGCTCGTTGCGGACGGAGCCGACACCACGCGCGTCGTTCTCCGCGTTACAGATGAATTCGACGCTATCCGGCCGTTCGCCGCTGACGCCATTCGATTTGAATTGACAGGTCCGGCTACTCTCATTGGCGATAATCCCTTTGCTCTGGTTGGAGGCACGGGCGCCGTATGGGTACGCGCCGCCGAACAACCCGGCAAGGTACGCCTCACCGCGCATCATCCAACACTCGGCGTACAATCCGTGGAGTTTCAAATCACCACGGTTGCGCCTGAATCAGCCTGATGGGGCTGTGCCCGGAAGCTGCATTGACCAGAAACAGGGGAGCGCAATCGTTTGGTGGTGAATGAGTCGCGCAAGGAGCGATCACTTGTCAGGCCGAACGTTTTTCACATTCATCGTTCTTGTTTCCGCTTCCTTGTTTCAGGTCGAAGCCCAGCAGCCTGCACCGCCCTCGCCGGCCAGCGAGCCCTCCGCCAAGGTCGTTTTGGCGACCACGCCGAGTGCGCCGGTCGCGCCGCCTCCACTTACCGCCGACCAGGCAAGCATCCTCAATTCCGTGCGGGAATATGCCCTTGGGTATACGAAGGGGTTGCCAAACTTCATCTGCACCCAGATGACGAATCGAAAGGTCAAGGGATATGGCGACTCCTTTACCCTTGTGAAGGCAACGCCTTTTGTTACCGGGGACCGGATCGAGGAGAAACTCACTTACATCCAGCAGAAAGAGCATTACGAAGTAGTCGCCATTGACGGCAAGAAGGTAGACGCCGCCCAGCACATGCAACTCAACGGAGCGATTTCTGCCGGTGAATTTGGCAGCACGCTGCACGATATTCTCGACCCCGAGTCCCACACCATTTTTACCTGGGACAAGCGGATTACAAAACTGCGGGGCCGTTCCGTCTACGTGTTTGATTTCGAGGTGCCCCAAGAGGCAGGAACCCAGGTCTCCGATCACAATACAGGACAGATAGTCGTCGCGCCTTACCATGGACTGCTCTTCGTGGATGCCTCAACCAGGAAAGTGGTGCGGGTTGTAGTTCACATCGATCTTCCGCCCGGGTTTCCGATTGAGTTAGCCCAGCGAATTGTGGACTACAAGCCCGCCACCATCGCCGGAAAGAGCTACAACTTGCCATTCCATTCCGAAATCGAGATGCGGGAGGCGGGGCTGGTCTATACCAACAAGATCGAATTCACTGACTATCACAAGTTTGCGGTCGAATCGACGATCCATTATGGCAATGTGGATTTGCCACAGCCGGCCAATGCAGCGACTACGGCTGCGGAGAACTCTGAGTTGCATGCGCCTCCGGCGGACTCGGCGAAAGAGGAAGAGACAAGGAACGAGGGAACAAGGGAAGAGGGAACAGAAAGGCCGGCTCAACCTGCCGAATCCGCGGTGACTGCGGACGCGAGCGCAGGGAACGCCTCGCAGCCGGCGTCACCGGCGAAGACACTCGTGAATGTACCGGCGGATGCTTCCCTTCAACTGCATTTGAACGTGGACACGGTGATAGTTCCGGTAGTTGTCCGCGACTCAAAAGGGCAGGCCGTGGGGAACCTGACCAAAGGAGATTTTCAGCTCTTCGACAAAGGGAAGCAGCAGGAGATTGCCGGCTTTACCGTGCAGACGCGCAGCCAAGCGGCCGGTGCGAAAACAGCATCTGGAAACACGACGGCCACAGCGGGGAAGGGACTAGCCGCAAGCAGTTTGCCCGCCAACTTCGTGGTCTACCTGTTTGACGACGTGCACCTCAGTTCCGATGATTTAGCGCGGGTGAAGGAGGCTGCGGCGTACAGCCTGGATGCCTTGCGGACGGGTGACCAGGCGGCGATCCTGACAACTTCAGAGTTGGTGGCAACCGGCTTCACCTCGGATCGCGCCAAACTGCAGGATGCCCTGAATAAGCTGCGCGCAGAACCGCTGGGTCGAGAGTTGATGGAGAAGTGCCCTGCGATCAGCTACTACATGGCCGACCAGATTCTGAACCAGTATGAACCGACGAGACCGGGGCTCAACCCACCGCTGCTAGCCGCTGCGGGTGATGCGTTTGCCTGCATGGGACTGGGTGAAGATTTCGACTCGATCCAACTTGCGGTTAAGCTGGTACTGCAAGCGGCCCAGAGAGCCGAGGAGGCGGGCGAGCACAAAAGCCGAACCGCCCTGCTTGCGATAAGAGATGTTGTTCGCTGGGTCGCCAAGGCGCCGGGCTCGAGAAGCATCACTGTGGCATCGCCCGGATTGATTCTGAGCCCCAGCATGCAGCTTGATGCGGCGGCCGTGATCGACGAGGCTATCCACAGCCAGGTGGTTATCGGCGCTCTCGGTGCGCACGGCCCGGAAGCGCCAAAACCCGCCGGGGAGGATCAGAGCCGCCCCTTCACCACCCCCGCCGCAGTTAGCGGCATGTTCATCGTCCAACGAGGAGAAGTGATGAAAGTGCCGATCGCGCTGCCCACGACGCTGGAGCAGATGGCGGCCGGGACGGGCGGAACCTTCGTGAATAACGGCACTGATTTCTTTAGCGGTTTCAGCCGGCTGGCTGCGCCGCCCGAGTACACCTACTTGCTGAGCTTCCACCCGCAGAAGCTGAAACTGGACGGGCGCTTTCATCCGTTGAAGGTGAAACTGACCGCAGGGAAGAAGCTGAACCTGCAGGCGCGGCTCGGCTACTACGCAGCGAGACAGTAAGCAAGCGGTGATTTTGGCTCTGGTTCCGGTCGAAGAGCCGACTGAAGCGCCATGAGTTCCCCGCGATGATTGTTCCAGTGAGACGCAGGAGTGGTATTCTGGCACGTCATCTGATAGATACGAGGAGGAAGACTTGAGAACAGGCATCATATTGGCGATCGGCGGATTGGCATTTTTGGCGGGGTGCGGAAACCAGGGGGACAAGGCTGCCAACGTTCCCGTCAAGCCGAAAGTGAAGGGGCCCGCCTACCATATCGCGTTTGACACGAAGGCAACAAAACCGAACTCGGCGGGCGTCACCATTCCGGCCATCAAGTACACGGCGGATCCTGACGGGCTGGAGAAAAGAGCCGTCCTTGTGGTGCGATTCGACGCTTCGGCAGCTACGAAAAATGAGCCGATGATGAATCAGATGATTATGTTCCCGGTTGATATCGCCGGCACAGAGGGCACCCTTCCCGCGGACTATATGGATTCGGCGGACAAGGATCTGTCGAGGTTTCTCGGGACGTACTGCGTCAAGGGAAAAATAAAGATATCCGCAGCGCTTGCCAGGTCGTCTCTCTCCCGGCAGGCCGGCGAGGCAGACGTAGACGCGAAGCGCCTGTCCGACTGGCTGCCGGTCGAGGTGGTGTTCAAGAACCCCCATCCGAAGTGCTAGGACTGGTTGCACAGATACCCTTCGGCGGGTGAGGGAGTGCTTCTCGGAGGCTAAAGAGGCTGCGGAAAAAGGCATGATTGCGGAAGAAAATGGCTCAGATGGCATCCCGCAGGGGCTAAAGCCCATTGATTTTATTGGCTTTATCGGCACGACTGAAGTCGTGCCCTGTTACAAAGCGCGATGGAGGGAGTTTTTCCGCAGCCTGTAAAGGCCCCTGCTCCCTCCGTCCTCCTTGAACTGGAGAGCGCCGGTTTCATCCATCGCGGGTCGGCGAAACCGGTGGACGACTGTTACAAAGCCCCAGAATCGGAGTCTTTCTGCAGCCTGCGAAGGCCCCTGTACCTTTGAATCCATGTTCTGGCAAGATTGACCAACGGTAGGGAGTCCTGCTTCCTCCGACAGAGAAGGTTCTGATCATTGATTAGCATGTGTCGAAATGAGACGGAGAAGAGCAAAGACAACAGCAACCGCTGATCCTTCGACTACGCTGCGCTTCGCTAAGGATGACAAGGCTTTTTGTGAGTGCGGCGAGTATCACCGCCAACCCCGGGCAGTTACTAGTTGCTAACTAGCGAGTTACCGACCGCACTGGAACCTGCAAAACTCTGCAGCAACGGCTCATTTAGCCGGTATTGCGTCATGTCTCTTGGTAGACTTATGCATATCCATGTTCTTATCTGCTGCGGGTTCGCGAGTGGGCTGGAAGTTTATGAGTTCGAGGCCTTATGATTCCGACATTCCGGTTCCGCCTCCTCGGGACGAGAGCCGCTGTGCTGATGATTGCCGCCATCGTTCCCGTGGTTTGCGCGGGGGTTGAACCGGCGCCCCTTCGCATTCCCCGTGTGAGCCGGCCGCCGAAGCTCTCCGACTTTTTGAACGGAGTGCCGCGCGAGGCCGAGGCATTGGTCACAATATTCAGGCAATTCGATCCGCACGACGGCGAGCCAGTGAGCCAACCCACAGCGGCCTATCTTTCCTACGACAGCAAGAATCTATACGTGGGCTGGATCTGCAAGGACGAGCCGGCGAAGATCCACGCGCGCATTGCACCGCGCAAGCAGATCGACTACGACGACCGCGTCACCATCAACATCGATACTTTTCTTGACCACAAACATGCCTACTGGTTCGACGTGAACCCTTACGGAATTCAGTTCGACGGGCGAACCACGGATGGCATTGGGGACGATCCAAGCTGGGAAGGGCTCTGGTTCACCGACGGGCGGGTCACCAAGGATGGGTATGTTGTTCTGGAGACGATTCCGTTCAAAAGCATGCGCTTCCCGCGAGCCCCGAGGCAGATCTGGAATATCTGCCTGGCCCGCATTATCAACCGCAACAACGAGTTTTCGGTCTGGCCTTTCATTTCACATGCGCGCATGCCTCAATTCGTGGGGCAGTTCGCACCTATCGAGATTGACGAGGACATATCTCCAGGCCGCAACATTCAATTGATCCCATATGGGCTGTATTCGCGCGACTCCTACCTCGACCCGGCGCTTGGCTTCCAGCAACAGACGGATCATCATGCTGGCCTGGACGCGAAGGTTGTGATACACGACGCGCTGACCCTGGACGCGGCTTTCAATCCCGACTTCAGCGAGATTGGAACCGACGACCCCAAGGTTAAGGTGAACCAGCGCTACGAGGTGGTGTACCCGGAGAGGCGGCCATTTTTTCTGGAGAACGCTTCGATTTTCACGATGCCGGAGCAGCTTTTCTTTACGCGGCGGATTGTCGATCCGCAATTTGGCGCCAAGCTCACGGGATCACTGGGGCGGTGGAGCGTGGGGGGACTGGTGGCCGATGACCGGGCGCCCGGCGAGGTTTTGCTTCAGGGGCAAACAGGACATGGCGCTCGCGCCTTCGATGCTGTGTCTCGCGTGGAGCGGGAATTCGGGCATCAATCGCATGTGGGATTGTTTCTTGGGGGGACCAAGTTCGAAGACACGTCGAATCGAGTTGGATCGGTGGATCTTCGTTATGTGGCTCCGGGGAACTGGAACCTTGGCGCCCAGGCTACGACCACGCAGACGGATGGAGATGCGAGCGGCTATAAGGCCGGCCCCGGCTATATATCGAGTTTGAAGAAATATGACAATCACAAGACCATTCAGAACATTTATACGGATCGAAGTCCGGGCCTGAATTCGACGCTGGGCTATATAAGCCGTACCGACATTCGCCGCTGGGAGACGTTTGCGAGATACCTGTGGAAGCCGGGGGGCAAGCACACCGTGCAGGCGTACGGTCCTGCCCTGGACGGACTGTTCATCTACGACCACGAAAAGCGTTTGCAAAACTGGTATGTGGAGCCCAGCTTTTCCGTCACCGTGCCGGGATTGACCTCGATGATGGTGAGCCATTATCAGGGTTATGAACGCTATTCCAACATCGGATTCAGCGAGCAATCTACATCGATCTCACTCGCCTCTTCCTGGTATAAGTGGATCGATATGACCGCGATGTACACGCAGGGAACCAATCCCAACTACTATCCCGCAGCGGGGCTCACGCCATTTTCGGCGAAGTCGAACGATGCCATGGCGACGGTTACTCTTTACCCGAATACGCATCTGCGTCTGGATGAGATTTACTACTACACGCGGCTGGCCACGCGGCCGGAGTCTCTGCCTTCTCCCTCGCTGCCCAATGGCGTGATCTTTACCAATCATTTGCTCCGTTCCAAAATCAATTACCAGTTCACGCGGGACTATTCCTTCAGGGCGATCATGGATTACAACTCGCTGCTGCCCAATAATTCGCTGGTTGCGAGCACTTACTCAAAGCAGGCCGACGCGACGTTGCTGTTTACTTACCTGCCGCACCCGGGGACGGCGTTATATCTTGGCTACGCGGACACATTCGAGAACGTGGATTACGAGGCTACAGCGACGCCGGCGTACACGCTGACCAAATTGCCAGGCACATCGACGGATCGACAGATTTTCGTCAAGTTCAGTTATTTTCTTCGGTTCTAAAAAGAAACGAGAATACAAGTTCAACAAAAAAACAAATCGCAGCGAGCCCGTTTCATCCCCCGCGGGTCGGCAAAGCCGATGGACGACTGTTACAAAGCGCCATGGGGAAGTTTTTCCGCAGCCATGCAGGAGGTATCATAAGCAGGATGAAAGGCTCCATCCTTCCATTGCCAGGCCAACTTTTGGCTTTTCTTGCCTGCCTGCTCAGTTTTGCGGTCGCAGTGCGCCCGGCGATTTCTCAATCGGCAACGCTGAAACCGGCAACTGTCGAGGCCGGCTCGCCGGTGCTGATTGAAGTCGAGGCAAGCAGCGATGCCGCGATTGAGGGCGAATGGCTCGGCAGCAAGCTTCGGTTCTTTTTGGGCGGTGGCGGCCATCGTTGGTTTGCGCTCGCCGGAGTAGATGTGGAGGCTTCTCCCGGCCCGTCCACACTCAAGCTCGTGGTTCACACCGGCAACGGCCTTCGAGATCTGAGCCGCACAGTCCAGATTTATCCCGCCCATTACCGCACCGGCTCGCTCACCGTCGCGCCCAAATTTGTTGAGCCCGGCGCCGAGGCGCTCAAGCAGATAGAAGCAGAGCGGCTGCTTAAAGACAGTGTGTTTGCCACGAGCACTCCTGAGCCGCTTTGGACCGCCAGTTTCCGCGCGCCTGTTGCAGCACAACCTACGGACAGCTTCGGCACCCGCCGCATGTTCAACGGCAAGCTGGCCAGTATTCACAAAGGGATGGATTTTCGCGCCTCAGCAGGAACGCCGGTTCGCGCCGCAAACAGCGGAGTAGTAGTGCTTGCCCGCCCGCTCTACTACGAAGGCAACTGCGTCGTCATCGACCACGGCCTGGGCCTGTTCACGCTCTCCATGCACTTGAGCCGCATTGACGTGCGCGAAGGCCAACGCGTTGCGATTGCCGAGCGGCTTGGCCTTAGCGGCGCCACGGGCCGAGTCACCGGCCCGCACCTTCACTGGGCAGTCCGCTGGCAAAGCGCGTATCTCGACCCCTCCAAGCTCCTGCGATTAGACCTGAATGCGATTCGCTAGCGTAAAACCGGTTGGGTGCCCCATCCTTGCCGAACGGCAAGGGTGGGATACCTCGAACCTCCACAGGTCTCGTTCATGAGCAGCGACGAGTTCAATTCGCTAGCGCGAGACCGCTTCTTCCGCCTCGTCCGGCTGCAGCGCCGGCACATTTTCGCCCGCCGCCTTCTCTTCCCGCAGCGCTTTGAACGCGCGGTAAACGAACGAGCCCAGATACCAGCCATCCAGGTATTGGTAGGGTGATTCGCCGGTTGTATAGTGCCCGCACGGGAGCACGCGTCTCTCAAAGTTCAGGCCGATCCGCTTGAATGCCTCCACCACCTGCAGCGAATACTCCTTGGGAAACGTCAGGTCGTAGTCGGCATAAACCATGAGCACTCTCTTTTGGGGTCCCCCGGCTTCGGCGCCGGCAATCTTGTCGTAGTAATTGCAGGGGCTCACGGCTCCCCACAACTCCCGCACGCGGTCTTGCGTAAGCCCGGCTCCTTCCAACGCCTGCCGCACATGGCGGGTGCTCTGCCCGGCCCAGGCTACGTCGCCAAAAGCCGTCGACGCATGGTTGAACGCATTCACCCGGATTCGCGGGTCATGGGTCGAAGCCAGGAACGTGTAGCAGGAGCCCAGGCTCGTTCCCAGCACGCCGAAATGCTCATAGCCCTGCTCCTCGAGCCAGTCCACGCAGCAGCGGATATCCACCACCGCTTGGCGGCAAGCCGAGATTGAGCGGCCGATGTTGGCGCTCACCGCGTAGTCCGAGCGCTCCAACTCCTTGGGCCGGCGAATGTCGTGATAGGGCATCGAGAGCCGCAGCGCCGAAATGCCCATGCGGTTGAAAATTCTGCACAGCGAATTATGGCTGAACCCATCCCCATTCCACTGTGGAAGCACGACGATGGCTTGTTTGGGCCGCCGCGGGTCCTTGTGCGCGGGAGCGGGAAACCAGCGCGCATTCACCAGGTCGTTTTCCGGATAGGGTGTTCGCTCGGGCGAGGTAAACCGCAGAAATTGCGCCGGCGGAATCTTGCCCTCGGCTGCCCGGCGCTTGATCGCCTCGTCCTTGGCCAGCGTCTCCGGGCGCACGTTGGTAGGGAACAGGTGCGCGTGCCGTTCTTCAAGCCGGAAGTCCCTTGGCCGCTGATACCCGTAAAAAATATTGCTGTGCCGGATCAGCAGGTGGTTGATGCGCACCATGGCCGCCTCGGCCGCCGCATCGTCCCGCAGAACTTCCGGGCCCGGTACCGCATCCCCAAAGCCGTGGGCCTCAAGAAACGGGGTAATCCACTCGAAGCCCCATTCCAGCGGTCGCACAATGCGGTTCTCGTCCCGCATCGTCAGCCGCGTTTCCCAGTCGTACATCCAACGCGCGTATCTTCTCTTGAGCATGGTTTCATTTCAATTTTACCAGCGCGCGTCGCGCCGTCCCATCCTCCCCGCCGCGAACCACCCCGCGCTCAACAGCGTGAGCAACAGAATGATCCCCTGGGAGATGGCGCAATAGAGGCACCACACCATCAAAACATCCTTCTCGATGTGGCTGAGATACAACGCAAATGCGAGCCCTGCCACCGCCGCAATTGTCAGCAACCCGCGCCGCCGGAATAACGCCAGGCCCGCCAGCACCACGTAACCCGCGATTCCGATTGCCGCCACAGGCACATTCGCAATCACCGCAAACGGGCTGTGATTCACGATTCCGCAATCCCATTTCTCGTTGATGGAGCAGGGCTGGGTATCGGTTGAGTAGTGAACCCGCAGAGCCAGCGTGGAAACAACAACCCCGGCAAGGGCAAGCAAAACGATCAGGTATCTCATGTTGGTGATGATGCTACCAGAGCACCCCGCACGATAGGATAGGCGGATGAACGAGGGACAAGGCGGACAAGGCGGCAAGCGCGTCGCTTTCTTCGGCGGCAGTTTCGATCCGCCCCATATGGGCCATCTTACCGTGGCGCGTGCGGCCTGCGCGGCGCTGGCCCTGGATACTGTGCTTTTTGCCCCGGTAGGCGCGCAGCCGCTAAAACCGCAGGGATCCTCCGCCAATTTTGATGACCGCTTGGCGATGACGCGTCTGGCCATCGAGGGCGCGCCAAATTTCGACCTTTCGCTTGTAGACGCTCCTACCCCTGCCGGCACCCCCAACTACACCTTCGAGACGCTGCTGCGCCTGCGCGCGGAACTTCCAGGCGGCGCCCTGTATTGCCTCATGGGCGCCGACTCCTTTCTACAGTTGCGGCACTGGCGCCGCGCCGCGGAGATTCCGTTTGTTGCGCCGTTGATTGTTGCCTCCCGGCCCGGACAGCCGCTCGACGACCTCAAGGCCGTGTTGCCCGCCGGTTTGACGATGGAGCCCTCGCCTGGCCCGCCCCCGGCCTCTTCAATGATGGAGGTCCGATCCTATCTGCTCGCCAGCCCCGCGGGAGACCGTGCGCCGTTCTACCTGCTCCCCGGGCTGCATATAGAAATCAGCGCCTCGGAGATTCGCGACCAGGTCCGCTCGGCCGCGACTGCAGGGCACGACCTGCTCCCCGTTTCGGTGTCCGATTACATCCGCTCCCACGGCCTTTATCGATAAACACCGCCCCCTGCCAAAATGCCGTACGATTGAGTTTGGAGAACTTAATCACCGAATGACGACAACGCAGGAGCAACAGCAAACCCGAATCCTTGTTCAGGCCGCAGCCGCGGTCTGCGAAGACAAGAAGGGGCAAGACACCCGCATCCTAGAGTTGGACCCGGTTGACGCGGGTCTTTCCGACTTTTTCCTGGTCACTTCGGCCACCAACGACCGCCAGGCCGTTGCCATTGCCGACGAAATCGAACACCGCCTCAAGAAGGAATTCGGCGCTACCCCCAACTCTGTCGAGGGCCGCCGCCAGGGGCAATGGATCTTGCTGGATTATGTGGACTTCGTGGTGCATGTCTTTCTCACGGAGCGCCGCGCGTTCTACGACATCGAGAGGTTGCGCAAATCCGCCCGTCCCCTCACGCCGGCCGAGTTCGATGCCGAATTGAAGGCCGCCCTCGCCGCAAAGACCCTCGTTGCGCGTAACAGGGCCTCCGCCAAGCCGGCCGCCAAGGCTGCCTCAGCTCCCAAGCCAAAGAGCGCGACTAAGAAGGCGGCTCCTTCCGCCAAGGCAATAGTTGCCAGGAAAGTGGCGAAGAAGCCGGCTCCCAGGAAGCCGCCCGCCAAAAAGGTCGCGGCCAAGAAGGTCGCATTGAAGAAGAAGCCTTGAAGGGGGCCTGACGGCTATAGGGGCTGCTGTAGCTACAACTCCGTGGATTGTCCGTGAACAAGCGTCTTCGCTTTGGCGATGAAATCGGCCAGCGGCACCGAGCCCTGGTCGCCTTTGCCGCGCGTGCGAACGCTGACGGAGCCGGCGGCTTCTTCCTTGTCTCCGAAGACCAAAATGTAAGGCGTCTTCTGATTGGCGAAGTCGCGGATCTTGCCGTTCATCTTCTCGTTGCGGTCGTCGATTTCGACGCGGAGGCCGGCAGCTTTGAGCTCCACTTCGACCTTTTTCGCGTAGGCGTGGTGGCGCTCGCTGATGGGCACCAGGCCCACCTGCACCGGGGCAAGCCACAGCGGAAAGGCTCCGGCATAGTGCTCGATAAGCACGCCGAAGAAACGCTCGACCGAGCCAAAGAGCGCGCGGTGAACCATCACCGGCTGGTGCCGCTCGCCATCTTCGCCCACGTACTCAAGCTCGAAGCGCTCGGGGAGAGTGAAGTCGAATTGCACGGTTGAGAGTTGCCACAGGCGGCCAAGCACGTCGACTAACTTGACGTCGATCTTGGGTCCGTAAAAGGCGGCTTCGGCGGGAATGGTTTTGTAGGCGATTCCCTTGCGTTCAAGCGCGCTTTGCAATGAGCTGACGGCGAGATTCCAATTCTCGTCGGAACCCGCATAGTGGGCGCGGTCGTTGGGGTCCCAGGTGGATAGCTCGACCTTGAACTCCTTGAAGCCGAAGGTGGTAAGCACAGCCTCGGCAAAGTCGATGCAGGCAACGACTTCGTCTTCAATTTGGCCGGGGGTACAGAAGATGTGGGCGTCGTCCTGGGTAAATCCGCGCACGCGCAGCAGGCCGTGCATGGTGCCCGAGCGCTCGTAGCGGTAGACATTGCCTAACTCGGCATAGCGCTGGGGTAAGTCGCGGTAACTCTTCGGCGAGTTCTTATAGATAAGGATGTGCCCCGGGCAGTTCATGGGCTTGAGCCGGTACTCCGCATCATCCAGTTCCATGGGAGTGTACATGTTGCCGGAGTAATAGCCGTCGTGGCCGCTCACCTTCCACAGTTCGCGCTTCATCACGTGAGGCGTGTTCACCAGCAAGTAACCGCGGCGCAGGCACTCCTCGCGCATCCAGTCTTCCATCACTTTGCGGACCATGGCGCCCTTGGGATGCCAGAAGACGAGGCCGGGACCGGCCAGATCCTGAATGCTGAACAGGTCCAGTTGCTTGCCCAGCAGACGGTGATCGCGCTTGGCTGCTTCTTCAAGGCGGGCAAAGTGCGCGTCCAGGTCTTTTTGCGAGAAGAACGCAGTGCCGTGGATGCGCTGGAGCTGGGGATTCTTCTCATCGCCCAGCCAGTAAGCGCCAGCCAGTGCGGTGATCTTGACTGCCTTCACACGCGAGGTGGAGGGCACATGGGGCCCGCGGCAAAAATCAACAAATTTCCCATTGCGATAGAA
This sequence comes from Acidobacteriaceae bacterium, assembly GCA_003151985.1. Taxonomy (GTDB): domain Bacteria; phylum Acidobacteriota; class Terriglobia; order Terriglobales; family Acidobacteriaceae; genus Telmatobacter. The sequence continues at coordinate 14,515 of PLZC01000110.1, forward strand.
ACTGACCTGCGAGCCGGGTTCGGTAAATTTGCTCACGAAGTGCGTCTTCATGAAGTCGCCGTCGCGCTCAAATTCGGCCAGTGCCTGCTCGCGGGGCTCGTACTCGCGGACAAACTTGTCGTCGCGCGCGATCACTTCTGCCATCTTTGTTTCGATGAGCGCAAGATCTTCCGGCGTGAAGGGCTTGTCGCGATAGAAGTCGTAAAAGAAGCCGGCATCGGTGGCCGGCCCATGGCCCAGTTTTGTCTCGGGGAAAAGCTCAAGCACAGCCGTGGCCAGCACATGGGCCGCGGAATGGCGAACAACCTTGAGCGCCTCGGGGTCCTTCTCGGTAACCAACTCCAATCGCGTGTCGGCGGTGAGCGGCGTCGCCAGGTCCACCAGGCGCGGCGTTGAGGCGTCTTCAGCGGAATACATGGCCGCTTCGGAGGGCTGCTCGAGGACCTGGTCCTTTTTGCCGGCCAGGGGTGCGGCTGCAACAGGAGTGAGCCGCGCAACCACGGAGGCCGCGGCCAGCCGGGGCGAAATGGAGTTGGCAATGTCCAGCGGGGTGGTGCCGGCGGGCACTTCGCGTACGGATCCGTCGGGAAAGTGTACAGCGATTGTCTGCGTGCTCATAGTTAAATGGGTCCTGAGTTTCCGGCCAAGCAATCGACCTGTGTGGCAACACTTCAGGATATACCGGCGACTGCCGGAACTATCCTGCTTTGCGGTGCGTAAAAGCACCAGGACGCCCAATCTGGTATTGTGTTCGCGTTCTCTCCCATCCTTCTGCGAGGGCGCAGAGAATTCTGATTTGAAAAGAGGTTTCTCTATGCAATTGCGTTTGCGCGGCATTGTGCTGTTCGTTCTGCTCGCTGCCTGCGGTCTTGTTTCGGCGTCCGCCCAACCTGCCATTCAGCCCACGGTCGACATCACACGCCGCCCAGCCCTCGGCGCATTTTGACGCCAATGCGGCCACTGAAGCCTACATGGCCATGATTCCGCCCGCAGCCAACGCCCGTGCCGACGCCTACTTCGAGGGCGGCTACTGGCTCATTCTGTGGGGCTTCCTGTACGGCACGGTTGTCTCGCTGTTGCTGTTGCAACTGCGCTGGTCGGCAAAGATGCGCGACCTGGCCGAGCGCATCACGCGCTTCAGGTGGCTGCAGACCACCATTTATTGGGTGCAGTACCTGTTGCTGACCACCGTGCTTGGCTTTCCGCTGGAGTACTACCAAAACTACGTGCGCGAGCACAAATATGGTCTGGCAACGCAGACTTTTGGCCCCTGGATGGGCGACGAAGGCAAAAGCCTGCTGCTCGGCCTGGTTTTAGGCGGAATCATTGTCGTGGCGCTCTTCGCCATCATACGCAAACTGCCCAACACCTGGTGGATTTGGGGTTCGGTGGCCACCATGGCGTTTATGGTGGTTACGGTCGCAATTGGTCCTGTTTACCTTCAGCCGATCTTCAACAAGATCAACCGGCTGGACGATCCCAAGGTCACAGTCCCGATTCTGCGCATGGCGCACGCCAACGGGATCCCAACCAACGATGTCTATGAGATTGACGCCAGTCGCCAGACTACCCGCATGAGCGCAAACGTGAGCGGCTTCGGCGGCACCATGCGTATCACCATGAACGACAACCTGCTGCGCCGCGGGTCGCTCGAAGAGATTCAGGCCGTGATGGGCCACGAAATGGGTCACTATGTTCTGAACCACATTCCCAATTTCATGATGTTCCTGTTCATCCTCGTTGTCGTCTCGTTTGCCTACTTGCGCTGGGGAATTGCCTGGGCCTTGAAGCGGTGGGGAGAGCGCTGGCAGATTCGCGACATTGGCGATCCGGCAGTGCTGCCGCTGGTTATGCTGCTCGGCGGCGTTCTGTTTTTTGTTCTCACGCCCGTTACGAATACCGAAACTCGCAGGCAGGAAAAAGAGGCAGACATGTTTGGGTTGAATGCTGCCCGCCGGCCGGACGGCTTTGCCCAGGCGGCAATCCACCTTGGCGAGTACCGCAAGATGCGGCCGGGGCCGATCGAGGAGATCCTCTTTTTCGACCATCCCAGCGGTTTTGACCGCATCCACTCCGCCATGCTGTGGAAGGGCGAAAACCTGGAACTGTTTGAGAAGCCGGCGGCACAGCCGGCAGCTCATTAACGAGAACTGTCTGGATGGGCACAAGCCAGGAACCTGTGCCCCCCTTCGTTACAACGATTTTCTGAATTCCTGTTTCCCGGCCTGGCCGGGTCGGCGTATTCTTTTTTGCGCCGTCACTGGTGATCCGGGCCGCCAATTTCTGTTTTCCCAATTCCATTTGCGGCATCTAAGTTATTCACATGAATGCTTCCCCGCACTCAGCTTCCACGCAGGTAATGTCCCATGCCGCCACTAGCCAAAATCAGGCTGGCGCGGATTTTTTGCCGCTGAAAGGGACCGATCACATCGAGTTTTACGTAGGTAACGCTCGCCAGGCCGCGTACTTTTACCGCGCCGCCATGGGGATGTCCCTCGTGGCCTACGCCGGCCCTGAAACAGGCCAGCGGGATCGCGCGTCCTATGTGGTTCAGCAGGGCAAAATTCGGTTTGTGCTCACCACCCCCTTGCGCAACGACAACCCGATTGCAGAACACGTGCAGCGGCACGGAGACGCTGTCCGCGTGATCGCCCTGTGGGTCGACGATGCCCGGCGCGCCTGGGCCGAGACAACCAGTCGCGGCGCCGTCAGTGTTGCGGAGCCATATGGTTTGTCGGACGAGGATGGCCAGGTTGTCCTCGCCAGCATTCGCACTTACGGCGATACGATTCATACTTTTGTCGAACGCGGCGCTTACTCTGGGCCATTCCTGCCTGCCTTCCGTGCTGTGGACAACGATCCCGTTGCGCGCCCGGTCGGCCTGTTGCACGTCGATCACGTAGTTGGAAATGTGGGCTGGCATGAGATGAACGAGTGGGTAGACTTCTACGCGAAAGTAATGGGCTTCTCGCTCTACCAGCACTTCGACGAAAAAGATATCTCCACCGAGTATTCGGCACTTACGTCGAAGGTGATGGCAAACGGCAATGGGTATGTCAAGTTCCCCATCAATGAGCCGGCCGAGGGTAAACGAAAATCGCAGATCGAGGAGTATCTCGATTTCTATCCCGGTCCCGGTGTACAGCACATAGCTCTTGCTACCAATGACATTTTGCAGACGGTAAAGAAGCTGCACCGCCAGGGCATTGAATTTTTGCGCGTTCCACATACCTACTACACCGAATTGCAAGGGCGCGTAGGCTCAATCGACGAGCCTGTCGACGAGTTAGAAGAGTTAGGCATCCTGGTGGATCGAGATGACGAGGGATATATGCTGCAAATCTTCACGCGACCTGTGGAAGACCGCCCCACGTTGTTCTTCGAGATCATTCAGCGCAAAGGCAGCCGCAGCTTTGGCAAGGGTAACTTCAAAGCGCTCTTTGAAGCTATCGAGCGCGAGCAACGGGCAAGAGGCAATCTATAGGAGACTTACATGAAGCCCGAGGAGCTTTCCGCAGCCGCGCCTTATATCATCCAGCAGGACTACTCAACCTATACCGGCGAACAGCAGGCTGTATGGGCCGAGCTTGTAGGTCGTGTTCTTCCCGAGTTGGAAAAACATGCGGCCCAGGAGTATCTTGACGGCTTTCAGATTATTGGTCTGCAAAAGGACCGCCTGCCCAACCTGCAATCGATAAGTGCCCGCCTTGAGCCGAGAACCGGGTGGAACTCAACCCCCGTCAGCGGCTTTCTGCCCGCGCCGGCGTTCTTTGAAATGCTGGCTGCGCGCCGCTTTCCCACAACGACCTGGCTGCGCAGCCGAGAGTCGCTGGAGTACACGCCGGAGCCGGACATCTTTCACGATGTTTTCGGCCATGTTCCCATGCACTCTCACCCGGTGTTTGCCGATTTTCTCGCGCACTATGGCCGTGTCTGCGCTTCAATTTCAGATCCAGGAGTGTTGGAGAAACTCGGTCGTCTTTTCTGGTACACCGTCGAGTTTGGAGTTATCCGGCAAAAGGACGAAATCAAGGTTTATGGGAGTGGACTTATCAGCTCTCACGGCGAATGCCGCAATGTCATGGAAGGTCATTGTGCGATCCATGATTTTTCGTTGGATGAGGTGCTGGAAACTCCTGTGAAAGTCGATGAGTTGCACAAGTTGCTTTTTGCGGTTCACAGTTTCGATCAGATCTACGAGGCGATGCACGAGGCAGAGCAGCGGGTCGTGCTCGATGATTTATAACATCCGATGGCTTATGAAAGGTGCATTCCATGTCCGATGAAGTTCGATATCAATCAGGCTTTGGTAACGAATTCGCCACTGAAGCAGTTGCAGGAGCGTTGCCGGTCGGCCAGAACGCACCTCAAAAACATCCCCTCGGCCTGTATACCGAACAGTTCAGCGGCACGCCATTTACCGCGCCGCGGGCGACCAATCGCCGCACATGGACTTATCGCATCCGCCCTTCGGTTACGCATCGGCCTTATGAAGAGATAACAGTGGGACTTATTCGAAGCGGGCCTTTTGTTGAGGTCCCAACCACTCCGAATCAACTTCGCTGGGATCCGCTGCCCTTGCCCGATAAAGTTACAGATTTCGTTGACGGAATCATTACGCTGGGCGGCAACGGCGACCCAGCTATGCAAACCGGTATCGCGATTCATCTCTATGCCGCGAACGCCTCGATGGACGACCGGTTTTTCTATAGCGCCGATGGAGAGTTTCTCATTGTTCCGCAATTGGGGGAAATGCGGTTCCACACTGAGTTAGGCATCCTGGAGGTTGCGCCGGGCGAGATTTGCATCATCCCTCGCGGGCTAAAGTTCCGGGTTGAGTTATTGGGCAAGCAAGCCCGCGGATATATGTGCGAGAACTATGGATTGCCCTTCCGCCTGCCCGAGTTGGGTCCCATCGGCGCCAATGGATTGGCGAATTCGCGCGACTTCAAAGCCCCGACAGCAGCCTACGAAGATCGCGATGGGGACTTCCACATTACCGCCAAATTCCTGGGCCGCCTTTGGTCTGCGGCGATCGATCACAGCCCACTTGACGTCGTTGCATGGCACGGCAACTATGCGCCGTGCAAATACGACCTGGCGCTGTTTAACTGCATCAACAGTGTATCGTTCGATCATCCCGATCCGTCCATTTATACGGTGCTGAGTTCGCCATCGGCGGTTCCCGGCACGGCAAACTGCGACTTCGCGATCTTTCCTCCGCGCTGGATGGTGGCCGAACATACGTTCCGTCCACCGTGGTTTCACCGCAACTTGATGAATGAATTTATGGGCCTTGTGTTTGGCGCCTACGATGCCAAGGCCGAAGGGTTTGTTCCCGGCGGAGCCAGCCTGCATAACTGCATGGCAGGCCACGGCCCGGATGCGGAAACTTTCGAGCGCGCCAGCGCGGCCGAACTGAAACCGCAGTATCTCGATAACACCCTGGCCTTCATGTTCGAAACTCAACTCGTGGTTCGCCCTACAGGATTCGCAATGAATACGAGGATACTGCAACACGAATATTTCGAATGCTGGCAGGGACTGAAGAAGCGGTTTGCGGCGGGCCCGGGAGCAGCGTCACCGGCAGAATGAGCGCTATCGACAGCTTGCTCGCGCAGCTAATTGAAGAACCGGCTTACGACCTGGAGGCACTCGGATGGCTTTAAGAAGTTGGATCGCCTCCGCCAATGATCCTGCCACCGACTTCCCTATTCAGAACCTGCCCTATGGCGTCTTTTGTCATCGGCAACAGACTCGAATCGGAGTTGCCATTGGAAACCAAATCCTCGATCTTCATGCCTGCGCGGATCAAGGACTGCTTCAAGGACTGCCGGATGAGTTAGTGAAGGCAGTTTGCGAAATGCGGCTGAATCCCCTTATGTCTCTCGGCGGGCACTCGTGGTCTGCGCTGCGCAGCAGACTCAGCGCGCTTCTCAACGCAGATGCGGCGGACAGCCAAACGCGAGACCGCGTTGAGCCACTGCTGATTGCGATGAATGAAGCAACGATGCAGTTACCGGCGGAGATAGGCGACTACACAGATTTCTATGCGTCCATCCATCACGCGACGCGGGTCGGCAAGTTATTCAGGCCGGACAACCCACTGCTGCCGAATTACAAATATGTTCCTATCGGATATCATGGCCGCGCTTCATCGATTGTGGTTAGTGGGAATGAAATTCGCAGGCCGTGCGGACAGACCAGGATCGCCGCAGCAGAGCCCTTCTTTGGACCTTCGCAGTCTCTGGACTACGAATTGGAGGTTGGCGTTTTTATCGGTCCCGGCAACACAATGGGCCAACGCATTGAAATCGCGGAAGCCGAACAACATATTTTCGGTCTTTGCCTTGTTAATGACTGGTCTGCGCGGGACGTCCAGTCCTGGGAATATCAGCCTTTGGGCCCGTTCCTGGCGAAAAATTTCGCGACCACCATATCCCCGTGGATCGTGCCCTTGGAAGCGCTAGGCCCTTATCGGGTCGCCGCGTTCGAGCGCCCCGCAGGTGACCCGGCGCCGCTCAATTATCTGGCTTCTCCTTTGTCGCACTTGGGTGGCATCGACCTGACATTGGAGGTTTATGTCGAATCCCGGCAAATGCGGCAGACAGCAACGGCGCCTGCACTACTTGGCAGAGGCAATCTAAGTGACTTGTATTGGACTATCGGACAATTGCTAACTCACCACGCCAGCAACGGGTGTAACTTGAGGCCCGGGGACCTGCTCGCCACCGGCACGATTTCCGGTCCAGCGGAAGGCTCGGAGGGCTGTCTCCTCGAGATGAAGCACCGAGCGGAGCCAATCCGCCTGCCAAGCGGAGAAGCGCGGACTTTTCTTGTAGATGGCGATCGGGTCACTTTTCGCGCTTACTCACAAAAAGAAGGCTTGCCAAGGATCGGATTCGGAGAATGTACCGGAACAATCGTTGGCGCTGACCAAGCTCAAATTCTTTAATCGGCAACCGCTGCATCCCAATTGCACCGAGTGTTCGCGCCCCCTGCATTTATGCGACTGATTGGAATTCGCGAATCCCAAACAGCATGAGGAAGTGGCAGAATAGACCTATGCCACCGACCGATCCCATTTTCCTCACCCCTGCTGAAGCCCGCGTCCTGGGCGCCCTGGTCGAGAAAGAGGTCACTACGCCCGACTACTATCCTCTGTCGCTCAACGCGCTCATCAACGCCTGCAACCAGCGCTCGAACCGGGAGCCGGTGATGGACCTGGATGAAGAGGAAGTGCGCCAGGCTTTGCATGGTCTCGAAGACATGAAACTGGCCGGACGCGCGCGTGCCGACGGGCGAGTAACCAAGTACGAGCACTGGCTGGGCGAAGCCTTCAACTTCAGCCGTGCGGAAACGGCCCTGTTGTGCGTGCTGCTGCTGCGCGGGCCGCAAACTCCGGGCGAACTGCGTGGCCGCACTAAGCGCATGCACCGCTTCGACGAACTGACGGATGTGGCGGCGGGCCTGCAAAAGCTCATGGAGCGCGAGCCATCGCTTGCCGCCGTGCTGCCCCGCCAGCCGGGAACCAAGGAATCACGCTATGCGCATTTGCTTTCGGGGGCGGTGGAATCGCTGCCCGCAGCGATGGCTGCGCAGGCTTCCAGAGCTTTTGTGGCAAATGACGCAGGAGACAATGCGGGGCTCGAAGAGCGCGTTGTGCAGTTGGAGGCTACGATCACCGAATTAAGGAAGGAGATGGCCGCACTGCGGCAGAAGATTGACGATTTGTTTGGGGATGGATAGTAATTCAAGACATGACTGCCATCTGAGCGTTGCTAATCGCCTTTCAATATAGCGAGAAGCAACCGCAGGTCCTTCGACTCCCTTCGCTGCGCTTCGGTCGCTCAGGATGACAGTCTCTAGAGGGTTCTGCAAGAACATCTACAACAACTCGAACCCAGCAAACCAATACCCAATCTCAAACGCGGCCGTCTCTTCGGCATCCGATCCGTGGACGGCGTTCTCTTGAATCGATCCGGCAAACTTCTTGCGGATGGTTCCCTCTTCGGCGTTGGCGGGGTTGGTGGCGCCCATCAGTTTGCGCAGGTCGGCAATCGCATTGTCCTTTTCCAGGACCATCAAAACCAGCGGCCCCGAGGACATGAAGTCACACAGCCCGGCGAAGAACGGCCGGTCCTTGTGTATGTAGTAAAAGCCTTTGGCCTGCTCCCTGGAAATGGATAGCTTTTTGATCGCTGCGATCTGAAAGCCGGCCTTTTCGATCTCGGCGAGAATGGCGCCGGTATAGCCTTTGCGGACGGCGTCCGGCTTGACGATGCTGAAGGTGCGTTGCGCCACTCGGTTGCTCCTTGGGGGATTTCGTTTTGCCTCCGTTATTGTAATTGCACGACTGTCTCACTGCCCGTATAGGCGTGAATCTGATAGAGTTTTTGGCATGTTTCGTTTAGCTGCCGCACCCTATCGTTGTTTGATTGCGCTCATTGCCGTTCTCGTCGCCGGACTGGCCGCTCTTCCCGCGCCTTGCCAAACCGCCGCACCCGCGTTGCGCGTTTTCGATCCTGCGCTGGTGGACAAGACCGTGGACCCTTGCGAAAACTTCTATCGCTACAGTTGCAACGGCTGGTTCAAGCGCAATCCGCTGCCCGCAGATCAGACGTCGTACGGCCGCTTCACCGAGTTGGCGGAGCTGAACCGGCTGCACCTCAGGCAGATTCTGGAAGAGGCGGCCAAGCCCGCGGAGTCGCGCTCGGCCAACGAACAAAAGATCGGCGACGAGTACGCCAGTTGCATGGATACAGCCGCCGTGAACAAGCTGGGCATTGCTCCGCTGCAGCCGGAGTTGGACCGCATTGCCGCGCTCAAAACACCTGCCGAGCTTCCTGCACTGCTGGCCCACCTGCATAACATCGGTGTCAACGCCTTTTTCGGCATGGGTTCAAATCAGGATTTTGCCGACTCCACTTCTGTAATCAGCTTCTACGGCGCGGGCGGCCTGGGCTTGCCCGAGCGCGATTACTACACGCGCACCGATGCCAAATCTGTAGAACAGCGCCAGCAGTATGTGGCCCATGTGCGCAAGATCTTTGCATTGGCCGGCGAGCCGGATGCGCAGGCCGCCAAGGATGCCGACACAGTGATGGCCATTGAGACGCGCCTGGCAAAGGCCTCGCTCACCGTTACCGAGCAGCGCGACCCGCAAAACCTGAATCATCCCACGGACGTGGCAGCCTTCTCCAAGGAGCTTACGCACTTTTCCCTGGCCAAGTATGTGACCGTGGTCCATGCGCCCGCCGCAGGCAAGGCGAACGACATGGAGCCGAAGTTCTTTGCCGAGTTTAATGCGCTGGTGGCCGATGCCCCTGTCGAACAGTTCAGAACCTATCTGCGTTGGCAACTGCTGCATGCCTACGCGGGCACCAGCCTGCCTGAGAGCTTCGACCAGGAAACGTGGAACTTCTACTCGCACATGCTGAACGGCGCGGAGAAGCAGCAGGAGCGCTGGAAGCGCTGCACCAGCCGCATCGATCACGAGTTGGGCGAGGCGCTGGGGCAGGTTTACGTGGCGCGCTACTTCCCTCCCGCCGAGAAACAGCAGGCTCTGGAAATGACGCTGGCTATTGAGCAGGCTATGAGCAAGGACGTCGATGGGCTGGACTGGATGAGCGCGGAAACCAAGGTCAAGGCCAAGGAAAAGCTGAAGACGGTGATGAACAAGATCGGCTATCCGGACAAGTGGCGCGACTACTCGAAGGTGGAGATTGTTCGCGGCGACGCGCTGGGAAACCAGATGCGGGTACACGAGTTCGACCAGGCGCGTGACCTGGCCAAGATTGGAAAGCCGGTGGACAAGGGCGAGTGGCAGATGACGCCGCCCACTGTGAACGCGTATTACGATCCGCAAATGAACAATGTCAACTTTCCTGCCGGATACTTTCAGCCGCCTTTCTTTAGCGGCAAGGAAGACGACGCGGCCAACTACGGCGACATGGGTTCGACCATTGGCCACGAATTGACGCACGGCTTCGACGACGAGGGCCGGCAGTACGACAAGGACGGCAACCTGAAGGATTGGTGGACCAAGGACGACGAACAGAAATTCACCGAACGCGCAGATTGCATGGTCAAACAGTATGACTCGATTGAGGCTGTCCCTGGCGTTCATCTGAACGGCAAACTGACCTTGGGCGAAAATCTGGCCGACCTGGGCGGTCTTTGGCTGGCCTGGCTTGCCTGGCTGGACAAGGCACACGACTCGCATCTGGACATGGCCGCAAAGACCAACGGCTACACGCCCGAGCAGCGCTTCTGGATTGCTTACGCGCAGCAATGGTGCACGCAGACGCGGCCTGAGCAACTACGCACACAAGCGCAGACCAATCCGCACGCGCCGGACGAGTACCGAACCAACACGGTGTTGCAGGACTTGCCGGAGTTTGCAAAGAGCTTCAGTTGCAAAAAGACGGCGACGATGGTGAGCCCGAAAGCTTGCCGGGTTTGGTGAAAAGAGCAGCTTCTAGAGCATTTCTCATGTTGGTGTAGAGCGGCTTTGAAAGGGCACGGCTTCAGCCGTGCCGCAAGATCAGGAAAATAAGCTTAGGGCTTTAGCCCCGGAGGGAATATTGCACTCTACACCATCAAGAGGGATGCT
>PLZC01000100.1 GCA_003151985.1 Acidobacteriaceae bacterium
CGGTCACATCCAATCGGCCATTAGCATGAAAAACAATAATGCTTGCGCTCAACTCGGCGGCCTGTGCAAGGGCAAAAGCGAAGGCCTTTTCATCAGTGGGGATTTCTGTGGCGAAGAGGATGGTAGAGGGTTTGCTCCACCTTGGATTGATATTGGTCATTGGAACCTCATACACGGGGTTTTCCCGGTGAGGGCACCTGGCTCGAATTCAAAGTTGAAATCGGGGTAGAAACAATATCCGCACCTGAAATCCCGACGCGAAATCTGCGAGGGTACGGGCGCGGTGAACCCAACAGCAGATGCCCGTGCTATGGAACGGAAGCTTCAGCCTTAGCTCCTCGCGCTGATAGGTCTCATTCAGAGACAATCGCCGATCTTACTTACTTCAGACCTATTCCAACCATTTGCGGAATGTGCCGTCAGGCCATCAGCGCTTCGGTTGACGCGAAGCTGTCACCCGATCCTTACCCGGGAGGGTCGTCTGTCCGTGGTCCGGATGCTCGCGCTTATGCCGTGCAACGGCTTTGGCAACCTCTTCAGCAGAAAGTTGGCTGTGACTCGAAGTGGAGTACATCGCTTGTTGAAGGAATCGTTGCTGCAGACACTGCCATCTTTTTCCTCCTTGAAGAGCTGGGATGTGGTGTCGGCGGGTCTTTGCGGATTCGCTATCGATATATTCCCAGCACTTTGGTCGGCGACAAGCCTACTCTGCTTGTCGAGCTAAGATCGGCCAATCGGGAATCGGCTCGGTTGGTTCTTAGCAAACTGCCGAAGCAGCATCGACTGATACAAGTATAGTCCCATTTCGCTTGAGATGCGAAGGGCGCCTAGTCAGCGAAGTAAACTGCCACGAAGATTCAACCTGCTTCCGGATTTCATTCCTCAGTTGGACTTGGTTGGAGGCAGGTGACGGCTATTTCTCTAAATCGAAGCACATGTAAGGACCCAGTAAACTTCGTCAACTCTAACCAAGTCTTCAGGATACAAATGAAATCGAAGTCGTTTCCACTTCCGTTTTCCTTGTGCAGATACAGTACGCGTGCGCAATGGCCTCATGTTGTCAACCCGCTGTTTACCCTTTTGTAGTTCGCATTTTGTGCGTCGACCCCAGCGGAGCCTAGAGTACGATCACTGCTGACCCATCCTCCGTCTCGTGCTTCACAGCTTCGAGCGCCTTGTTTGCTTCGTCCAGCGAGAAGGTGACGACACGCGGCCTGAACTTTAGATTGTGAGCCAATGCGATAAAATCGCGCGCATCCTGCCTCGTCATGTTGGCCACACTGCGTATCTGGCGCTCACCCCAAAGCAGCTTGTCGTAGTCGAAGGCGGGCATTTGATCGAGGTGAATGGCATTGATTGCGACCACTCCACCTTTGCGCAGAGCCGCCAGAGCGCTGACAACAACTTTCCCGCTAGGAGCGAAGGTGATCGCGCGATCTAGCTCGGTGGGAGGTTTGGCATTTTCAGCGCCAACCCAGGTGGCGCCAAGTGACTCTGCGGTTTTGCGGTGAGTTTCGCCGCGTGTGACTACATAGACTTCGCATTTCCAAGACTGAAGAATGCGAATTGCCAGCGAGGCCGAACTCCCAAAGCCGAAAAGGCCAACGCGGTCTCCGCGCTGAACTCCAGCAACGCGAAGGCTGCGAAAGCCAATGATGCCCGCGCAAAGCAACGGGGCAACATGGGGAGCGTCGAAACCTTCCGGCAGCGGAACGGTGAAGTCGGCGCGAACCGACGCGTACTCCGCGTAGCCACCGTTCACGGAATAGCCGGTGAATAAGGGATGATCGCAGAGGTTCTCCATATCGTGGCGGCAGAACCAGCAATCGCCGTCGACCCCGCCCATCCAGGAGACGCCCACACGTGTTCCGACGGGGAGGGCCGCAGTTGCGCCGTCCACCACCTCACCAACGATCTGATGGCCTGGGACGATGCGCGATTGAATTGCCGGGAGGTCACCTTCGACGATGTGGAGATCGGTTCGGCAGACGCCACAGGCGATGACCTTGAGCAGCACTTCTCCTGGTTGTAACTGTGGCAGTGGCAGACCTTCAATTGAAACCCAGGTTCCAAGAGTATTTGATCTGGAATCAAAGACAGCAGCTCTCATGCCAAATCCTCCGACAACAAGGATAGTTTAGGGATCTAGTTTTCGGCGTTGCGTCGCGTGTGGGAATCGAAATCGGGCCGAAGTTCAGAACTGTGCAACTATTCTCGCCACGTTCCTTCGCTGGTGAAATAATGGATATGGGATTGGTCCGCCGCACCGAGCGCGGCCGCACTTGCTTCCAGCCTGGGAAACACGGCCTGAACCTCCCGATTTGTGCTCGCGCAGCCGCTCTCCCTTGCGGAGGCGCAAATGAACGCCCTCTTGATTTATCCCAAATTCCCCGAGACTTATTGGAGCTTCAAATATGCGCTGTCGTTCGTGGGCAAATGCGCCGCGCAGCCTCCACTGGGGCTGATGACCGTAGCTGCACTGTTGCCAGATTATTGGCACAAGCGACTGGTGGACACCAACGTGGAGCGGCTGGAGGACTCGGACCTGGCCTGGGCGGATGTGGCGCTGGTCAGCGCAATGCACATCCAGCGCGAGTCGCTGGCGGCCATCGTCGAACGGTGCCGGGCGCGCGGCTTGCGGACGGTGGTGGGCGGGCCGATTGCCAGCAGCCTTTCAGCGGCCGAACTCAACGCGGACCACGTGGTGATCGGCGAGGCGGAGAGCCTGATCGCCAGCTTGGCGCGCGATCTGGAGCAGGGAAGAGCCGAGCCGGTCTATCGGGCTGCGGAAAGGCCAGAGATGGAAACCAGTCCGCTGCCCGATCTGAGCCTGATCAAGATGAAGCGCTACTCGACCATGACTGTGCAGTACTCGCGCGGCTGTCCGTTCAACTGCGAGTTCTGCGACATCATTGAGATCTACGGCCGGCGACCTCGGACGAAAACCGTGGCCCAGGTGCTGGCCGAACTGGAACAATTGCGCAAGGCAGGCTGGCGCGAATCGGTGTTCATCGTCGACGACAATTTCATTGGGAACAAGGCGCGGGCCAAGGAGTTATGCGCGGCGCTCGCCGAGTGGCGCCGGCAGTACAAAACGAGCTTCGACTTCATCACTGAGGCTTCTCTCAACCTGGCCGACGATCCGGAGCTGATGCGGCTGATGAGAGACGCGGGCTTCAAATCGGTGTTCCTGGGCATCGAGACTCCTGACGAATCGGGCCTGATCGCCAGCAACAAACTGCAGAATACGCACCGCAGCCTGCTGCAAAGCGTAGCTACGATCCAGAGTTACGGGATGCAGGTGATGGGTGGCTTCATCCTGGGTTTCGACACAGATCGCGGGGACATCTTCGATCGCATGGTGGAGTTTATCCAGAAGAGCGGGATTCCCATTGCCATGGTGGGACTGCTGCAGGCCATGCCGGGCACACAACTGTTCCGGCGATTGTGGAAGGAGGGCCGGATTCTGGATGTGGGCCACGGCGATAACACAGGCGACAAGCTGAACTTTCTGCCACACATGGACGCGACGTGTCTGGTCGATGGCTACCGGTCAGTGTTGAAGAGAATTTATAACTGCGAGGCCTATTATGAGCGCGTGAAGCTCTACCTGAGCCGAACGCAGCCAAAGCCCGGCGAGACCTCGTCAAAACAGAAATGGCTTACGCGCGGCAATGCCCGCGCCTTCGTCACGTCAATCCTTCGTCAGGGAGTCTTCGGTCGGCAGCGATGGAGTTATTGGAAATTTCTGCTGATAGCAACGACGCGCTATCGCCGCAGCTTTGGCGCAGCGATGACACTGGCGGTGATGGGATATCACTTTCAGGTAATGACCCGCCAGCTTCTGAAGGCAGTGGAAGAGCCGGTTTTGCAGGACGACTCCGCGGGTTCTTGAAGACGTCTTTACGCTTTGATAGAGGACATAAGGTTTTTGGTCTCAGTGCAGAAAATGGCGCAATAGTACGACTGCGCAGTATGTGGCGAAGCTAAGCAGGATGAGGCCCAGGACTGCGTTGGCGAGGCGGAAGAATATTGCGTCGATGCGATGGGGAATGAAACGCACGACAACAACGAGCGCGGTAAACCATCCCATCAGGCCGGCGCCCGCCATCGAGAGCCCCCATGCCAGGGCTCTGTTGCCCAACACCGAATAGGCAAAGGGGAGCCAACTGGAGGTGACGCCAACCCAGTAAATCATGGTCAACGGGTTGAGGATGGTCAGGGCCGCAGCTTTGGTTGCTTCTGCCGCGAGACGCGCGGGGGCGGGACCTTCGCTCCAGCGCCGGCGAGCGGAGTCGTAGGCACGGTGCGACTCCTTGAGCGCGAGTGCCACGAAGTATACGCCTACCGGAACCAGGACGACTGCTCCAATGGCAGCAAGGACGACCCGGACGGTTGGGTTGAATAGGTCGGGCATCAGGTAGCGCCCTCCGAGGAGAGCCAGGGAGAACAGGACCAAGTCGCCGAAGACGGAGCCCAGTCCACAGACAAGCGTGTGACGCCATCCCTCAACCACACCGCGACGAATGGCCATCATGTTGACAGGGCCAATTGGCGCAGCGGCAGCCAGTCCCATCAGGAAAGCTGCCGCAAGTACGCGGATATAGGAGACGAACACCATGTCATGGTTGAGCGGCAGGACAGGTGTGAGAATCCAAGTAATCATTCCGGCGGCTAAGCCGATTGGGCTCATCCATTGTGCCCGGCTTGTATTCTCACACCCGTAGACTCGGATAAGGAGATTGTATAAGGGTAGATCGACAACACCGGAGGTGCTTTCTCACGAAGGCGCGCAAAGCCGAATCAGGATTCTGCGCAACGGGCGCGAGTGAGGGACATGTGGGCTTCCTGGAGTCCGCATTGAGCCGATTGCTGATGCCGGGATGCTGGTCGGGATGCGTAGGATCACCGTTCGTGAACAACATGACGATCGGTATTGAAGCGTCTCTTACGACCACACCGGCGAATGGGCACCGATTGGCCGGTTAACAGGCCAATTCATGTTCCCAGCGTGAAGGGGTTCGGTTTGATACTCGGCGAAGATAACCGGCCAATATTCTTAATCACGTTTTCAGGCTGTAGTTAAGAAGTATATTTTCTTTCAGTTGGATTTTTCATCAGGAGGCGGGGCTCCGCTTTCGGCAGTGATCTTGGCGGGTCGAAGCCAGAGGCGGAACCCCTGTGAGGTACGATCCTCTTTATCCCAGTCTCCGTCCCGCTGTACAAGGTTGCAACCGGCTGGGCAGAAGACTGCGACGGGATCATTCTACGCCAGTGTCCGGTTTGTAAACGAGATTCGATTGTCGGTCATGGCCGGCGCCGCAAGCAGGCTCACGATGAGCATCACGACTGGATCTGGATCCATCGCGGCCGCTGTCCCGCTTGCGGGACGACCTTCACCTTCCTTCCGTTGCTCTCTCTTCCTTACACTCATTACAGCCTATTGGCCCGCTGCCAGGCACTGCTGCTGCGCTATGTGGAGGGCTGTTGCTGGGACAAGGCGTTGCCGAAGCTCAAGGACCCTGATCGATTACCGTTGCAGACTAGTCCGGATCGCGGGCCGCCGCCGGGGATCGTGCTCCGCAATCCTTCATGTGACGCACCTTTGCGTGTCGCAGACACGCCTCCATCGCATCTCAGGCTACCTGGCCAGCCAACAGGCTCGCAAAGTTGGCACCGGCCGGTGCAGGTTTCCGGTTCTGGTTGCTGCAAATCAGGCTATCATTCGGAGTTATCGGGTCTGGGCTCAGAAAACGAGGCCTGGGCTAGAAAGAGGTGAGATATGGCAAAGGCCACGCGCATTCAATCACGATCCGTCAAATCACCACAGTTTGCAGAGCAGGCGCGTCTGGTTCTTCCTGGGAGCGAAAAGTCTGCGGCTCCCAATGCAGTTCATGTGAAGGCTACGCCGGCCAAGTCGAAGGTGACCGTGTCAGTGATTGTGAAACGCAACGAACCGCTGAAAGTCAACCGGCGTGGTGGACGTGCGAACGGGCCGGCCCGTGTCAGCACAACGGAGTACAAGAAGCGCTACGGTGGCGATCCGGACGCGATCAAGCAGGTGAAGGCGTTCGCGCGAGAGTTCAACTTAAAGGTGGAGCCGGACCCGACGGCGGCGTTAAGGCGGACTGTGAAACTGACCGGAACGGCGGCGGATATCCAGAAGGCGTTTGGCTCGGTGCTGGAACAAAAGAGAATCGATGGAGTGGAATACCGGGTTCGCGAGGGCGGAATTCAACTGCCGGTATCGCTGGCGGGAGTGGTGGAGGCTGTGCTGGGGCTGGATAACAGGCCGCAGGCACAGCCGCACTTTCGCGTCCACAGGGCTCTTGCCAAGGCTGTTGCCCCCAGCAGCTACACTCCGCCCCAAGTTGCCCAGGCGTACAACTTCCCAGCAAAAGCCAGTGGAGTTGGACAGACCATCGGGATCATCGAGCTTGGCGGGGGCTACCGGCGGGCCGATCTCAAAGCCTACTTNNACAGCCAGTAGCGCGGACGGGGAAGTCATGTTGGATATCGAGGTGGCCGCTTCGGTAGCTCCTGGTGCGAAGATCGCGGTATATTTTGCACCGAACACTGACCAGGGGTTCCTCGACGCGATAACAACCGCAGTTCACGACACTACACACAAACCGAGTGTGATCTCGATCAGCTGGGGCGGACCGGAGTCGAGCTGGACCCAGCAAGCGATGACCGCTATGGACGCGGCATGCCAGTCGGCCGCCGCATTGGGAATCACAATCACCGCTGCGGCGGGCGATGACGGGGCGACGGACGGAGGAAAGGGCAACAACGTGGACTTTCCGGCGTCGGGCCCGCACGCGCTGGCGTGTGGGGGAACCAAGCTCGATGCCAACGGAGCAACGATTGTCTCTGAGGTAGTTTGGAACGAGTTGGCCAACAAGGAAGGCGCCACCGGCGGCGGAGTGAGCAACGTCTTCGCTCTTCCGTCATGGCAGGTAAATGCTCACGTCCCGGCGTCAAGCACTGCCACGGGCGGCCGCGGAGTGCCAGACGTGGCCGGCGACTCTGACCCAGCGACCGGCTACCAGATTCGCGTGGACGGCCAAACATTCGTGATCGGTGGTACGAGCGCAGTTGCTCCGCTTTGGGCGGGGCTGGTAGCGGTAGCCAACCAGCAACTTGGGACAAAGGTTGGGTACCTTCAGCCAGCAATATATGCTGCCAAGGCTGCTTCGGCGTTCAACGACATTACCCTGGGTAACAACGGCGCGTTCAAGGCAGGTCCAGGGTGGGACGCTTGCACCGGGCTTGGAACGCCCATTACCAACAAACTCATTCCGTTGCTGGCGCTTGCGAGCAAGGGCACAAAAGGCGCTTCGAAGCGCGCCGTCAAAGCTGTGAAGAAAGCGCAAAAGAAAGTGGCCAGGAAGTCTGGCAGGTAGTCACCTAACCCAGAGCGAACATTCTTTGCCCGGTTGTGATTCCAGGCGGGCAGAGCCTGTCAGAGCGCTCATCGTGCTTCGAAACCG
>PLZC01000340.1 GCA_003151985.1 Acidobacteriaceae bacterium
CCACTGCCCTGCTGCACGACTTCGATTATGAGCGCCACCCTACGGCCGAAGAGCACCCTTTCGTTGGCGTGCGTGAGCTTGAGCGCCTGGGCTGGCCAGTCGAGTTGCGCACCGCCATTCTGGGCCATGCCCAATACTCCGGTGTACCGCGCGTGATGCATCTCGATAAGTCGCTGTTTGCCTGCGATGAACTGGCTGGCTTTCTGACCGCCTGCGCTTTGGTGAAGCCGACCAGGGCCATTGCCGACGTGGAAGTGCCCAGTGTGCGCAAAAAAATGAAGGACAAGGCCTTTGCCCGCGGCGTCAACCGTACGGACGTGATCCAGGGCGCGGCGGAACTTGGCGTCGATCTAGACGCGCACATTGGATTTTGCCTGGAGGCGCTGAAGAAGAGGGCGGGGGAGGTGGGGCTGTGAGAAGCAGCTAACAGTTGACAGCTGTCAGCTCACAGTTATCGGATTCGAACAGGCCGGAGGCTATCTATCTGCCCCACAATTGAAATTTGCGGTACGATATGCAGTCAGCGAGGAATACCCGGTGAACGCAGGAGGGTCTCTTTATGGCACGTTTCAACGAAATCCTCACCCAATCGGCTAGCGGGATCAAGACCATCACCCTGAACCGCCCGGACAAGCGAAATGCGCTGAGCCCGTCGCTGATTGAGGAGCTGGCGCTGGCCCTTCGCGAGGCGGAAACCTGCGACTGCGGCGTCGTCATCCTCACCGGAGCCGGCCAGGCCTTTTGCGCCGGCCTGGACTTGGAACACCTGGAGACGATGCGCGCCTGCACGCCGGAGGAACACCGTCGCGACTCGGAAAATATGGCACTTGTTTTGCGGACGCTCTATGACTTTCCCAAGCCCGTAATCGCAGCCGTCAATGGCCCGGCCATCGCCGGCGGCATGGCTCTGGCCACGATTCCCGACTTCACGCTGGCCACACCAGAATCAAAGTTCGGCTATACCGAGGTGAAGGTGGGCTTTGTTCCGGCCATTGTAGCTTCGTTCCTGCTGCGCCAGGTGGGCGAAAAGCGTACCCGGGAACTGCTTGTATCCGGAAGGTTGATGAAGGCGCAAGAGGCGCTGCAACTGGGACTGGTGACGCAGATTGTGGCCGCGGAGGAGCTGATGCAATCGGCCCGGGCGCTGGCGCAGTGCCTGCTGCAAAACAGCCCCCAAGCCATGCAGGCGGTGAAGCGGTTATTAGCCAAACATGCCCGGCGTCGCCTCGATGAAGAGATTGAGGACGCCATTGCGGCTAACGCGCAGCAGCGCTCGACCGAGGACTTCAAGGAAGGGGTCGAGGCCTTTCTACAGCGTCGGCGCGCGGACTGGCCCAGCATGAAAGCGAAGGTGTAGACGCCGAAATCACTTACAAACTCAATTCGCTGTGCGATCCCAGCTGACCAGTTCCAGCGTGTCCGCGTCCGGTACCCGGTAGATCAGTACAAGATCGGGCTTGACGTGGCAGTCGCGATGGTCATCCCATTCCCCGGTGAGCGGGTGATCGCGCAGTTTCTCAGGCAAAGGACTATCTTCGGCCAAAAGCGAGACCACCGCCAATAAGTCTGTATTGAGCGTCGTTTTATGCCTGCCCCTCGCCTCGCGTTTGTAATCTTTTTTGAATCGGCTGGTCCGGCTAATCGTCCGCATTGAGATCGGCCAGTAGATTCTCGACGCTGCCAACTTTCACCAGTTCGCCCCGGCGCGCGGCCTTCATCGCTTCCACGGTTTCAGCGTTGGGCATCAATGGTTGAAAGGGGAGAGCACGCTCGGCGACAGTTCGCATCAGCATCATGCGAAAGGCATCGGAAAGCGTGAGACCTGCGGCAGCATAGATTGCCGTGGCCTCTTCTTTCACACGGGCGTCAATCCTGGCGCGAACTACGGCGTTTGCGGTCATAGAAGTCTCCTGAGCTACATTGTAGCCCACCCCAACGCCTTCCACAACCCTCTCTTTTCAGGGGTTTCAACCCAGCGGGTTGGTCGCCCGCAGTTCCGCGACAATTTCCGCGGCCGCTACGCGCGCCTTGTCTCCCTGGTCGGGAGGGAAGCTGATGGCACCCACACGGGCGTGGCCGCCGCCGCCGTAGTGCTCGCATACCTTGGCAAGATTCACCATTTTGGCCGGGTCGGCTTTCGTCCAGGGATTGGAGCCTACTGAAACCTTGGTGCGGAAGCTGGACTTCGACAGCCCGATCGAATAGATGGCCTGCGGATGCAGGTAGTAAGGGATGAACTTGTTGAAGCCCTCAAGCGGCTGGTCGGTTATGTCGAAGAAGATGGTGCCGTCCCGCTCCTCGCTGCGGCTGCGGATCAGTTCCATCGCTTGCTTGTGGCGCTCCAACAGCGGAGGCAGCAGTTCACCCACAAACGGCTGGCTCAGCACCTCGGCCAGCGGCATCTCGGTGAGTAGCGGGATAAGGCGCGGAATGAAAGCCGGATCCTGCGTGGACTCGATGATGAGGGTCAACTTCATGGCCGGCGCGGCCATCTCCACCGCAGACTCGGGGCTCTCATACTGCGCCCCATCCACAATATTCGCCCAATGGATCAACTCCGCCACCGGCGCGGTATCGAAGCCAAATTGCGCCGAGCCGATGTGGGCCAGAAAGCTGGTGCATGACGTGTAATCGGGATCGAAAAACTTGCGCCCGCCGCAAGCCGGCTCCAACTGGCAGTCGAGAAAACTCTGGTGGTCCTGGGGCGTGAGGAATGCGGAGAGATGGTGGTCGAACCACCATGTGATCTTGGGAGAGGCCGAGTACTTGAAGTCGACGATGGCGTTTTCGTCGCCGGTAAACTCGCTCTCGTCAAACAGTGCCCCGGCGCGATGCACCAGGCCGTGGTACTCGTAGTCGGCGCCCTTGGCCACGCATTCACGGTGGAAACGCGTGAAAAGCGAGGCAGAGCAAGCTCCGTCAAAACATTTGTCGTGATAAAAGACGCGAACCCGCAAACCTGAGTCTCCCTGCCTGGAAAAATGGCATAACCAGAACTGTTAAGCATCAAGGGCCGGGCTTCTTGTGTCAAGGCGGGTCGGCAATTGGGGCGGCTGGTGACGCCAAATCGAGGCAGGACCAGAGACAAACCAGCGGTTCGTGCGCTCTTGCAATACGCTGCACTATTGCATATTATTATGTATTATGAGTTCCCCACGCACCATCAGTTTCCGCATTGCTCCCGAGAAAGTCGCCGAACTGGACCTGATTGCCAAATCCATGGACCGCGACCGGAGCTACCTGCTCAATGAAGCGGTTGAGAGCTACATCAGTGAACAGAAGCGATTCGCTGCCATGGTGGAAGAAGGCCGCGAAAACATTCGCAAAGGGAAGTCCTTCTCGCACGAAGAAGTGGAACGCATGGTGGACGAGTGGGAACATAAAGGCAGATGAAAGCTATCTGGTCGGCATCTTCCGTAAGCCATCTGCGTGAGGTCTACGACTACCTTCAAGGCGCAAACTCCGGAGCAGCGGTTACAGTTCGGCGAAGAATTCTACAGACAGCGAAACGAATCGGCAGGATGCCTCATTCAGGGCGTCCCGGACGTATCGAAGGGACCCTGGAGGCAGTAGTTCCGCGCACTCCATACATTGTGGTGTACCAAGTCTCCGGCCAAACTATCGAGATTCTGGGTGTATGGCACGGGGCCCGATTGTGGCCAGAGACATTTTCGGAATGCTAAGGCCTTGGCTTTTCGTGGCGTGCAAGCAAAACCGTCCGTAAGCGGACAGTTTCGCCCGATTCCGCACGACGAGTTGCATCCATCTTCTTCACTTCTCGTTGTTCAACTCGTTTAGAATCGCAGGTCAACCTTCGTTGGCGGATTTGGCCATGAGAATGCAGCTCTTCCTGCATACGTCCTCAAGTGGGAAGAGAACGAAGTTCGGAGATCTACATGCAAACGTTGCTCCAGGACCTGCGTTACGCCGTGCGTCAACTTTGGAAGTCGCCGGGATTCACGCTCGCCGCGGTACTGACCCTGACCATCGGCATCGGCGCCAACACGGCGATCTTCAGCCTTATGGATGCGGTAGTGCTGCGCCCGCTGGCGGTGCCCGATATGGATCGCGTGGTGACGGTCGCCGAGCAGCACGATCGCGGCGGCTACGAGCAGGTGGCGCTGGCAAACTATCAGGACTGGGCGCGCCAGAGCAATTCGTTTGAGCAACTGGCGGTGCGCACCAGCGCCGACATGAGCCTCACCGGGGCCGGCGATGCCGCGCACGTGCAGGCCGCACTGACATCCGCCGGGTTCTTCAACGTCTTGCGGGTTCAGCCGCTGATGGGCCGTGTTTTTACGGAGTCGGAATGCCAGTCGGGCCGCGATACCGTGGCTGTTCTCAACTACGGATTCTGGCAAAGGCGCTTCGCCGGCGATCCGGCGGTACTCGGGCGCAAGATCGAGTTGGATCAGCGCGAATTCACCGTCATCGGCGTCATGCCGAAGACCGCCCTCTACCCGGCGGCGACCGATATTCTGATTCCTTTCGCGCCCACGCCCCAGCAACTTGCCAACCGCGGTTTGCACGACTATCTCGTCACCGGACGGCTCCGCGAAGGAATCACCGTCAAGCAGGCCCAGTCTGAAATGCGCATCCTGGCCGAGCGCCTGGCGAAGGCCTACCCGGCAACCGACCTCGGGCTGTCGGTCAAAGTCGAACCCCTGCTGGACAACATCAACGGCAATCTCACTCCGCTTTACTTCCGCCTGGTGATGGGCGCCTCTTTTTTTGTGCTTCTCGTAGTCTGTGCCAATGTGGCGAACCTGCAGTTTGCGCGCGGCATTGCCCGCCGGCCGGAGATTGCCATGCGCACCGCGCTTGGAGCGGGCCGCTGGCGACTCATTCGGCAGTTGCTTACGGAGAATATTCTGCTCGGTCTCATCGGCGCATTCGGGGGCTTGTTGTTTGCCCGCGTCTATCTGCAATATTCGATCGATTCCATGCCGGAACGCGTATCCCGTTATCTGTCGGGATGGTCCAATATCTCTCTCAGCGGCCATGCACTGGCGTTTTCGCTCGTTCTGGCGTTGGGTACGGGGGTCGTCTCGGGATTTGCGCCGGCGCTGGAGGCGCTGCGCCTCAACCTGGTGGATCAACTCAAGGCGGGATCGCGATCCGCTTCCGGATCGGGCCGCTCTCACCGGCTCAGAAACCTGTTTACCGTGGCGCAGATTTCACTGGCTGTCGCGCTGGTGATTGGCGCCGCGTTGATGTCGAAAGGCATGTGGTCAATGCTGCATTTCGCCGATGCTTACGAACCGAATCGGGCGCTCACTTTTACCACGGCACTGCCTCCGGCCAGATACGACACCCCGCAAAAACAGGCCGGCTGGTATGAAGACAGCTTGACCAAGCTGCGCGCGCTGCCCGGCGTGAAACATGCCGAGGTAAGCATGGCGCTTCCCTATGGAGATCGGGGCTGGCTGGACGATTGCGAAATCGAAAACAGGCCCACGGTTCCCGGCAAATTTCAAAGCGCGCTGCACATCGGAGTGAGCGAGGGTTTTTTTACTACCCTGCGTGTTCCCATCGTCTCCGGGCGCGGCTTCAACAGGAGCGACACGTTGGATTCGCAGCCGGTCGCCGTTGTGAGCCACAAGTTTGTGGAGCGGTATTTCCCCGGCGAAAACCCGTTCGGCCACCGCATTCGCATGGGGGCCGCGCGAGGAAGCAAGGATCCATGGATGACGATTGTCGGCATCGCCGCGGATACAAACTACTCCTGGTGGGACCAGACGCCGCCCGCCGCCGTGTATATCAGCACAGCCCAGGTCCCTCCGCTCAACGAGACCTATGTCGTCTTCACGGACGGCGATCCGCTGGCCCTGGCCCCGGCAGCACGGAAGGCTCTCGCCAGTCTTGATCCCGCCTTGCCGCTCGATGGCGTGCAGACCTACGAGCAGTTCCTGCAGGAAACGTTGGTGGGCCTCACGTATGCAGCCGGCTATCTCGGCTTCGACGCGCTCATCGCCCTGCTGCTTGCAGGCATCGGCATCTTTGCCGTGATGGCCAACTCTGTGGCTGAACGCACGCGGGAAATCGGCGTTCGGCTGGCCATGGGCGCGCGGCGCGAAGATGTACTGCGGATGGTGCTAAAGAGGGCGATGTTATTGACGGGCTCCGGTCTAGGGTTTGGGCTTATCCTGGCCTTTGGCCTGGCGCGCCTGGTTGCGAATCTGCTGGTCGGCGTGCATCCCGACGACCCCGCGGTGTTTGCCACGATCACTGGCGCGATCACCTTAATAGCGCTGGGGTCAAGCTGGATTCCGGCGCGGCGCGCCGCCAGAATCGAGCCCATGGCCGCATTGCGAGACCAGTAGACTAGACGCGGAGGGGCTTAACAGGCTCCGGAAAAAGGCTCGACTCTCCGGGGCTAAAGCCCCTTTGATTCAGCGGGCTTTATGCGGGGGTTAAAACCCCCGCCTCCCTCCGGATCGAGCTTATCCGCTGCCAATTCAGGCGCGCCCGAATTGGCCCGATTCGATGACACGGCAGCCTTTTCAACAACTATCCCCGCCAACCGCTCAATGGAGGTGCAGCCGCCAGAGCGTGTAGCTCAGAATCTCATGGGTGAAGCGATCGATTTCCTGTGACCCACCCTCGACGGAGACGTGGGGCCGGGGCGACGTAAGGACGTCAAGACCATCGGCGGCGCAAATCTCATGGATCCTGAACAGATGCGTTCCATCGCTGACGATTACCAGCCGGCGCAAACCGTTGGCGTGGGCAATCACAGCAATCCGGCGGGTCGATTCCTCCGTATTGCGGCTCCGGGTCTCGGCGATGATTGCGGATTCCGGAACACCCATGACCATCAGGTATTCGCGTCCCACCGCGCCTTCGGTATACTGATCGCCGCCGTCTCCACCCAACGTGATGATGAGTGGAGCGATGCCGCGCTTGTAGAGAGTGAGGGCGTGGTCCAGGCGGGCACGGTAAACCGGGGAGGGGTGCCCGTCGTACTCCGCCGCCCCAAAAACCGCAATGGCGTCTGAAGGTGCGGCCTGATCCGCGCTGGCGTATTCCTCAATCTGCATGTAGACCCAGGAGCACCATCCCGCTGCCCCAACCAGCAGCGCCAGCAGCATCAAGAGAACCACGCGAAAGGTCCAGTTGCGGCGTTTCCGCCTTTGCGGATTCTGATTTTGCGGGCGCTTCATGCGAACCATCTTACCCTTACCGCTGCAACACCATGACAATCTCGTGGGTGGGAATAGCGCCCTCGCGGAGTATCTCCCAGCGGCCCGGGCCCAGGGAGAGATCCACAATGGTAGTGGGCTGTGCACGCCCCGTCGGCCCGCCGTCAATGATCAACGGAATGCGGTCGCCAATCTGGTCGCGCACGCAGCCTGCATGCGTACACTCCGCTGCCCCCTGAAGGTTCGCCGAGGTCGCGGTGATTGGAAGCCCAAAGCGTTCCACCACGGCACGGGGAATGGCGGCGTCCGGAACGCGCAGCGCCACATTGCCCGTATTCGCAGTCGAGCGCAGCGGCAGCTTGGTTCCCGCCCTCACAATAATCGTTAAAGGGCCGGGCCAGAAGCGATCAGCCAGCCTGTCCAGCAGCGGATCGGTATCGCGCGCCAGTTCGTACGCCTGCGACAGCGAGGAAATCAGGAGCGAAAGCGGCTTGTGTTTCAGCCGGGATTTGAGTTGGTAAATCTGCTCCACCGCGTGCAGGTTGACCGGGTCCACCGCCAGACCGTAGAAGGTGTCTGTGGGCATGGCGATTACGTTGCCCTTGCGCAGGCAGGAGACAATGTAATCGATCCGGTCAGGCTGTGGTTCATCGGGATGGACGCGCAATATCTCCGCGGACAAAAAGGTCTACCTCAGTTCCCGAATTTCAGATGCTGTAAAGACGGAAGCTATCACAGCACCAGCATTGGTGCAAGTTGGGCGGGACACCATTCTCCTCGCAACCGCCTAAAGCGACTAGAATCGCGCTAGCAAAGGAACGGTCCGCCCGAGATGCCTGTCCGCATTGTACAGAGTAAGCAGAATGCCCGTCTCAAACAGCTTCGCCGGGTGCTGGCTCAACCCGGCCGCGACCCGGGCGGCCTGGCCGGCATCGAGGGTCCAAACCTGCTGGAGGAGGCTCTGCGCGCCGGTTTGCACATCGCCTGCGTCTTTGTAGCTCAGGATGCGGAGCAGTTGCTGAACACCCTGTCTCTGGCCGATGACATCGAAATCCTACTGCTGCCCAGGGAGCTTCTGGCGCCGGCCCTGGCCACCGAATCCCCACAGCCCATTGCCGCCCTGGTGGAGCCGCCCGATTGGACCTGGGCGCATGTGCTGGGCGTTCACGATAAAAACGCCTCCCTGGTGCTGGTCCTGGCAGGTCTCCAGGACCCCGGCAACCTGGGCACGATCCTCCGCTCGGCGGAAGCATTTGGAGCCAATGGCATCATCAGCCTGCCAGGAACCGTGAGCGCCTGGAACTCGAAGGCCGTCCGTGCCTCCGCCGGCAGCGTCTTTCGCGTCCCGCTGCTCGCGGCCACGCCGGATGAGTGCTTCTTGCGCCTGCGCGAGGCCGGCGTCAAGGTTCTTTCGACCGCTGCGCGCGGGGCCGAACCCGCGAATCGAGCGGACTTGACCGGCTCGGTCGCCCTGCTTATCGGCAACGAAGGCAACGGCATTCCAAAGGAACTCGCCGCCCGGGCCGGCGGCACAATCACGATTCCCTGCCCCGGCCCGGTGGAGAGCCTGAATGCAGCCGTCGCAGCCAGCGTTTTGCTTTATGAAGCTTCGCGCCAGCGTCTTATTCCCAACAGCACTCCTCCGCACCACCGAAAGGACCCGCTATGAGCCTTTTCGATGGCGAACCGGAAGGTCCAAAAGGCACTCTGCGCACCGCGCCGCTGGCGGAGCGCATGCGGCCCCGCACCCTTGAGGAATACAGCGGCCAGGAGCACTTGCTTGGCCCCGGCAAGCCATTGCGCGTCCAGATCGAACGCGACCAACTCGACGGGACAGGGTCAGGCTCAATGATCTTGTGGGGTCCTCCCGGCGTGGGCAAAACTACCCTGGCCAAGATCATTGCCGAAACCACACAAGCTACCTTCATCGAGTTCTCCGCCGTCATGAGCGGCATCAAGGAAATCAAGCAGGT
>PLZC01000065.1 GCA_003151985.1 Acidobacteriaceae bacterium
ACTTCTTCCACAGTTCGGCCCTCGATCTGAGCAAGCTCACTCGCATCTGGTGCGCTCTGGTTTTCAGACTCAACCCCGGCATCCTGCGCGTGAACGGCAGAGCCGTTCTGGTCGGCGACGGTCTCAAGGTTGCCAAGGCAGGACGGAAGATGCCCGGAGTCAAGAAGCTTCATCAACAATCCGAGTCAAGTACCAAGCCAGAGTTCATCTTTGGCCACTCCTGCCAGGCAGTCGCCGTGCTTACACAGGCCTTGGCCAGCGTATTTGCCTTGCCCCTGGCCTGCCGCATCCACGAAGGCACCGTGTTTTCAAACCGCGACAAGCGAACCCTGCTGGACAAGATGATCTTGTTGCTGGACTCCCTGGGACTGTCGGCGCCGTTCTACTTCGTGGCGGACGCCTACTATGCCAACGGCAAGACGGTTCGCGGCCTGCTGGCCAAGGGAAACCACCTCGTCACGCTTCTGAGACGGCGAAGCACCGCAAAAGTCTCTCCAGACGCTTTGCCGTCTCGACGCAATCGATCAGCATTTCACAACATTCGCGGACACGATCCCTTTGGTCGCATTACGCGTATCGACGACCAACTGAGCTTTGGCTACGATCTCGGCGAAATCATATTGCGAGTGGTCAGTAACGATCACCACGCAGTCGAACTCAGGGATTTTCTCCAGCGGGGTGCATGTCATATTCAGCGCGTACTTTCGTCCACGGCCAACGGTGGGGAAAAACGGATCGTTGTATTCGACAAGTGCCCCGCGCTTTTGCAGCAGCTCGATAATTGTTAGCGATGGCGACTCTCGGAGGTCATCGATGTCGCGCTTGTAGGCTAGCCCAAGCAACAGCACTCGTGAACCGCACAATGGCTTGCCGCGCTGACTCATCGCTTCGATGATGTTCTCGACGACGAAGTAGGGCATGTCAAGGTTAACTTGTCCAGCGAGCTCGATAAACTTTGTGTGGAAGTCAAACTGCTTGGCCTTCCACGCAAGGTAGAACGGATCGATCGGAATACAGTGGCCGCCCAGACCTGGTCCGGGGTAGAAAGCTTGAAACCCAAATGGTTTAGTCTTGGCGGCATCGATCACTTCAAACAGGTCGATGCCCATTCGCATACAAAGCTGTTTCAGTTCGTTGACCAGTGCGATGTTCACACAGCGGTAAATGTTCTCCAACAGCTTGGTCATCTCCGCTACTGCAGGCGAAGAAACGGGGACGCACCGATTGAATATGGTGGCGTACACAGCGCAGGCTAAATCACGTGCTGCGGGTCCGCACCCACCCACGACCTTCGGAATATCCCGCCGGGCAACAGTATCGTTGCCTGGGTCTTCCCTTTCCGGCGAGAACGCAACATAGAACCCACGGCTCTCGGCATCCCGCGCTACGCGAAGTCCAGCAGGATTCCCCGCCTCCAACAGCGGCACAACGACTTCCTCGGTGGTGCCCGGATAGGTTGTGCTTTCCAAAATGATGAGCTGTCCTTCCTGAAGATACGGCGCGATACTTCTTACAGTGTCGGTGACGTAAGTAAGGTCAGGCTCGTGATATTCATTCAGAGGAGTGGGTACGCAGATGATGACGACATCCATTTTGGCAATCTGGCTGTAATCGGCTGTCGCGGCGAACCCGCTGTTCTGCGCCGACTGGATATCAGCGCCGTGGATACGCACGATATACGAACTACCCTGATTAAGCGTTTTCACTTTATGGGGATCAATGTCGAAGCCTGTGATTGCAAAGCGCTCTTCGCTGAACAGAAGCGCTAGCGGCAAGCCCACGTAGCCCATGCCCACAATGCCGATACGGCCTTCTCGAGTTTCAAGTCGGCGTATAATTTCGTGCGTGCGATCCAAGACAGTTTCCGTCATTGTTCACTCCCAATGTTAGCATTCGTGGATTAGTTTGCTACCGGTAAGTCTCGTGCATCCCGACTTGAAGCTATAGCTCACCGTACCATCGGCGATAGGCGCAAGAGCCACACGTGCCCTTTCACTCCCTGGGCCCGCCCCACTTGCGCCACGCTCGCACCGGGTTCGAACGCCAACTCCACGAGACGGCGCTTCTCAGCTAAACCATGCAGCCTACGAGGGCGACGCTCAGCTAACCCTCCCTGAATGAATCATCACCCATCGTCGCCTTACCCTCGACTACACGCCAGAGGGGAAGACCGCACGCTTACGGGTTCTTCGCAACGGAGGGCGTTGATTGGGTCCGGAGTTCCCGAATCAACGGCAAAACGGTTCTCCAGACTGCAACGTCAGGCTCACGGCCACCTGTGTCCCACGTCTCGTGGCTCAAATCCCGTTTAGAACCTTTTGTCACGCGTCTGCTGGCTCTGGCTAGCGACCGACCATGAATGCCATGCCCGGCGACCCATCGATCCCGCCATGAACCATAAAGTCGCCCGGCTCTTAAAGCAGTCCAAGAGAACATTGACACGCCCGGGGTCATTGATGCGTGAACAGCAGGATGCGTGACGGCAGATTGTTGATTGTGGGCGCGACGGAGCCCTTTGTATACGTCAGGTCCCGGCGCGGACCGTCACGGCCGTCGCAATTTCACCGGTCTACGCCGCGGCGAGTTGCGTCTGGGGGGAGAGGACTGCACGTCCGGGCGGTGGTGGTCCGGAGAAGCTTGTCGAGGAGGGCCGTGGGGTGCCTGCAGCCTTTCTCCTATCCAGAGTGCAACGGAAACAACCGGCTTCGGCAGCCAATTCCGCGACAATTTAGCATGGGATTGCGACGCCTGTTTCTAACAGGTCTACCGAGCCCGGGAATTAGCTTCCCTTGATCAAAACGGAGTTGCCGTGGTTTCCTCGATGCCGTGAAGCCCGTCCTCGGCATCTCAAATCCGGAAGGAGTCGATTCCCATTCCACTCCTACGATGGTCGGGAACTGCGCAGAGATGAGGAACTCCGAACGCCGTGAAAGTCAATGAATATGCCTGAAATCGTAGGAAGCGCCGATGATGAAACCATTTGGGTTGAGAGCATGATGATTAAAGAATGACGGCCAGAACTGATACTCGTAGTTTCCGCGCACCCAAACATTTCGATAGACACGGTAATCCAGTCCTCCGCCCGGGGCATATACGGTCCGGCTGTCATGCGTATAATCGGGAACTGATGAACTAAAATCAATACTGCCAAAACCCACCAAGAACTTCGCATATGGATGGAACTTGCGGTAGTGGCGCCACGTATAAATCGCCCCGCCGCCGGCGGTATCCATGCGTAGTTTCGGGTCAGAACCCGTGCGGCCGTAGTTGAGGTCGCGCGCCTCCACTTCGAGGCCGAATCCATGCAGAAACGATGGCCGTTGGTAGAAGTTCCAGTCTGCCCACACCGTGCCCCCCCCTAGACGGCCACTCCAGTCGGTGTGGTAATTGGAGTAGCCGATGCCAACGCTAAGCGGCAAGCCGCCCCCGGTGGCCGTCGGAGTAACTTGAGAAAAGGCGGGAATTGCTGCACCGACAACGAATACTGCCAGAATCATCTTCAAGTACATTGAGATCCTCCTCTCAGTTCTGATCTTCAATCACCCAATCGACACAATTGGTTACGACACTGCTCGCCGTTCGCTGGAAATGAATCGACCGTCAAGACTACTTTAGCGCATTCTGATCCAAGTCGGTGAAGCGGAGGCAGGCTCTGCGGGAGCGCAACGAGCCAAGGAATAGCGAGATGGAGACTCATCGACTCCGATGAGCGCCGGGAGTGGGCACCGACGCCGCTCCAGTCTTTGCCGTTCAACATCGGATCGATAGATTTCCCCATGCCTCTAAAAACTCACACCGCAAGCTGCCGCGCAGCGAAGGTCACCATATTTAGCGCTGCCAGTTGCGCCTCGAACTCGACCGGTGACAGGTAGCCGAGGGCCGTGTGCAGGCGCTTTTGGTTGTAAATGTTTTCCAGAAACTCGCGGATCGAGGCGCGGCTCTCGGCCAGGTAGCGGTATTCGTTGCGCAGAACCTCTTCGTACTTCAGCATTTCATGAACGACTCGCAGGCTGCGTTGTCCCACGGGTTGCCCTCGCGGCTCGTGCTGATGCCGATTCTGCGGGCCTTCAGCTGATCCGTGTCGTCGTTTGTTGCGCAGTGCCAGCCGCGACCGGGGGCAAGATGATAGAGATAAGGGCCTTCCGCCGGGCGATTGCAAACTCGATGACCCCGCGGTATGGTACGATCCACTCTCTGCCAAGGCATTCAGCTTTGTCGATGCTTGCGCGCAAATGTTTATCGTCGCCGTCTGTATAGGGCTTCAGTTGCTATCTCGTAGCCCTGTGCATCACCTGGCTTACTACCTCGCATGTCAGGGCAATCTCTTCCGGCTCAAGAGTAGGGTGAACCAGAAACATAAGGCTCGTCTCACCGAGTTCGCGGGCGACGGGCAACCGGCTCTTCGGCCTCAACTCGGGGGGAAATGCCTTTTCCAGGTAGATTTCGCTGCAACTGCCTGAAAAGCACGGAACTCCACGCGCAACGATTGTGGCAATAATGCGATCGCGGTTCCATCCCTCCCGGAGAGCTTCGGGACGGACAAATGCATAGTACTTGTAATAAGAGTGGCTTAGATGTTCTGGAGGCGCAGTCACGCGCATCCCGGGCAATTCACTAAAACATGCTGATAATATGGCTGCGTATCTCCGGCGGGTTTCAACCCAGCCGGGGAGCTTTTGCAATTGCAATCGCCCGATGGCCGACTGAACTTCCGTGAGCCTCCAGTTTGTTCCAAAGGACTCATGCAACCACCGGAACCCAGGAGCGTGTTCCCGATGGTAAACCGCATCGTAGCTCTTCCCATGATCCTTCAAAGACCACATGGTGTTCCACAACTCGTCTGAGTTAGTGGTCACCATTGCTCCCTCGCCGGCAGTAGTCATAATCTTGTCCTGGCAAAAGGAAAACGCGGCTACGTCACCGAGCGACCCCACGGGCTGTCCTTTGTAGGTGGCGCCGTGTGCCTGGGCGCAATCTTCTACTACCTTGATGCCCCGCTCGCGCGCCAGCGCAAGAATGCCGTCCATTTCACAGGGCCATCCCGCCAAGTGCACTGCAACGATTGCTTTGGTACGTGGCGTCAATACTCTGCGAATGGTTTCGGCAGTAATATCCTGGCTCTGACGATCTACATCCGCGATCACCGGACAGGCGCCAACCATAACCGCACAGCTAGCCGAAGCGATGAAGGTCCGGCTGGTGGTAATCACTTCGTCGCCTGGACCTACACCCAAAGCCTTCAAGGAACATTCCAGAGCTACGCTGCCGTTGGCTAGTGCAATGGCACGTTTGCAGCCAGTAAATGCCGCAAATTCCTCCTCGAATTTACGTCCTTCCTGGCCCGTCCAATAATTGACTTTGCCGGAGCGCAAAACTTGTGCGGCTGCTTCGATTTCGTCGTCCGCAAAAAAAGGCCACGGTGCGTCCAGCGATGCTTCAACGGCTTTCGACCCCATTGCGTCCCCTGACTCTTAGAATTGTGTTTTGTAAAGTTCAGATACCAAATCTGGAACCGGCTCCAGATTCGACACCTCGAACCGCGCCAGATCAGACGAGCATCCCTGGTGTTCATGCAGACCCGCCGGACGGCGCACTCGGATTCCATTCCAGCCAAGTGTACGGGGCGCAAGGAAATCTTTCGACGGATTGTCCGCCACGTAGACAAATCGACCGCTGCACGTCCCTGATTGGGACTCCAGGTGTCGATAACCTCTGACGTGCGGCTTAGAGAATTCGATCCCCCATTCGCCGGTTACAACAGTCGTGTCAAAGCGGTCCCGCAGCCCTAAAGCGTCGATCTTCGCCCACTGCGATACCGGGTTCCCATCAGTTAGAAGACCGAGATAAACCCTGTCTTGCAATCGCGCCAGGCATTCAACTGCGTCAGGCAATAGCTTGATCTGCGGCGCATGTTCACGGTAGATCCGCACCATCGTGGAAACCGTTCCGGCATCGCGCCCAACGCCCAGCCGGTCAAGTGCTGCGTCAAAGATGTCCCCGCGCCGCCCTTGGTCGAACAGTGCTTGAGCCTGCTCCTGAACTCCTTCCAAACCCAGCCGTTCGGCACACCATTCTCCGACAACACGAAACCCGCTGCGGACATAATCCCGTTCCAGATAGAGAGTGTCGTCCAAATCGAATACTACGCAAACGTTCTTCTTATCCATGCGAGGAATGCGCTCCAGGAATGAAAACGGCGTCGTCGTAACGAAGCATCAGAAGCCCATCTTGCCATTCAGCGGTCTCTGTACCGGGTCTCCCCAGCAACGGTTCAAGAAGCCACAACGGAAACTTTGCCCCGGCGCGATTGGCAAGCGGAAATCCACCACCAAACCGCGCATTGATTTCAATAATGGTGATGGTTCCATCTGCATCCACAAAGCATTGGACGTTGAGCGCGCCGCGTGCTCCGGGAAGCCTCTCCGCAATTGTGGTTGCCAGTTGCATCAGCCTTTCGTCCCTGACTGTAATTCCTTTGCTGACCTCGCCTCCACGCGTCTCAAGCCGCCTGTGCGGCACGGCGCAGACACATCGCCCATCTTGAACGAATACATTGACTGTGTATTCATCGCCGCGGGCAATCTCCTGTACAATCAAGCCCTGCCGACCCTCGGCAATTTCCCTGAGAGCCACAAGGGATTTGACAACGGCTATGCCAGCTGATGCGCTCCCAAGCCTCGGCTTCACAATGAGTGGGAATTTCCACTGCACCGGGCTTCGGAGCACCTCATCGGGGTTGCCTTGACGGGGTGTTGGGAAACCGTTTTCCACCAGCCATCGGTGCGTTTCAACTTTGTCGCACGCAATTCTGACGGTCTCCGGGTCGGAAACCGCAACCGTGATGCCATGCTCAAGGAATCGTTGCCGATTCGCCGCATACACTGGGAGTTCGGTGTCGATTGTCGGCACGATCAGGCAGACATCTTCTTCAATCGCGATCCTCAGCACCTCATCAATGAATCCAGGATCGCAACAACGCCCCACGGCAAAGCACTTATCCACTAGATAAGCTGCCGGCGCCATTTCAGGTGCCGCATCGACACCCAACACACGGCCGTCTACCCCTAAGTCGCTCAGAGCCTGTCGAAAACTCTCAATCAACTGTGACCGGCGCCCTACCGAGGACACTAACACCGTGACCGTTTCTGACCGTGTCTTCTGTATCATTCCCTGCGTCCCGCCATCGGCTGGATTCAGCCGTATCGCCAGTCCCTTTGCAGCAGCTCTATTTCTTACTGGAAAGGAACTCCGGCATCGTTGAATGGCCTTGGCTCTATACGCCTGACCAGTGAATGACCTTCAAAGGGTCATCCAGAGAATGCGAAGGTCGAGAAACAAGTTTACGTGATCGACCAGGCATCAACAGTAAACTTCTCCTCCCAAGCTATCAAATCTCGTCCGCAAACCTGCGCTCATCCGGTAATGCCGGACATCGCGTCATGCCAGTGTGCCTACTCGGGCGTGTGATACGTCTTAGCTGCAGTCAGGATTCTCGGACGTTGCCCTTCGCGGTAGCTCTTTCCAAGTCCTCCTGCAACATCTCTGTTTCCTAACCGAGGTCATCCAGATATAGCGGCCAAAAGAGCTTCATGCTTGACCCGATGAAGGCAAAATACGTTAGCCGTTCTGAGGGAAGAGATGTCGCTAACGCGAAGACCATCGGAGTTGAAAACGCAATAGCCAAACGAAAAGAGGTATTTCAGTACGCGAAGAGCCGTTGCCCCTTCCCTCCATATCTCGACTATGAGAATCGGCAATGCTTGACGCAAAGTATGATCCATTCCTTGCAACACTATCAATTCCGCCCCCTCTACATCGATTTTCACGAGCACGGGAGTGAATCGTTCGGTTTCGCAAAAGTAATCGATCGAAACTGTCTCTACTTGCACCTTCTTTGTGTGAGCGGTAACGCCTGCTGCTCTGCTGTTCCGTTCAAGTGTCGTCAAATCCGAGAGCAACGAGTTGTTCTGGCCAGTGAGATCCTCCACGAGGAACTCGGCGCGGCCGCAGATGTTGGACGCGGCTTTCTTAACAATCGTTACGTTCGCGTACCTAGCGACATTCGCGGCGAGGTAGGGCAGGTTTTCCTCTCCGGGCTCGAAGGCCACGACGCGTCCAGACTCCCCAACGATGTGCGCAAACAACGCGGTTAAATAGCCAATGTTCGCACCAATGTCCATGACAGTCTGTCCGGCCCCCAAGACTCTTTGGACAAACCGCAATGTGTCCTCCTCTCTCTTACTTCCGTAGAACCAATAGCCCTTATGTTTGAACACGTGAACTCGCATCGGCGACCCGGTTAGACCATGGCGAATCGTCACATTGAAGTTTCCAAAGACTCGCAGAGCCGGGATGAGTATCCGCCGCAGTGTTA
Source organism: Acidobacteriaceae bacterium (assembly GCA_003151985.1). GTDB lineage: Bacteria > Acidobacteriota > Terriglobia > Terriglobales > Acidobacteriaceae > Telmatobacter. The sequence goes on from PLZC01000065.1 coordinate 8,375, forward strand.
GGTTGGATGCAAAATTGACCATAAATAACCTCTGTACACTATCGAAATGAGATTGCGCCGTTCGAAGCCGCAAGGTGCCAGCTAATTGATCGACTCATGTTGACGGCCACCGCTGCTAGGTTCCGTGGAATTCGGGCATAGTGGCATGGCCGGCTCGCGAGATTCCATCCCGCCGCAGCACACGCCAAGCCGTAATGACCAGGATTTTAATGTCCAGCGACAGTGACCAGTGATCGACATACCACGTGTCTAGGGTGAATTTCTCTGCCCACGTCAACGCGTTTCGTCCGTTGATCTGTGCCCACCCAGTAATGCCCGGCATCACGTCATGCCGCTGCGCCTGTTCCGCCGAGTAGCGAGGCAAATACTCCATCAGAAGAGGTCTTGGACCCACCAGGCTCAGGTCACCACGAAGTACATTCCACAACTGCGGCAACTCGTCCAGACTTGTAGCTCGCAGCACTCGTCCAACCCGAGTCAGCCGGACTGCATCGGGCAGCAGCTTCCCACTCGCATCGCGCCGCTCCGACATAGTGCGAAACTTCAATAGCCGGAACGGCTTTGCAAACCGGCCAGGCCTCTGCTGCCGGAACAGGACAGGGAATCCCATAGACAACCCGACAAGCGCGCTTACCCCTATGAATACAGGCGACAGAAGGATGAGTCCGCAAAGTGCGGCGCCGCGATCGAACGCTGTCTTGATCCAGAACCGCCATCCGCTCTGCCGATGGCGCAAGCCCGGCGACGGATCGGCGGCCGCCTTGAAAACACGGTCAAACTTTTCGACGCCACCGGAGATGGATAGTTCGCGGTCATGGAACGCTCTACCGTTGTGGCCCATGGCGGCAAGCCGCTCAGGGCCGGCGTCAGCGAGTTCCTTCACCGCATCAGCAATGCTTTGTGGATTGCCCGGTTCACAGAGAACGCCGGACTGTGACTGCTTCACCAGATCGGCAGCATCGCCGCGGACCCCCATCAGGATGGGCTTTCCCGCGGCTAGGTAGGCCTGAGTCTTCGATGGGATGGTAATGCGGAACAATGGATCGTCTTTCAAGTGCACCAGTAAAACGTCTGCGCCGGCAAGGATCCCGCCCATGGCGTGCATCGGCTGTCGAGGCATGAACCTAACATTCTCGAGTTGCATTTCCTCAGCCATTCTCTCCAGCTTGGCCCGCTCCACGCCGCCACCCACGAAAAGAAACTCCGCAGTTGGCGCTGTTCGCCGGCAGATTTGCGCTGCCTGAAGCACACTCTCGAGCCCCTGGGCTGTACCCATCGTCCCGGCGAAGAGAATGCTGAACTTATCCGCGCTACCGGCCCGGCGCGCTCCAGGGTCATAATCAAACTTGAATACCGTCTCGTCGCACCAGTTGTAAATCACGTCGATCTTGTCCGGCGGAACTCCGCGTCTGGCCAATGTATCCTTGAAGCCGGGGGAGAGTACCGTGATGTGGCTAGCGCGGCGATAGACGAACTTGCACAAACTTCCCAACAAGCCAAGAACCGCTGGATTCGACATCATCCCTGAAGCGGCGACCGTGTCAGGCCAGAGATCCTGAATATCGTAAACGAAGGGTGTCCTCCGAAAGAATCCAATCACTGCCGCAGCAACTCCGACTGTAATCGGCGGATGGTAGACATACATCACGTCGGGCTTCTTGATCAAAGCTGTGCAGATGACTGCTGCCGAAATTGCAAAACTCACATAGTTCAGGGCTCGATGAAGACCGGAATTGTTGTGACTTGGGTAAAGCGCAACGCGCAGCACATTGATACCGTCGATCTTCTCGCGTGCCCAAGGGCGTATCCGGTAGCCCGGATAAACCTTCCCCCCGGGATAGTTAGGAAAGCCGGTGAGCACTTCAACTTCATGGCCGCGTGCAACCAGTTCTCGGGCGAACAACATCCCTTTGAAGGTCGGCTCCGGCTCAAACCACTGCGTCAAAATGAGAATTTTCATGCGCTAAGAGGAGATCCTAATGTTACAAAGCTGGGTTCGAGCTTCGTGCCTTGCTACGAGTCTCATTGCTTATGCCACACTAATCGGTTTATATAATGCACATAGCTGTGAATGATCCGTACAACCTTTTCAGACACATTGGGAATGTTGTAATCCGAAACGATTCGGAGCGCTCGGTGCTCACCGGTTGGCTGTGCCTCCAGAACCTTCAGCGCGTCCAGAACGCACTCCGGGTGAAGCCCGGTCATCATCACCGCCCCTTCTTCCATTCCTTCGGGGCGCTCGTGTGCTTCGCGGATGTTCAGCGCCCGAAAGTTGAGAATCGACGATTCTTCTGTGATGGTTCCGCTGTCTGAAAGCGTTGCCTTCGCCTTCATCATTAAATGAACGTAATCGGACAGGCTCATAGCCTTCACTAAGTGGATGTTTTCAGAGAAGGTCACGCTCTCTGCGTCAATCCGCTTCTGTGTCCGCGGATGCACGGAGACAATGACGGGCAGTTTGTATTCTGAGGCTATGGCTTCCAGGACTTTGACGAGGTTTTGAAACTGGATGGGGGAGTCGATGTTCTCCTCCCGGTGCGCGCTCAACATGAAATAACCATCTTCAGTCAATCCCAGCCGTGTCAGAGCGTCGGACCGATCAATCTTCTGGCGATAGTATGACAGTACTTCGTACATTGGACTGCCTGTCTTGATGATTCGATCCGGCGCGATCCCCTCGCGCAGCAAGTATGCGCGGGATATGTCGCTGTACGGCAGATTGATGTCGCTGATATGGTCGACAATCTTCCGGTTGATCTCCTCTGGAACACGCTCATCAAAACAGCGATTTCCGGCTTCCATGTGAAAGACCGGGATTTTCAATCGCTTGGCCGCCAACGCAGCGAGGCAACTATTCGTGTCGCCCAGTATCAGCACCGCGTCCGGCTGAACCTCGGAGAGCAGCTCACTCGATTTTGAGATCACGAGCCCTATCGTCTCGGCCGCATTCTTTCCCGCCACCTGGAGAAAATAGTCGGGCCGGCGAATCTCCAGATCCTCGAAGAATACCTGGTTCAGCTCATAGTCATAGTTCTGACCGGTGTGAATGAGTACGTGTTCCGTGTAACGGTCCAATGCTGCAATCACCCGAGACAAACGAATGATTTCCGGCCGAGTGCCCAAAATCGTTGCGACCTTCATGCTTTGCCCACCAGCACAGACTTGGTTTGAACCTCGGAATCGACGGGAAGGTAGTAGGTATCCGGGCGATTCGGATCGAATATCTCACTCGACCAGAACAGGGTCACCATTTCTCCCGTGCCTACGTTGGTGATCGAGTGCGTGAATCCGGGCGGAATGTCGATCACCTGGTACGCATTGCCCGTCACGGGATATTCTTCGATCAGACCACCTTCAACGGCTCTCATCCGGATCAAGCCGTCACCTTGCACTACGAAGAATTTCTCTGTCTTGGTGTGGTGATAGTGGTTCCCCCGCGTCACCCCAGGCTTGGTTCTGGAGACGAAGATCTGTCCAAAGTGCTTCGCTTTGATGAATTCCGCCAGGCTGCCGCGGGCGTCGGACTTTATCTCCAGGTTGTGCCGTCGCGCAGCCGGCGGAACATACGATAGATATGTCGCATAGAGCGCCCGGTTGAACCAATCTGTAAAATCCGGAAGAACCAGTGTGCTCCTCATCTCATGAAACGCCTGAATTCTGCCTGCGAGATCGCCGAGCTGAATAGAGTAGACCGGAATCTCCGCGCCCGTCTCGGCTTCACTCTTCCTCCCATCTATCTCCGTCAAGAATGCCGCCACAACATCGTCCACGTAGCTCAGTTCCACCTTCCGCGCAGGGTCCGAGACGGCGATGGGCAGGTCGTTCGCAATGTTGTGGCAAAAGGTTGCTGTCACTGAGTTGTAATTGGCCCGGCACCATTTGCCGAACAGATTCTTCAGGCGGTAGATCCGGACACAGGCTCCGGTCTCCGAGGCAAATTGCCGCAGCGCGTCCTCCGCCTTCGCTTTGCTCACTCCGTAGGGATTGTCCAATTCGGCCTGGATCGAGGAACTGAAGACGATCTTCGGAGAGTGCCTGCCTTCCCGCAGGATCTGACACACATACTCCGACAGCCCTGCATTCCCCGTCTCAAAGTCGATCGGATTATGCGGCCGATTGACGCCGGCCAGATGGAAGATCACGTCGGCCTCAAGCAGCGAGTTCCTTAGGTCCTCGGCCGAATCCCCTTGATCAAAGATCGTGGTCTCGCAGTCCTTGCGCTCAAGCAGATGAACCGCCAGATTGCGGCCCAGGAACCCCCGTCCGCCTGTGATGAGAATCCTCGTCACGCCAGCACCGCCTTGCCCTTCATGACATCCTGCACACACTGCAGCTTCAGCAGCAAGTTCATCATCGCCTCCACATCCAGCAACTCCGTGTTGTGGGAATTGTAGTCAATGGCTTTGGAAACCTCGGTTCTTCCCTTGCTAAAAAAGCTCGAATAGTTTAGATCCCGCGCATCGACCGGCACCCGGTAGTAATCGCCAAGGTCTTCGGCTTGGGCCATCTCTTCGCGGTTCAAGAGCGTTTCATAGAGTTTCTCGCCGTGCCGCGTACCGATGACCCGAACCTCATTCTCCGCATTCAGAAGCCGCAGCAGTCCTTGCGCCAGAGTACCGATGGTTGCCGACGGAGCTTTTTGTACAAAAATGTCCCCAGGCGCGCCGTGCGAGAATGCGTAGAGTACAAGGTCCACCGCTCCCTCAATGGTCATCATGAAGCGAGTCATATTCGGATCAGTCACGGTTAGTGGATCTCCAGCCAAAATCTGATTCAAGAATAGCGGAATCACCGATCCTCGGGAGGCCATGACGTTTCCATAACGTGTCCCGCAGAAGATTGTAGATGTTTCCCCGAACATTCGTGCCTTCGCCACCATGCACTTCTCCATCAACGCCTTCGACATTCCCATTGCGTTGACCGGATACACGGCTTTGTCAGTGCTCAGCACGATCACTTTTTTGACGCCGAAAGCAAGCGCCGCCTTCATGACATTCTCAGCGCCAAACGTGTTTGTCAGTACAGCTTCGACTGGAAAGAACTCACACGACGGGACCTGTTTCAGCGCCGCCGCATGAAACACGAAGTCCACGCCATGCATTGCCTGATGAACGCTGTCGTAATTACGCACATCGCCGATGTAAAACTTCACCGCAGCGTTCTTCAGCCGCCCCCGCATGTCGTCTTGCTTCTTCTCATCCCGGCTGAAAATACGAATCTCACCAAAGCCAACCTTGGCAGCTGTATCGACCACGGCATTACCAAACGTGCCCGTGCCGCCGGTAATTAGAAGGGTCTTTCCCGCAAATATACTTAAGTCCATCTCTTCATCCACGCTTTCTCCCGGGTAAGCCATTGCAAGTAATCCCCGGGCGGTATTGCTCCGCTCACATTTCGGAACTGGTCTAATAATCTCACTCAATGGCTGCGGAATATCCCTCAGGAGCTAACCAGGATTCTATGCGATTTTTACGCCACACTTAAAGCTGGGCCATTTCAAGACCTATTGCATGAGACCGCTTCGAAGTCCACCGAGGCGATAGGAGATCTATCTCGTCGACGCAGGCATTCCGCAGCCACGCGGATCACTTCCCTAGCGTGATCGCCGTCAGCTTCACACTCCCTGGTCCTGACGCCTTCACCGCCAACCTGTTTTCTCCCGCCCTCAGCGCTGGTGCACGATTGGCAGGCACAGTCCGAAGCAGAACCCCGTTCCGGTCGAAGAGTCGAATCGGCCCTTCTCCCCAATATTCGGCGTAATCTCCCGTCTCCATCTCTCCGGGAATCGCGATCTTCACCGAGCCTGCCGAAATCTCAATGTCCTTCAACACACTGCTCCGCTCCTCGAGTGCCTCTACCAGACGGATCCGGCAACGTACGCCGCTGCCCTTTGCGTAACGCATCCAACGTAGGTTGAGAGCAACCACGTTCCCGTAATTGAACCCGTACATGGCCGCCTTAAACGAATAGTTCGAAGGGGCCGGCCGGAACTCGGCCAGCATCCTGCTTGTCCCGGGCTCGGGCAGGATGACCGTCTTGAGACCCCGAAAGTCCAAATCGATGTAGTAGTCGCGATAGGTTTTTCCGCCAGCTTCCAGTTGAACATTCAGCACGGAACTTTCGCCAGAAGCCTGCGCAGACCCCTCGACTTCCAGTTGCACTGCCAGTGCGCGGTGCCTTGTCAGGTCGAGCGCCCTGCCCGGCGTCCGGTCACTTGGCCCAACCATGAAAACGCTGTCTGTATCCTGCACCGCCTTGCTCAACTCGACGCGCTGCACAAGCGCGCCGGGCATCGCATCCTGAGCGCCCGGCGGTCGGATTTCAACCGGCGGTTGGCCCCGCAGCAACGGAATATTCACCGGATCGCCGGTAGAGGCTAGTTCCGGCACTACTTGGAACCGGAACTTCAGCGGCTGCACTTCGAATTGGTTCTCTAACGTGATCTCTCCCGGTATAACCATCCGTTTCGCGTCGTACCGAATTGGGTGAAACTCTCCCCGCCCCGTCATGTGCCACTCGCCCTGCGCCAACTGTTCGCGCACTGCCTTTGGCACCGCGCCGCTCAACCGCAATTGCTCATACTCGCCGAGCAGTTTCAGCATTACCTCGGTACGGCCGTTCGCGTGTAGGGCACTCAAACTCGTTTCAAGAGACAACGCCGAGTCCAGCGCCAGCATTCGCGCCGCGTAGTATTCCAGTTCGTCGGGGGTGGTTGCAGGGTGATCCGGTGCATCTTGGAGGAATCCCACCCAGCCCAGCTCTGCCGGCAGAAAATTGTCATGGTAGAAATGCCAAGAATCAGCAATTTTATGATAATCAAAATACTGTTTCACCCCCACCGCAGCAAAGTCATCGCAGGTGCCGCGGGAGAAAATATGCCACGTCCAGTGCGTTGTGCCCGAACCCTGCACTAGCAGGTCGCGCTTCGACCGCTCCAATATCTGCGACTGCTGCACACCTACCCAGTACCAGGACGGCCCGTCCGCACTATTCAATTCCCCACCGTCCAAATAGATCATGTCGAAGCCTACGCGGTTGATCACTCCGGCCACGCGATCCGAAATGGCGCCTGCGAGCGGCGATCGCAGATCCGCCAGATATGCGCCGTCCCGCTCTGCCAGATGTAGGATTTTCGCGCCGGTCTTATGCAGCACGGCCTTCGTTCCCGTGAACCCGCGCTCGCACTGGAGAAACTTCGCGCCGTTGATTCGGCTACAGCGAATGATCTCATCGTCGATCACAATGTCGGAGGGGCCTGCTGCCATCGGAGAACCTGCCAAGGCCAACGTCGCTACAGCTTCCGTCGCCGTTTCGCTCACATCCGTCGCGAGGGTGGCTTGGCCGTCCTTGAGCAACCCAGGATTCGGTTTCGGTCTCACCAGTGGATCGTCCTTCCTCACGAAGCTAGTCAGCATGTGCATGCCGACTTTAAGTCCTGCCGCGTGGCACTTGTCAATCACTGATTTGAGGCTAGCCTCGCCACGGGAAAAGCTCTTAAGATTAATTGGATACGACCCAAGCGACGCCGACCAAGTGTCAGAGTATATGAGGATGTAACGGAATCCGCCCATCTTCGCATAGCGAATCGTCTCGTCCGCGTTGGCTTCGGTAAGGTCGGTAAAGAGATAGCTTGTGCGTGCGTCCATCGAAAGCTTGGCCCAGGTTCCGTCAATCGTCGAGGAGGGAAGCTGAAAATCATGTTCCACTTTTTGCACGATCTCCAGGAACCGCGGCGTGGGCACGGCGATTAGCGCAATGCGTTGACCCTCCATGGAGAATTCGGGGTAAACAGACGCCGACATCACCGAGCCCGCAATCTCGGGATCCACCCGCTCGCCCAGCCCCATGAGGCAGACGGCGAAATCGCCGTCCCACTGCACGCCAAGCACTCTGCCTGTATTTGCCAAGGCAGTGCTGAGTTGCATCAGACGGACTTCTTCGATGCCATCTCCTTGAACTCCCGCCAACTCGACCATGATGTAATCTTCCAACGCGGTGATGCGATAGTCCGCAGAGACACCCGAAATCCCAAAGGTGACATGAAACAGGCCGGCACGCTGCTCAACGGCCGAGGTTGGGAATCGCTGGCCACCTTTTCTGACTGTCGCGAAGGGTAGTCTCGTCGGACGCAATTGTTCCTTCCCATTCTGCTTCTCGATAAGGCTGCTTATCACGCCATCTGACCCGATCACGAGTCTGGCTACGGAGGTCTCGAACACGAAGTTTTCCGCCCGCGCGACATTCGCCGCCGCAAAAGCTAGAGCCAACGCCAGAATCAGCCTCGTGCCGGCAACTCTTCCCATAGAGCATCCTCACTATCACAAATGGACGTTTTAAGTCCCGGAGCCAAACTAATAGCCTTTACTGAAACTCAGGAACCGGGTGCGATTTACGGGTCACTTGATGTTTTCTGAAAAACATCACTTCCACCACAGGCATGAGTCTCTGAAGCCGTGGGGTGCCCGCTACTGCCGAGAAACCGATGCATCCCGAAAGAGCCTGCGGTTCGCCTCTATAATCTCTGGCGCGGACGTAACTGTTTCCCCGTACTGTTTGGCGCTGGCTGCGAGCGCGGCATACGACTCCTCATCGGCATCAACGCACTGCTGAATCACAGAGCGAAATCGTTCCGTCTCCTGCAGCGGAATGGCCCAACCCGCGCCACGCTTCTCCAGATCGCGCCACGGTGTTTGATCGCTGATCAGAACCGGGCAACCAGCGAGGAGCGCTTCACAGATCACGTGCCCGAAGTTCTCGCCGAGAGTAGGAAACAGAAACAGATCGTGCTCGGTGAACACCCGGCCAATCTTCTCGTGTTCGATCTGCCCCTGATACTCCACGCGTACATTCGCCGGCAGCGCAGAAATCAACTTCTGGCACTCGCTCCAGTAGCCCGCGTCTTCTGCCGGACCGTAAATATCGAACAAAACGTCGCCCAAAATTCCGTCCAGCATCTTCAGCGCGCTCGAAAGGTTCTTCATTCGCGAAATCCGCGAAACGAATATGACGCGCAACTCCCCCGCCTTCTTACATCGCCGTTGTCCAACCGACGATGCTGGGGCTATAATGCCCTGCGCCGTGGCTATCACAGCCGCGACGTCGATGCTCGACAGCTTTGAATAACATTGGCGAATATCGACAGCCTCGAACTCGCTGGACGCATGCCAGATGATGCCATTATGGAGCCCAAGCCATTGAGAAAGCCTAATATACACGAGCTTTCTTCTCTTTTTCAGCGCTAGCGCTCCGGGCGAAAACTCACCACGCGGAGCAAGTACAACCTGCCGCGGCCGGCATAGTCCCAGCCAGTACATGAACATAGGTAAAATAGAGAAGCACCGCGAAAAGTAGCTGTTGAGGTAGAGAACAGTATTCTGATCCAAAGAACGAAGTAAGCCAAAGGTGCCGAGTAGTCCCAGCCACCCAGGGCGCAGGTACATCACATCCGCAAGGCCAACCCGCACCCATTGATTCTCTTTAATACCGCGATACGGCGCCTCGTCTCCAAGATCGCGGTCCAGTGTAACGATCTGGAATTGGATTTCATTGCCCAGCGCCGCCACCAGGTTCTCAATGCTGCGGATGGGGCCGCCAGCCTTGTACCCCGGCAGATAGGTACCTACGCAAACGAGTACGCGCTTTCGTTCACCGTCACCGTCTCCCGGCGCCACATTCTCCTCGATAGGCTTTATCAGCACTGACATGAATGCTCACTCCTTTCCACTGTACACTCGATGAAATCGCCCGGTACAGGAGCTTGTATACATGCCAGAGCATTTTCTTTTGTAGAGCGTTCGCTCCCAAGACGCACATCAAGAACGTCGTTGAAGAAACTGGGCCATCGTCGGGATTCTTTCGAGAGGTACGATCCTAATAGATATTGGGCATCCTCCACAGGTTATGGGTGTGAATCAGATCGGCCGAACCGGGCGGACATCCTTCTCCGATCCCCGGAGCGACTCATACAGGTGCGGGGCTGCAGCGTGAATCACTCGCGTCCTATCATTGCCCCGATTACCGTCTTGGCCCAGCGCCGCGCCCAAGGCGTCCCGGGAGCTGCGAGAAGAGGCAGACCGGCCCAGCCCTGTTGGTCAGTAGCCGCGGAGAGCCACTTAGCCATCGGCACACCGAACCCCAACTTAGGACGATTTATAACATTTTGCGGCAACGGCCTTAACGGTGAACGCGCTAGCATCCTTTTGCCAGCTCCGCCAGCGAAGCCCGTAAGAAACGGTTTCAGTGTGTCCAATAATGTGGCATCCACCAGCGGTGTACGCAATTCCAGGGAATGCTGCATACTGGCCCAATCGCTGTCGCGAAGCAGTTGGTTCCGCAGATAGAGCGTCGAATCTAGCAGGCAAACCCCGGCTGCCCCATTCGTGGCCCGGTCTTAGTCATGCCTGGCGGCGAGCCGCCCAGCCGCGCCAATCCTTCCCGCGCCCTCTCGACCCCCATCAGTGTTGGTAGCTCCTCGGGCAGGAATAGGCCACGTTTTAGGAAATACGTTCCCTCCAGAGAGCCCATGAATTTCGGTACGCCATTGAACTTGGGCTGTGCGCGGCTCTTAGCGAGATAGGCGCAAAGCGCCTTCAGCAATGAGCAAGCACCGGGAATGGCCGCAATCGCCCTCTCCAGCATCGCGTCACGGGGAATCTGGCGGACATGGGAATAACCGTAAAAGAGTTCGTCGCCACCCACCCCCGACAGCACGACCTTGTAGCCACGCTCGGCCGCCGCCTTGCTGGCGAACCAAGTGTTGACGCCATCGATGGAGGGTTGGTCCATGGCATCAAGAATGCGCTGGGTATCCCGCTCGAATTCGGCACGGGATACTCGGTGCACATGGTGTGGCAAACCATAATGCGCGGCTATGGCGGCGGCAACGGGCACCTCATCTTCATGCAAAGAGGAAAATTCGTCAAATCCTACGGTAATGCCCTCCACCTTCGCGCCCAATCCAGCTGCCACGCCGGCAACCGCTCCCGAATCTATACCTCCGGACAAGAACACGCTCACCGGAACGTCGGCCACCAAATGCGCGCGCACAGAATCCGTCACTGCCTGCCGCACAACGTCTTGCAATTCTGGGGCGGATTGCTTGCGAACTTCCCCCTGCCAGTTGGCACGGATGTCATTCCAGCTCACCGGCGTCTCCGGCTTACCGGCGCGCACCCACAACGAGCACCCGGCAGGCAAGGCGAAGACATCACGGTAAAGTGTCCATGGCTCCGGCACGCTACCCCAAAGGTAAAATCCCGCCACTCCGGCCGGCTCGCATGTCGTCGAAACCAGCCCAGAAGCCAGTAGCGCCTTGACCTGCGAAGCAAAGAGCAGGCCGCTCTTTATTGGTGCGTAATAGAGCGGCTTGATGCCGTAGGGGTCGCGAGCGAGAAACAACTCACGGGAACGAGCATTCCATATAGCGAAGGCAAACATACCACGCAACCTCGGCAACATGCGTTCACCCTCCCGGGCAAACAACGCCAGCAAAACTTCGGTATCGGATGTTGTGCGGAAAACGACACCGTTGGCTTGCAGTTCGCGACGAAGTTCGCAAAAGTTGTAGATCTCTCCATTGAAAACAATGCTGTAGTTTCCGTCGATCGTGATCATCGGCTGGTTGGAACGTGCATCTAGGTCGAGAATGGCCAGGCGCCGGTGACCCAAAGCAACACCTTTCCCTGTCCAGACACCCTCAGCATCGGGGCCGCGTGGGCGCATGCGGCTTGTCATGCGCCGAACGGAGTCAAGAGACGATGCTTCGATAACATCCGTCTTTGAGATAAACCCTGCTACTCCGCACATGTTCGCCTCGATTTTTGACCCAATACGTATTACGATGGGACCGCCCATTCTATTTGGGCGCGGCAACCTGCAAAGCCTGAGGTGCGGCTTTTTCTGAGCAATTAATGGTTATCCACAAGCGGAGCGGCCAGCTCCCGAGCGGAAATTTCCTCGCGGACATCCCTATTTCAGGGAGCACATATTAGCAGGTGGACGCCAAATAGAATGTTTGCGCTCGCTGGCCAAGAAACCCTGGCATAGGAACCGTCTTGGGTTTAGCAACATGAAACGAGAAGAAGCCCTACTAGAAAAGCGAACCAGGGCCGAGACGCGACTGCTCACCCACCGTGGCCTCAATATACAAGGGCAGTAACCGCTCGCGGCTGTAATCGCGGCGTATCTGATCGTGCAGTTGCGCCGGAGCATGCTCCGGCAGCTTGCATGCCAGATATTGACGAAGTAACTCAGCGATGTCCTCGGCGTCTGCTGATCGAGCCAGCCAAGACGATTCAAACTTACGAATGACTTCCGGAATCGCTCCCACCGGTGTCGCCAATACCGGACGCCCCGCCGACAGCGCCTCCAGGGCAATCAACCCGAAGCACTCCAGTTCTGCCGTCGGCAACACAAAAGCGTCGCACGCGGCATAAGCCAGCGGCAGCTCCCGATCCTCCAGCCGCCCCAAAAAAGTCACCGAGCCGCTCAGCCCGAGATTCCTCGCCTGCTCCTCCAACCTTTCCCGCAGCGGCCCGCTTCCCCCCATCATGAGGTGAAACTTGTATCCTTCGCCATGCAGCCGATGGCTTACGTTGAGCAAGCGGTCCAAACCCATTCGCGAAGCCAGCCGCCGTAGCGTAAACAAGATCGGGATGTCCGTTGGCCATCCCAATTGCGCTTTCGCTCGCTCTCGATCCTCTACTGGAACGAACCGCGAAGTGTCCACCCACCCCGGTATTAACTGCACCTTCCCGGCAATCCCTTTTCCATGCATTTTGCCAATGCAGTCGATGGTGTATTGCGATAGTGCCGTAACTGAACGCGACCGGCGCAGGCACTCCGCCTCGATCCGATTGATTATCGCCAAACCTATTGGAGCCGTCATTCTGCGCAGGAAGCTTGAGTTCCTCCACTCGATGGCCATTTCCATTCTTGCCGGGGAATGAATCGTGTAGCAGAAATGGACTGAATCGCCGTAGAAATCGAGTGCCGCCAGGCCTTGCAGTGGAACATGTCCATGGATCGCGTCCACTTGTGGCAAGTGCCGCGCAAGTACAGCACTGATGGCCTTCTGATGGGCAGACCCGCGGGCAGGATTCCAAGGCGCAACCTTCGCCGGGGTATACCGTAGAAGATGGATCCCATCTCTTAGTTCGTATTCGGGTAGCGAAGGCGCTCCGTGCGCCAGCACCCAAACCTCTTCCCCACGACGCAGAAGTTCTTCCGCCTCATCGGACGCTATCTTCGACGACCCACCGGGCATGTCGCTAAAATGCCCGATCGCGGTGATCAGAACTTTCATAACGAACCTATTAGACGCGAGTATTTCCCAATATGCGGAGAGGAGACTGGTCGTCCATAGACTACATATGACAGCGCTAACAATGTGATGCCATTCTGCACGATTGATCCCACGTGCGCCACAACGTCGCTCTCTAGATTAAGCAATGTCATCAGCATCATAATATAAACAAACAATCCTTTCTCCGACAGGCCGCCGCTGACCCAGTTCATGAATAGCTGGGAGCATATCCCGTAGACGAGCATTCCGATTACAACCCCAATAGTTCCATACATCGAATACAGATCTCCGATTTGCGTCGGCGCTGACGATGTAGAGCCACCGCGGCCAAGCGCAAGACTAAGCCGCACGCCCTTATCGAAAACTGGTTTATCCTTCCATAAGAATCTAGGCACCAGCGGATACAGGGGCGCAAGCCATATTTTCTCATTACCATTCAACAGGGAAGGAGCGGGGAGGCCGATTACGTCGTGGACGGAAGTGAGAAGCGAGAGACGGCCGGTCGCTTGGTCAACGACATCTCCACCCACTTCGCTCCGTGAGAAAGGAGTCTCAGCAACGTCGGCAATCGACTTCCCAAGCACCGCTGCCTGTCCTGCTATGGTATTTACCTGAGCGGCATATCCGGATTGCAAATTAGTCCGGTACGCACCCACGAACGGAAAAATCGGGAGGAGTAGCAGGGGTATCAAGAACGCAATTCGAGGAATTCGACCTCTCGTTAGCGAATATACGAGAACCAGGAGTAGAAGCGGGAACAAAGTCCCGCTCTTCATGGCAGATATCAAGCCAAAACCTACTAACGACACAAATGAGAGCCAGAATACAGCCTTTATGAGCGGCTTGTCGGATCGCTTGCCAAGCACTTCGATTGCAGAGACTACCAATGCTCCCTGCAGGAGGCTCGAGCAAAACGTCAACCATCCCATGAACGGAAGTGAAGATTCATGAAATCCCGCTTTGTCCGAGGTGTTTAGGTACAATGACAAGCCAAGTTTCCAACTCAGCACATTCCCCAGAAGGCCCAGAACGAACATAGCAGCGCCTATGAGCGCCACCCGACTGGGTGTATCCCGCACCTGCGGAACAAATCGCATTCTGACTTCTCTCTTGAACGCCAGGCTTCCGATCCAGAAAGCGGCAAACCCAATCAGAATCAAAGACATCGCATGAACATAAACGGAGTCCATTACCTCATCGCCTGCTGCGAACCTCCAAGCCGGCAGGCAGACAAACTCAAGCAGAGCCTCGAGCGTTAGTAAAATCGGAAGGCTGTACCATGCCGACCCGCTTAGACTTTGCAGACCCAAATATCCTATGGCGAGTAAGACAAACCATCCTGCCACCGCGCCAAATGCGACCGATTCCCCCCCTCCCCCCCCCAGTAGAGAATAGGTACCCCATATCCCCAGGGGAACGCCGGCAGCCAGCATTGCCATGGGAACCCATCCATAAGTGTCCCCCCTGTCGACGCCAAGGTTGATTTGCGTTCGAATATCTGTCCTCATGGTTCCTTTCGGTAGACTGCCTGCCGGATTTAGAAAAGTAAATTGATTCCTCTAGTGATAACCATGCTACATGGCTAGCTGCGATCTACTTGGCGCTCGCTTGACCAAGAAGCACGGTCCTCAGCACCGCTTCCTCTCGCAACCCGAAACTCCATAGCTCCTTGGCCGGCCTGGAGAATGGAGGTCGATCGAGATAGACACCGGAACCGTAATAGCCGCGCACATCGGGCCCATGTGGCTTATCGCGGTTGAACGATCGTGGATTGGTCGGAACGTCCTCGGAAACAAGTATCCAGCGAAACGTCCCGATGTTAGCAAGAACCTTGGCAATTTCATCGTTGGACAGATGCTGGAGAACCTGGCGAATCAAGCACAAATCGGCCGCGGGCAATGGATCGCTGGTGATATCCGCACACTGAAAGCTGACCCGGGGATCGTGCACGGTGCTTTTGTGATGTTCAATCAATTCCGGGACTACGTCGACGCCCGTGTAGCGTACGCCGGTGGCCTCTACAATCTGCCGCCCGACAACAAAGTCGCCACAACCTAGATCGACCACACTCTGCACCTGATGGTCCCGAATGAATTCGACAACGGCCGCACAGTATTGTTCTGAGACGGGACCACTCGATCCTCCCCCAGAAGTGAATGGTGCCCCGTTATTGCCCCAAGCTCTGGTGCGATAAATCTTCTTGAATGTCTCTGCCACGGACAGGCTGCTGTATGTCCTGTGCAGTTGCGGCAAGATCCACAAACGTAATCGCAGATGCCTTAACCATTTACGAAGCATTTTTGTATAGTCTCCTTTTTCGGGGTCTCTCGTATTGTCATGCAGAATAGCGCAGTATCAGCTGGAGCATGCGTCGGAAAGCGCGCAATGGCCACAGGTCGAACTCATTCATCGATTCGTGGCTAGGCTCAATTATGTCGCGCCGTCGTTTCACGATTGCATAGATCAGCCACTTTGTAGTCTCGGAAGCTGATCTCACCTTGAATCCAAACCACCGCAGTCTTCCCGTGGTCGTCATCATTGGAAGAGATTGAATTTAATTGACGTTTGGCGCGCAAATTCTGAGGTATGAAGCGTAAGATTTGAACTGTCTTTGCAGAGGGCGTTGTTTAAACCGCGTGAGGAGTCGCCTGACCGCATAAATAGTGAGAAGTGCGCCGTGCGCAAACGGTAGATTTTCGCACGCCCAACTTGCAGCGCTTAAAACAGATGCCCTAATCCATAATCCGTGGTCGCAGCGCAGGACATGTGCCGCTTCTTGGCTGTCGTGCCAGCGTCGATCTACGATGGAATGAAATCCATTTGTCATGAATATCCTATGGATGAATCGTTTTGTGAGTACTGTCCTCGCATGAGCTCGTGCCGAGATAGGAACTCTCTCGTCTTTGGTTTGGTTCTCGATCATTTTCATCCAACCGGGGGATGTAAACACATTGGGGGTTAAGCTAAGGCTGCCTGGATGACTGACTAAGATCGCGCCGGGTTCAGTTGAGACTATAATCGGGAAGTTTGCAGCTATGCGTAATAGATAATCGTAGTCGGAGGGTGCACCAGTTTCTTCGTCTAGCACACCGGCCTTGTGTATGACCTCCTGTCGAAAAACGATGCCGGTCCAGTCAGGGTGCATGTTGTCTAGCATCGATAGGAAGCCCTCAGGTGGTTGATACAAGCCTGGCTTCCACTTGAGCAGCGGCGCTCCTGTAATTTTGCCAGCTTCATTCATCCGCAAAGTGGTTGTCGCTGACATTATGGCCTCCGGGTAATTCTTGAAGCCCTCGAGTGCGGTTTCATAGAACCGTGGCAGTAGTATGTCGTCGTCTGAAAGAAGAGAGAAGAATGGCGTTTCAACACTTTCCATCGCTTGTATGAAGTTCTTATGCGCGCCCATGTTCGTAGCATGGCAGAAGTACTTGACACGCCGATCGACGCTTGACAGTCGTCGAACAGTTTCCTGAGTATCATCTCCAGAAGCGTTATCATATACGCACACCTGCAAGTGTGGGTAGGTCTGGCCGAGCGCGCTTCTAATCGCGCGTTCTAGAAGCGTTGCACGCTTGTATGTAGGGATCAGCGTAGTAATAATCGGCGACTCAGCCATGCATTCGATGTTTGTCATGTGCCTCCTCGGCAGGATTTGTGGCCTTATAGCACTTCCGGCAGGGCCGGTTGTAACGCCAGACGGCACCGGCGCAGATAGCGGGCGATTTGATGACGCGCCAAGGGGGCGGCGGACGTAGCCGCAATCAGCACACAGATGAAAGTTGTCAGCAGTACGCTGAGCTCGCCAAGTTTACCCAGTTCGCGCGGCATCGCCCAGCGGCACAGGAGGGCGGTGGCGGCGGCGGCAGCCAAGGGAGCCGCTACGTCATGGCCGTACCATTGCCACATGTCGGCGGGAAGCAGCCGCCGGTGCATCAAAGGAATGTCGAAGATCAGATAACCCACATTTAGCGCCACCCATGCCCATGCGGCGCCAATGGCGCCATACGCCGGAACGACTAGCAGGATGGCTGGGACGATGAGACTGACCGCAACGATATTGACTGTCATCGCCAGTGAAGTCCAGCCGTGGGCAAGTTGCATCCAGTAAGGAATAACCATGAACGTGTAGAGCATCGTTCCCAGCGCTAGAACGGCCACCAGTGGCGTCACCTTTTGGGCCAGTGCCGGGTTCCTGGTCCACAACCGCAGAACTCTGTAGCCAAAGAGCATCAGCACCAGAGCCGCCGATCCAGTCAGAACGGTCACAATCTGAGCGGCCTGATGGTAGACCGTGCGCAATGCGGCATTGTTGCCGGCCGTCGCCAACGCCGTAAAGCGCGGGTATACAGCGGTGCAGATTGGAGCCGCCAACGAGGTCAGAGAAGAAGCCACCACTCCCGCCAAAGCATAGTATCCGAAGGCTTCCAAAGTCAGCATACGCGAGAGCAGTATCTTATCGACCTGGGTCAGCAGCAGCGCCAACAATGTGATCGCCACCATGCCTGCCGCGAAACGCCATATATTCATCAAGGCCGGCACCGAAAAGCGCGCCGGCCGTGGAGCCCGTGGCAGCGCGCGGTAAACGATGCCGGCAAACAGAATAACGGTGATGATCGAGATCAATGCTTGCCAGAGGAAGTAGGCTTTGATGGTGGGAGAGACCCAGGCCAGCAGCGCGACCGCGCCCAAGCCGCGCAGCGTGGCCGTAATGCTGATAACTATGTTTTGCGATACCTGGAGTTGCAGGCCGACGCTGCTGCTTACGTAGATGTCCTGCATAAAGCGCAGGGCGGTGACCAGGCCCATTATAGCGAAGGCGCGGGCCACATCCTCCACCGGCAGATGATTTGCCCTAACCCAATGGGAGGCCATCCATCCCGATGCGGCCCAGATGCCAAGTGTGATCGCTCCGGCAACGGCGATACCGATCAGTTCAATGCTGCGCAGCAGATCCCGGATCGACTGAGCGTTGTGCGCGCCCGCGGTAAAACGAGCCATCTCCCGGCCCAGAGCTGGCTTCATACCCATGTCGAGCAATACCAGCCAGGCTTGCAGAAGGGCATAAATGCCGATCAGGCCATAAGCCTCCATGCCGAGGTACTTGATGTACAGCGGAACAAAGGCCAGGTTCATCAGCGCAAGCCAGATTTGCCCGAAGTAGTTGGCGACGACGTTCTTCTTCAGAGACATGGCGGTGACTCGTAGTCGTAGGTT
Organism: Acidobacteriaceae bacterium; assembly: GCA_003151985.1. Lineage (GTDB taxonomy): Bacteria > Acidobacteriota > Terriglobia > Terriglobales > Acidobacteriaceae > Telmatobacter. The sequence goes on from PLZC01000065.1 coordinate 26,895, forward strand.
TGGATCACGCCACTCGCCTCAAGTACCCATCCGGTGCGACGCTGATCAGCAGCTTATGGTCAATCTGCTTGTCGATCTCGAATTCGGGATGACTCTTGAGGTATTCTCGCACAGCAGTTTTGGGATTGTTGCCCGGGCCCCAGGGGCGGTCGGGAAACATCCCGGCGGGCACGTCTTCGATCCCCGTATCGGACACTACGCAGTAGCTATCCACCGAAGTGAGCGGAGCGTACGCTTGCAGTTCGGCCAGAACGTGGTCATGGGTATGGTTGCTGTCAAGACACACTAGCACGCTTTGCTTTCCTTCCGCCTTGGCCTGCACCTTCTCGATGAACTCAGGCGCGATACTGGATCCCTGGATCATCGAGATGCGCTTGAACAGGGGGTGGGCCTCAATCGCTTCGCGGTTATGGGCACGGATGTCGATATCCACCCCCAACACTTCTGCGTCTTGCGGGCCGCCGCAGGCGGCGTTCAATTCAAGCATGGAGGCAGAAAAAATCAGCGATCCCCCGTGGGCTATGCCGGTTTCGATGATTAGGTTCGGCTTGATTGACCAGATTAGTTCCTGCATTGCAATGAGATCTTGCGGGTATTGGATAATAGGACGACCCAACCACTCGAAGTGATAGGAATACTTTCGGGCATTGGCCAGATTGAACCAAGTACGACCAACTGCAGCTAGATCGTTGTCTTGCCCCTGCCCGGCAATTTCTTGGGCGGATTCTGCTTTGAATTTTTGATATTCGTTCATGCTGTTTTCTCCACATACTTTTCGTTGTTAGTTACTCGCCCATCGCGGTGGATCCGGGCAGGATTTCCAAATGCGATAACGCCGGAAGGTAGGTCGCGCGTTACCACGGCTCCAAGTCCGGCGATCGTGCCGCTTCCGATTCTGATGCGGGGCAAGACAATGGCGTTCGCCACAATCATGACATCAGTCTCTAAAGTAGTCGTCGAAACTATCGCGTAACGCACGCATAGATGATGTTGCAATCCTCAGGATGCTGCTTGCCGAGTTCGTAGGACGCGCGGCAGAACGCAGCCTTCCAATCTTTTTTAGGCCCACCAATCCGCCCCCATCCGAATCCACCCTCATCCCACAGACCGTTTTTCAGAAACCAGTCCATCTGGGGAGTTGAAAGAATCTTGTAGAAAATCCCACCCGTCTTCACTGTGTGCAGTCCAGCCGCTTCGATATCACGACAAAGCGTTTGCAGGGTGTACGATCGCCTATGTCCCGCAATGTTCAGGTCGAACGGCGACAATTCCTCACAGCTTTCTAGCGACCCCATAAGCACCGCCAGTTTTCGATTAATCGCCACGGCATTCGGGACATGAACAATCATTACGCCATCTTCAGCCAGAAAAAATGCAGCTTTGCGCAATAATGCGACGGGATCGATTACATGTTCCAGCACTTCGAGCATTAACACGGTTGAAAACTTTTCGGTCAAATCGAGGTCTTCAATAAGGCACTCATGGAATTCGGCTAGGGGCAACCGCTTCCTGGCCTCAGCCAAGTGCTCGCCGTTTGCATCCACCCCAACAACCCGCGTTACCCTCCGTGCGAACATCTCGGTCATCAATCCATCACCACACGCCAGATCGAGCAGCGATTGCCCATGAATATTCTCCGAGCAGGATTCGACTTTATATTCCGCAAGGAATCTGTTGTACTCGCTGTGAAACGCCGTTCGCGACCATGCGAACGACTCCTGAAGTTGCTTCTCGCTATTCCCCATTTGCTCCCTTTCCGGTACTTGCCGCAATTATTTTCTGCAGTTCCAGTTTTAAATTCGCCTCAGGTTGCCATCCCAAAACAGTGCGCGCGCGCGTTGAATCCATCACGATGTTTGGCGCATATTCTTCGATCTCTTGGTGGATGATCCTGCTTCGAGAGCCCATGTGCTCAGTGATGATTTCTGCGACTTCCGTCGTCGAGACGCCGTATCCGCCGCCAATATTATAGACAGCACTAAAGCTACTTCCGAGTATCAGGGTAAGTGCCGATACTGCGTCGTCGATGTGGGTCAAATCCAAAATAGGCAGACTGTTCAAGTACCTATGCGTGACGATTGTATCTCCACGCCTGGCCAGATCTATGAAGCGGTGAATAAATCTTGGCTTATCGCTCCCCACCCCAAACAATGGGGCAAAACGCACAATACCATAATCAAAATCCGGGTAACTGAGCTTCTCCTGCTCCAGCATTCGCTCGCAAAGCCATTTGGCTATTCCGTATTGACCTTTTGGATTGGCCGGAATGGATTCGTTCGCCAACAAAGACTGACTGCGATAGCCCGAATAAATCTCCCAACTCGAAACAAATAGAATCTTGACCCGCTGCAATCTGCAGGCGTCGATTACGTTCTTCAGAGCTACCACCATAGGCCCCATGGCGGCATTGCTGTTGTAAATGCGAGGAGAAGCCAAGTGGACCAACTGGCTGACCTGATGTTTTTTCAGGAGCAAGCTCAGCTCTGCCGATCCTTTCGTAAGGTCTGCCTCACTCCTGCTAGGCGCAACCATAGTACGAGATTTTTTCAAGCGTTCAATTAGCCGCTTGCCTATAAACCCCGAACCACCTGTTATCAGTACGCACTTACGATCTTCAGGAGCAGAAAATAATGCGGGACCAATCTGCTGCGAGATCGCATCTTCGATGACGGACAAAACCTCGGGCTTTATCTCTTGTTCTCCGGTGGCGCGAATGACTTCCCTGACGGCATCGCCAAACGACAACTTAAGATGTAAGGCCAAGGCACCAGCGGCAACAGCATTACTGCGCGACATCCCGTAATCGCAGCAAACCACAACCCGCTTGCCCTGCCGGAGAAACTCTACAGCATCCTCAACCACAGCCAGAACGTCTTCGCGACGATTCCCTTGCTTATCGACCATATTGCGAACATCCACAACTTCGATTCCAGAACGGTTTCCAAGCTGGTCCCAGGCTGCTGTGCCTAAATTTTGAGTGATCCACTTTATCATCCAATTAGCTCCTTCAGCACTGCGACTTTGTCAAACCCTCAGATAGTACAGGCAGTAACCTTTTGGGAGTTGAAACACCGGCACGTATCCCGCCAACTTCAATCAAGATATTTGCAGATCTGTGTAAAAAGCTACAGGAACTGCTGCGTGTTGGAGCAAGCAAAGCATCCGGGCCGCAAGGCAGCGGCTTGTTATTTGGTTATTTGAGTTGAGCGTCGGGCACATAGGTCTCGGTCAAACTGCGCAAGTACCATCCTGATCTGATTGTTGTGGGCGTCGGCAGCTTGCCTGCGATCAAAAAGTTCAACATCATGTTAATCTCATTAAATCCAGCCAATGCTCTCAGGTAAGTTGAGGCAGAGAAACGCGGGTTGATCTCGAATGGGAGAAGGACACCATCGCGAACGCGCCCTTGAACATTAATGGGCCCACGGCTGCCAATCGCGGACGCAATTTTTTCAGCCTGGCGGCAAATGTCAGGATATTCGCCGATATGCCCTTGTGAATAGCCGCTCGATACGACACCGCCGCGACCACGGTAGGACAACGAGAGCTTGGCGTCCAAAGCGCGTCTCAATGCAATCGATCCCGCAATGCGCCCATCCGGCAAGGATAGGACGCCAACGGTAAACTCACCCTCGTCGACATCGACATACTCTTGCGCGATGGGCACGCGTCCACTGCGACGGATGAACTCGGCATAGATCAGTGCCTCATCAACAGTGACCGCATAGAACACACCGGCACTTCCGCCCGATCCAGTAGCGGGTTTGACAATACACGGAAGACCCACATATTCAAGGTCTGCCGGCTGACTTAATGCTATGGTACGCGGAATAGAAATGCCCAATGCAGCCAGCCGCTTGAAAGTTTCTTCCTTATCGGCACACAGGCCTACAACCGATGGATCATTCCCTACCAGACGGATTCCAGCTTGAGCCAGCGTGTCTGAAGCCCTGCCCAAAAGCGTCATTGGCTCCTCTCCGCCCGGAATGAGCCAGGTTGCACGGGCCGTGTGACAAGCCTCAATGACATTCTGCACGTAGTTCTGGCGGCTTATAAGATATGTCCCGGCAAACCCTGATTCATAAAGCCCAAATGCGGTTGCCGATACATCACATCCGTACACTTGGTAACCGCCGCACAATCGCATGCACTTACAGATCTCCGTGCCTAGAGATGCGCCGCCAATTCCAGCGATCATCACCCTAGCGGCACCTTTCGTGGACGGACTTCCAGGTAACATGGAGCCTTGCAGAAGATGAGAGTTTATCATTTGAAGTTTACGCCCCCTTTAAGCTCCACACCAAAATTTCAGCGACACGGTCTTGTTCTGTCAAAGTCATGTCGTTATAGCTGGGTAGGTTGATCGCACGGCCCGGAATCTCCCAGGCATGGCGGTTCTGCGTTTGGTCTTCGAACATTGGGAGGCTGGACAGCGGGTTAAAGAACACCCTTGCATCAACATTCTCAGCCTTAAACGCCTGTTGAAGTTTTTCGCGGGTCACTCCAGTTCCCGCGTCAAATACCACCGTGGGCATCCAGGCACCATTGACGGTGCCTACTGGTTCCGGATTCATCCTCACTCCCGGCAACTGCCCAAGTTGCGCACGGTAGTACTGCAGGATTTCCCTCTTGCGACCGACGAGATCGTCAATCCGTTCTATCTGTGCACAACCCATCGCGGCTTGGATGTTTGACATCTTGTATTTGAAGCCGACTACATCTGGCCAGAATTGCTTGGTCTGGCCGCGTACCCGTCCATGGTTGGAAAGCGTCAGAGCGGTTTCGTACAGGGTGGCATCGTTGGTGACGAACATCCCGCCCTCTCCCGTAGTCATGGTTTTCGAGCCGTGGAAGGAGAAACTGCCGAACCTGCCCATGCTGCCGGCGCGCTGACCGCGGTAGACTGAGCCGATGGCCTCGGCGGCGTCTTCAATCACCGGAATGTTATGCTTCTTCCCGATGGCCTGCAGGCGATCCATGTCGCAGAGATTGCCGTATAGATGCACGGCAACAATGGCCTTGGTGCGGGGCGTGATGGCCCTCTCGGCCAACTCCGGATCGATGCACCAGGTATCGGGCAGGACGTCCACAAAGACCGGCTTGGCCCCCAGGTGAACAACCGGCGCGGCGGTGGCGATCCAGTTCGTATCCGCCAGGATGACCTCATCCCCCGGGCCAACGCCCAGCGCGGCCATCCCGATGTGAAGCGCGCCGGTGCAACTGGAGGTGGCGATGGCGTACTCCACGCCCAAGTGCGCCTTGAATGCCTCTTCAAAGCGCGCAATGTATTCGTAGCAGCGTTCGCCCCAACCGTTGCGCGCGGCATCCGTTGCGTACTCCACCTCCAGCTCGGTGATCGATGGCTTGGTGTAGAAGATGCGGGGTTTCACTCCACCTCCAAATGTGGAACCGCGGTGACAAACCGTCCGCCCCAGGCCCTGACGTAATCCAGTTGGCACATGATTTCCGCCTTCAGATTCCAGGGCAGAATCACGACATAGTCCGGCTTGAAGTTCTTGAGTTGAAGCTCATCGACGATGGGGATGCGGCTGCCCGGCATGAACTTGCCCTGCTTGGCCGGGTTGCGATCCGCCACCAATGCAATCAGATCGGGCCGTATCCCGGCATAGTTCATCAAGGTGTTGCCTTTGGCCGCGGCCCCGTAGGCAGCGACAGTCTGGCCCTGGCGCCTGGCCTCCAGCAAAAATGCAAGAAAATCGTTTTTGACCTTGTCGGTCCTGGCTTGGAATCCGGCGTAGTAGGGCGCGGCGGTCATGCCAGCCTGGGATTCGCAATCCAGGAGTGCATCTACTCTGGCCCCGCGCGGGCGTTGGCCGGTGTCGCTGCGCTGGGCAAAGACACGCAGGCTTCCGCCATGGGTAGGGTGTTCTTCCACATCGAAGACCGTGAGCCCGTTGGCGGCGAAGATGCCGGCAACCGCCGTCAGCGACAGGTAGGAGAAGTGCTCGTGGTAGATGGTGTCGAATTGGTTGCCGGCGATGAGCTGGAGCAGATGCGGAAACTCGAATGTCGCCACACCCTGAGGCTTCAACAGCACGGCAAAGCCGGCAACGAAGTCATTGATCTCCGGCACATGGGCCAGCACGTTGTTGGCTACAGTCAAATCGGCCTGTTTGCCTCGAGCGGCCAGTTCCCGGGCCAGGCGAACGCCGAAAAACTCCTGCACCATCGGGATGCCCTTGGCGCGGGCGGCGGCGGCGGTGTTGGCGGTCGGTTCCACTCCCGTGCAGGGGATATGGCGGGCTTGGACATACTGCAACAGGCAGCCGTCGTTGGCTGCAACCTCCACGACATGGCTGCCGGCATCCAGCCCGAAGCGCTCGGCCATGGCGGCGACATAGCGCTCGCAGTGCGCCAGCCAACTGCTGGAGAAGCCGCTGAAGTAGGCGTAGTCGGCGTCAAAAAGCTCGTGCGCCTGGGCAAAATCCTCGGTCTGCGCCAGCCAGCAGCGCTCACAGACCAGCACCCGTAACGGAAACCACTTTTCCGGCGCCTTCAGCGTCTGCGCGGTCAGATAGGCGTTGGAAGGCGGCGCGCTGCCCAGATCCACCAGCGGTAGCGCGAGTGCGAACCCGCAATGGCGGCAATTCATAGGACAATCCCGGTAAATTCATTCGTCAAGAGAGGATGAGCCGCATCGCGAGGCGACCGCTCGATCACTGTCTCGGGCCAGCGAATGTCGAGCCGACTGTCGAGCGCGTTCAGGCCGCCTTCGGCCTCCGGATGATAAGGAGCGGTATGAAGATAGAGCATCTCGCAGTCTTCCGTCAGGGTTTGAAAGCCGTGGGCAAAGCCCTCCGGTATCAGCAGAGTTCTGTGGTTGACGGCGCTGAGAATCTCCGCGTGCCACTGTAGAAATGTTGGCGAGCCTGAGCGCAGATCGACGGCCACATCGAAGACCTCGCCGCGCAGGCAGCTCACGATCTTGGTTTCTGCATGGGGCGGATACTGAAAGTGAAGGCCGCGCACGGCGCCACTCTTGGCGGTCAGGGTGCGGTTGATCTGCGCAATGCCTCTGCCCAGAAGCAGCGGCTGTAGTTCTTCCCCGCAGAAGATCCGCTCCAGGTAGCCGCGCTGGTCGCCGATCGGATGGCGCTGAATCAGCTTCAGCCCCTGGAGCGGTGTGTCGAGAAGGTCGAAGCGGAGACTCATCGCTGGCCCGCCGCTTCGTAGGCGTCGATTTGCTCAAGGCTGAAAGCGGCCATCTCCGCGCCACCGGCCCAGGCCTTATACCAGGCGACGGTTTGCGCCAGCGCCTGATCCAGCGGCCAGCGCGGTCTCCATCCAAGCTCACTGCGGGCGAGCGTACTGTCAAGGCGGAGCGAGCCAGCCTCGTGTGCGTTCTGGGGCGAGGACGCGCACTCCACGCGCGCGCCCTCGCCCCAGAGCCGCGCTGTGGTCTCGGCAATCTCGCCCACGGTGGCATCGCCGCCGGCATCTGGTCCGAAATTCCAAGCCTTGGCAAATTTAGCGCCATCCGGGGCAAAAAGGCGCTGGGCCAGTTGCAGATAGCCGGCGAGCGGCTCCAAAACATGCTGCCAGGGCCGCACCGCACTCGGGAAGCGAAGGTGTACACATTCACCCTTAACGAAGGCTCTCACACAGTCTGGAATCAAGCGGTCGGTAGCCCAATCGCCGCCGCCGATCACATTGCCTGCCCGAACTGTAGCCACGCTGGCTGGGTGACCGTTTTGTCCCGTAAAGAAACTCGCGCGATAACTGGCCGCAACAATCTCGGCCCCCGCTTTGCTGGCGCTGTAGGGATCGTGGCCGCCGAGCGGATCGATCTCGCGATACGGATACGCCCCTTCACAGTTTTCATACACCTTGTCGGTGGTGATGAGGACCAGTGCGCGTACCGTGGGGACGGCGCGCACCGCCTCCAGCACATTCGCCGTTCCCATGACATTGGTGGTCAGAGTGCCCAGCGGGTCGCGATAGCTCGCCAGCACCAAGGGTTGAGCAGCAAGATGGAAGACGATCTCCGGCTTCGCATTGTTGAGCGCCACCTTCAGCCGCGCAAGATCGGCCAGATCGGCACGTGTATCCGTCGCAAGCGCTGTGCCAATACCGGCGGATTCAAAAAGACTGGGCTCGGTCGGCGGATTGAGTGCATAGCCATGTACCGTGGCGCCAAGCCGATGCAGCCAAAGCGCCAACCAGCCGCCCTTGAAGCCGGTGTGGCCAGTGACTAAGATACGCTTGCTAGCATAGAATCCGCCGAAAACGGCTTGTGGCGCAATAACGCTCACCAAATTCTCCAAGGCGCCTCGCCAGAGACCCAAAGCTCTTCAAGCTGATTCTTGTCGCGCAAAGTGTCCATGGGCCGCCAAAAACCGTGATGTTCAAACGCCATGAGCTCGCCTTGGTTGGCCAGTTCCATGAGCGGCCCGCCTTCCCAACTGGAGTCGTCGCCCTCAATCAGTTCAAGACACTTGGGCGAGAGCACGAAAAAGCCCCCATTGATCAGGCCGCCATCGCCGGCAGGCTTTTCGATGAAGTTGGTCACCCGGGCGTCTGTGGTATGCAAGGCGCCGTAACGGCCAGGGGGTTGCACGGCCGCAATAGTGGCCAGCTTGCCGTGCTTGCGATGGAAGGCAATTTCCTCGGTGATATTGATGTCGGCAACCCCATCGCCATAGGTGAAACAAAAGCTTTGTTCATCGCAAATGTAGGGTGCGACGCGCTTGAGACGACCGCCGGTCAGCGTAGCATCCCCGGTATCGACCAACGTCACCTTCCAAGGCTCGGCGTGCCGCTCTAAAACGTGCATTGTGTTGTTGGCGATGTCGAAGGTGACATCCGACATGTGCAAGAAGTAGTTGGCGAAGTACTCCTTGATGACATAGCCTTTGTAACCACAGCAGATAACAAACTCGTTCACGTCATGGGAGGAGTAGAGCTTCATGATATGCCAGAGAATCGGCTTACCGCCAATCTCGATCATAGGCTTAGGCTTGATGTTGGTTTCTTCGGAAATGCGGGTTCCGAGACCGCCAGCGAGGATAACTGCTTTCATTTCAGAACAACGCTTTCCTTTTCAAGGCGATATACTCGTTTTACGTTCGTTTCGATCTGGTCCTTGAAAATCGCAGGCAGATGGGACGTACTATGAGACACGTTCTATGATTATCCCTCGTGAGGAGTCTACGACGAGTTACCGATGCTTCTCTGGTCCATGTAACCGCGCGTGAATCCAGCTCATTCCAGGCAGACTCCAAAACCACTGTTGAGAGTTCAGCGTAGTGCCGGCAATCTCTGTCACCAGTTTCTTCCGTTCATCCTGTGCATCCATCCCATCCCAGAAAGAGGTAGCAAGCACTAAAATGCATGCCACGAAGAGAGAGAGCATGGCACCCAACATCACGATCGCTCGCCGGGCTGGACCAGACTTGCGCTGCGGCAGATTGGCCACATCCAGAACGCGTACCGTGGGAATCTCCTTTGCCTCTTGAACCCTAGCTGTTTCATACTGCCTGGTCAGTGCATCCCAGACTACTTCCTCGACACGCACTCTTCGCTCCAAGTCAAAATATGTGAGGCCAAGACCAGGCAATTCGCTGACAGAAGGGTAGGGAGAATCGTTCACATCGAGCTTATGGTCTTCAGTCGATCCCATCATCATGTTTATTTGTCGCTGGAGCTCTGCAATGCGTGCGTGCGCAGCCCGAATCCTTACATTGTCTTCCGAAAAGCTCTGCCGCAGTCCGGCGAGTTCGCAGCGGGCAGCTACCAACTGGTCTTGCAGCTTAAGCCCTGACTCCACCATTGCTTTTCCTTGGGAAGGAACATCGATCGTTTTGTTTTTCGTAGAAAACTGACTAAGGGCTTTAGCGGAATCATCCAGGTCCTTCTTAATCTCCTTTAGGCGCTCTTCCAGAAAGATTCGCTCTCGTCGAGCGGCGGAAGTGCTGTTGTTGGTCACGACGCGATCCAGTTCTGCAACGTATCCCTGTGCTATGTTCGAAGCGAGCACCGGATTCTTGGCAGTAACACTGACCGAAATGATACCGGTCTTTGTATTTTCTACAATGTGGCTATCAGCCGCCAGGTGTTTTCTGGCGTCCTCGACAAAGTGAACCTTATAGTAACGAACGAGATCGAAACGCCTCACCAGACTCTCCTGAACTGCCCGACTTCCCAAGATACCGCTGAATAGCGCGCCCGGGGTCTTCATTCCCAGCGCTGCGCTGCCAACACTAGCAGCAGGACCAGCAGATGAAAGCAAGCTCATCAGGTTGGAATTGGTAGGGAGGGTAGAACGTCTTCAAGTTCATCTTCGGACTCGCTTTCAATTCAACATCGGCTATATCTGGATTGCGGGGACTTAATGAGTTTTCAAGCCACTTCGATTATCAAAGCCTCCGCCAGCTTCAACCACATGCTGTTGATTCTGTCTATCGAAACTCAATACATGGCGGCATAGATAGAGGCTGAGGCCGCGGAACTCAGGATGGTCTGGCTATTGGTAAGGATCGCCTTGATCTTACTCGTCGGTACATACAGTACGTCCGTCGGCTGTAGTTGCACATCTGTTCTTTGCCCGTGCAGCATTTTGTTGAACGGCAGTGCTATGTCGACCTCTGTGCCATCGGCATTCCGGCGAAGCAGGTAGATTGTACCGGTCGACGCCGCTATCGTTGTCCCATTGGCCAATGAGATAGCTTGCCGCACGTCGAGCTTGCCTTCTTCCTGCATCACATACCCGCCTGGACGAGTCACTGCGCCCAGCACGTAGACGATGCCTGCCCGCTTTACCTGCACTGTATCCCCGGGATAGACGAGTACATTCTCAATTGTCTGTGGATCTGAGCCTTTCGAATAGTGCACCAATACCGGTTCGGCAGGTTTGCTGTTGGAGATGATCTGAACTTCATTCCCTGCAAGCAATGCAGGCCCTCCTGCAAGCGCCAAGACCTCAACCAGCTTGTGCGGAACCAGCAGGGGATACTTTCCGGGGCTGGTCACTTCGCCGATGATGGTTACTTCAGGCGCAGTGTATTCGATGACCGTGAGCGTAACCTGGGGATCGTTCAGAAAATGTTCGTCCAAGAGCCTTTTCTTAATCTGCGCTCTTGCGTCAGCAGCCGTTTCGCCTGCAACGTGAACTGTTCCTAGAATGGGTACGATTATGTCGCCTAGGTCGTCAATGCGGAAGGTACCTGCGAAGTCAGAGTCTTCGAGAACATTCAAGCTCAGCAGAAACCCGGGGGCTAACTTCAACTTTACGAAATCTTCTGGCACCATCCTCAGATCGGGGTTAGACACTGCAGCAGGAACATCAGCGCGGTTTCGGGTAGTCGAGTAGTTCGGCATCTGCTGCATGTTGACCTGGGCAACGCCTGCTTCCGGAAGCGAAACGAGCAAAACAGCCGCAGTAAAAGATGCGTAAAGAAGAATACGCTTCAGCCTATGCATCATTTGATTTCTCCTCCCCGTATTGCGAGCCATAGGCATCATACTCATATCCGTAGTCGTATCCGCCGATACTTCTGCTCATTCGATTCACCACGAAACCAATCACCGGCATCCCATTGCGCTCAATTAAGTGAGTCGCGCGGTTGAGATACGGCCTGGTGACAGCACCTGCCTGAGCCACCCATAGAACAGCGTCTACTTTCGACGATATTGAAACAGCATCAGTCACCAGAAGCGCGGGGGGACTATCGACGAACACGATGTCGTAATCGGAACGGAGTTGTTCGAGGAGGTCATCGAAAGTGGTTGACCCGAGAATCTCCGATGGCATTGGGGGGCGCGGACCTGCCGGCAGGATATCCAGCGTCGGCACGTACACTCCGCGAAGAATCGCCTGATCACTCGCACAGGAACCGGCCAGCACATTGCTAAGCCCGAGTTCGCCAGGGAAATCCATTTTATGCTTCAACTTCGGTCGACGCATGTCAGCTTCGATGAGAATGACCCTCTTGTTATGCTGCGCGAAGGCGACGGCCAGGTTCGCGCTTACGGTAGTTTTGCCCTCACCCGGGATGCAGCTGGTAACCAGGATAACTTTGGGTCCCCCGCCAGCACGAGAGAGCATGATCGAGGTGCGCAACCCGCGGAAGGCTTCCGCGGCGGCCGTATCAGGGTGTTCCAACATCCAAACTGGCAGTGGGCCGGGAGCCTCCTCAGAGACCACAGTGTGCTTTTCCTTCAGCCGCTGTGCGGCGTTCGCCAGTCGTACGCTATAAGTCCGACCCTTCTCCTCAAAGCTGGGGATCACGCCAATCACCGGCCTTCCAGTGATCTGCTCCACTTCCAAGGGATCACTCACTGTCCTATCAAAACCATCGGCGGCGAACGCTGTGGAAAGCCCAAAGAACACCCCCAAAAGCATTCCCATTGTAAGGTTAGCCAGACGCCTCGGGCGGATGGGAATGGATTGCGAGCGAGCGGGATCGACGATTGTGATATTCGTGGCCTTGAGCCCCGCAGAAACATTTGCTTCCTGCAGCTTGGTGAAGAGGTCTTCATAGAGCTTTTTGCGCGAGTATGCTTCCTGGCTCAGTACAGCAAATTGAACGGTCTTCTCATTAAGCTTGCTTGCCTCCGACTGCTGCTCGTCGAACCGCCGGTGAAGCTCACGCTCAGTCTGTTGCGCCAACTGAAAATCAGCTTGCGCACGCCGGCTGATCTGCTGCAGTTCATGCCGGATCTGCTCATCCACTGCACGCAATTGGGTTTGCACCTCCTTGAGGTGACGGTTGTTCGCCCCAAACGTAGTCGACACTTCGGCTAGATTGATGTTCAATTGATCTTGTTGCTGCTGTAGCTGTTGGAGGTTCGACACTCCACCGCCTTGCGTGAGCACCATCGATTTGCTTTGCACCGCCAAAGGATCATTCCCGAGCCCAAGAATCACATCGCCATTGCCGGTTCGCACAAGGCGGTAAATCGCCTCCTTTTCGATCCGATTCGCCTCAGCTGCGGTCAGCTCGGCATTCAACGCATCGAGCTTCTGGATTACGACACTATGGATCTGGCCCTCGCCCGTGGAATCGCTCCCTGAACCCGTCGGCATCAGGTTCAAGCTGAGTATCCCGCTCTCTTTTTCAAAATCGGTGAGCTTCTTCTCTGAATCTTCGACGTTCGTCTTGAGCTCCGACAACTGCTTCGTCAACCAATCCGAGGCCTCGCTCGTCGCATTGTAGTGAGATTGGAGGTACTGATTCTTGTAGCTGTCGATAATCGCGTTCGCAATCTGCGCTGCCTGTTGCGGGTCGTGACTCTCGTAGGCAACCTGTATCAATCGTGTTCCGCGAATCGGATTCACTTTCAAATTAGCTTTGAAAATGCGTAACAACCGCGTCCGAGTCCCAGGCGATTCTTCAAGCGGCAATCCCTTCTCCGTATCCGGGCCCTCTTTGGCTGCGAAGGTTGGCTGCGAGGCAAGTCCGAGACGCTGAATCACTGCAAGAGCCAGTGAGTCGCCCTGGAGGATTGTGGTCTCGGTCTGCTGGTCAACCAGAAGGCCGGCGTCCCCCGAGCCTGCCTGCTGAGACAATATGTCCGCCAATCCCAAATCCATGGAGCCGCCGCTGCTCTTGGTCAACTCAATCGTTGCAGTTGCCTCATACACTGGTTTCGTCATAACAGTAATAACCATCGCCAACAACAAACAGATCAGAATGGTGCCAATGATCCATTTAAACCGTCTGGTCACGGTTCGCAATAGACCGTGCAGCCCACGTAGCTGGACGAATTGTTGCAGGTCATGTGGCTGCAGCATTCCAGCTAGTTTTTCGTTTGTTCCGCTGTGAGCTTCGTCGTTATTCACGCTTTGTCCTTATGAGTTCGGCGATCGATTCGCCTGGAGATGCATTCGCAGCCTGTGAAGGATGAGAATAGTGCTGTTCGCTACCCTTGCCACCTAATTTGGAGAAGGGCCGAATCGGGTGGTCTTCCTTCGATGGTGCATCGATAACGGGTGCACCGAATTCTGAATTTCGCACGGCCAGACTCAGGTCACGCACGGCGCATTGAATTTATCGCTGCCGCGCGATGGAATGGTCAGCTGATTCAGGGAGTGGAGACAGGGGGAGCGTGACTAGGTTGCGGTCTCCACGGGCGGAGACCTCGACCGCGACAGGCCTGGGGCGGGTTGAGTTGCTTTGCGATGCGGCTTTCAGAAGCTGCTCGCTGGGAGTATAGTCTGGAATCAAGTTCTTGAATAGTTTTACGAGACAATGCACATCGCGATAGTCAACGATCTTCTCCAATTCCTGCAAATGCATCCTAAGTGTAGCGATATCCGGGCCAGAAGGGCTCGTATACCTTCTAATTTTGGCATGCAAAGTTGGCAGCAAAGACTCGTTTCGGAGATTCAATTCCTCAAACAACTTCTCCCCTGGGCGCACGCCGGTAAACTGAATCTCGATGTCGCTTTCAGGCTTCAACCCCGATAACAGAATAAGGTTTATAGCAAGATCCACAATTTTGACAGGTTCGCCCATGTCGAGGAGGAACAGATCTCCGCCTTTACCGAGGGAGAACGCTTGCAGCACAAGTTGGGCCGCCTCAGGGATAGTCATGAAATAGCGGCGCATTTCCGGATGGGTCACGGTCACGGGACCGCCCGCGGCAATCTGCTCTTTGAAGATTGGAACGACGCTCCCGTTGCTGCCGAGCACATTCCCGAATCGCACTGCGACAAACCTCGTATCACTCTCAATCTGCAGAGCACGAATCACTAACTCGGCAATTCGCTTTGTGGCGCCCATCATGCTAGTAGGGCGAACCGCTTTATCGGTTGAAATCATCACAAAATCTTCCACTCCGTACTTGATGGCGGCAAGCGCGGTCTGCCAAGTCCCAAAGATATTGTTTTCGACTGCGGCAAACACATGCGTTTCCATCAGTGGAACGTGCTTATAAGCCGCTGCATGATAGAGAATTGAAGGTCGATAGTGTTCCATCACGCGCTGCAGGTGTTCAGGGTGGGTAATATCCCCGATCTCGGGATGAAATGCAAGGCCCGGGAAGCTCAAACGCAATTCACTATCAATCTGGAACAGCGGAGTCTCCGCTTGGTCGAATCCGATTAGAGCTAAGGGATCGAAACGTGCAATCTGCCGGCAGAGCTCCGACCCGATCGAGCCCGCAGCACCGGTCACCATAACAACTCTTCCTTGGATGCGCTCCCTCACGGGAGATTGGTCCAGATGCACGGATTGTCTGCCCAAAAGATCCTCAACGGCAACTTCCCGGATCTGTCCACCTAGGTTCTTGCCTTGGATCAGATTTCCCAAACTTGGCACCATCTTGTATTCAACGTCGGCCTCGGCGGCTAAATTCAGAATGCGGACCAATTGAGGTCCTGTCGCGGAGGGGATGGCAATCAGCACACTCTCGGCGGCGTACTTCTTGGCCAACTTCCCGAGGGCTTCCCCTGTTCCCAACACCCGCTTCCCGTCCAGCATCAGCCCAACTTTGCTCGGATCGTCATCGATGAGGCCGACGACGTCGCACATCAAGGTGCGATTTTGCCGAAGCTCCCACAGCATTTGCAGCCCCGCGGCTCCGGCACCGTAGATGAGTGTTCTCGTGCCTTCGCCCCGTGCCCGACGGTTATTCTTGGCCGTTGCAGCTGCGCGAATAACCAGCCTGCCCCCCAAGATCAGAAAGCAGGAAATGATCCACTCCAGAATATAGACGGAACGCGGGATGCCCCATGGGCCGAGCAGAAGAAGAATGGCCAATCCGCCCAAAACTGAGCCCGCCGAATTGGCCACAGCAATCCGCGCCGCATCATAAATTGAGGTGTGTTGCCAATACCCCTGGTTTACCCCGCCAACAGCAAATGCGATCGCCTTTGCCGCTACCCAGATGCACAAAGCTATCCAAAGAGGATGAAGGTAATTGGCAGGCATTGCGCCGTCAAATCGCAGCTCAAATGCGAGGAATGCAGAAAAAGCAAGCGTGACTGAATTCCTTAAAAATGCAAATAGCCGCCATCGTAAGCGTTCTACCGTGGAGCGTCGTGCAGGGAGTGATATGGGAGACATATATTTCTCCTGGTTCTGATTCCTGATGCTTCTGTTGCGATGATTGAGCGGTTGAACGTGTTCTTACGAGTAGCGCCTAATTCACGGCAGCCAACATAACACGGTCCGTGAGTACGAAGTGTTGGGCCTCACGTGCAGATCGCAAGATCCTCGGTTCCAATGGCACGGTTTGCTCGAAGGCCAAAGAGTGACCTTTGAGGTTCGGATTGCATGCGCGATTGATCTCTGGACTGCGGACCGCATGCAAATCAAGTTGAAGGGTGCGCAATTAGCATTGAGGAAGCCAGACGCCTTGGACTCAGCACATCTAGCCAGAACCTGCTATATGCGCGGACCGCATCATGGCTGTCAGGGTGGGACGGGATGCTTCCGTCAGTCAGCATTGCGAGCTGCGGGTGCATCAGCACCATCGCCATTAATGACGACGCCAGCAGGGCCGGTTCCACTTGAAGGACTTGCCCCTTCTCAATACTCATTGCCAAATAATCACAAATCTCAGAAAGGAGGGGCGAGAGAAGTTCGCGGCAGTGAGCTTCCGCATTTCCCTGCAACTCAAGGAATGCAACTGCGATCAACCTTAGCACTTCCGGCCTGTAGTTGACCGTATCTGTAAGCAGCTCAAGAATCTTTGGCAAGACCATTTCCGGAGTGTCGCCTGATCTAATTCCATCGAGCAGATTCCAGCCAGGCTTTAACGCTGCCGACTGCGAGTGGAGCGCCGACCAGAAGATGTCCTCCTTATGATCGAAATGCCGAAACAGCGTGTTTTCGCTCACCTCGGCCAAACGCGCGATCTCGCGCGTACTCGTTCTGTGATATCCCTGGCGCGCAAAGAGCTGAGCCGCCGCCGCAACAATCTTCTCTGTCCGCACTGCTTTTCGAAGAGGCATAGATTCCTATCCCCCGCCAGACGTTGAGCACATCATAAATTAACGGTTTTTCAACGGAAACCGATTTCAGGCCAAATCGGTTGACAAGAAGAGCCACGAGCCTATCCGGGTGCGTTATTGCCTCGCATTGTTCAGCGGCGCGACGCCTCAGGCGTAGCTCAATACAGATTCCAGAACATCCGCATCGACCTCTACCGCTGCATGCTGGTTGATTAGATTGAGGGTTAGGACGAACCGCAGGCTGCTGCTCTTCCTGACAAGAGTGCCCTCAACGCCCTGCATTACGCCAGTCTTAATACGCACCCTCTCGCCGACAACGATTTCCCTGTACGGCTCAACTTTCCTGTCGCCAAGGCCCGAGCGCAAAAACTCCACTTCCTCATCCGCCAGAGGAGCAGGCTGGCGACTTCTGCCAACAATATGCAATACGCCAGGGGATTGGAGAACCTTCGCCCGCTCCCATTGGTCGATGTGTACGAAAAGATAAGACGGGAACAAGGGCAGGGTCGTGTTAATGCGCTGGCGGTTCTTCCACACCCGGACGGTCTCATATGTAGGAAGGAACGACTCAATGTTTCTCAAGTCCAGATGCTTTACAGCCGATTTTTCGTTCTGGGGGACAACGTAGACGGCATACCACTTGCGTTCGGACGTCATTGCAGGCACTTCATGCTCGCGACGGACTTCGCCGCCGAATTGAAGATTATCAATAGGGGAACTCATGCGCAGCCTCGCGTTCGGCCGCTACTTAATGACACTGTCCGCCACTCGCAGTTTGCGGCCCTCATCGTCTCAAATTTCGTTGAAGCTTTCGTCATCCTCGCGAACTCCCCGAACCACCTGGAACTAACGCACTACAGCCCGACGCACGGCGAAACCTGACTTCGATCTGTGCAGGCGCGAGTTCTAAACGCCCGGCGGGAGGTTAGTTTTGCAACTCCCGGGGGCATTTTGCGCAAGGCTTCGCCGTGCTGACTTAGCAACGATCTGCTACCTAAACCCTTCGCTTGACGATCGAGACTCAAGGAAAGTGACGTGTTCTTATTACTGTATCAAGCGTGAGCACTCACTGCCAAGCGGTGAAGCTCAGTCCCCAATCCGGCGGTAATCGTCGAGTATGTCTCATTTCGTGTGGAGTGGTCAGCGAAATTGGTTGTGAAATGAGGTATTTGGAAAGTATTTGTCGTGGTTTTTGTGGGAGAGGTATTTGCACCCGGCGGGTGCGCTGGCCGGGTAAAATGGAAGTGAAGAAACCCCGCAAGCCTTCCTCGACTGAATCTCCTTTGTTGATCTCCATCGACCCTGAGCCGATCCCTGAAACACTCACCGCCATGGGCGGCGTGCCGCTGCTGGTGC
>PLZC01000173.1 GCA_003151985.1 Acidobacteriaceae bacterium
ATGCTCTGGCCCATCGGCCAACAAGGCATGAGCGACTGCCGAGGGGCCAGCCAGGCAAAGGCCGGCGGCACTGACAGACGTCTTGAGAAAGTTGCGGCGCGATCGATCCGTCATCAAGGCCTCCTGCACTTTCTGCTTAACGGCAATCTGCCGTAAAGCAGAGATTCTTGCTGAAAAACGGCAGCACATGGTTCTGGAATCGATCCGCGACCGCGCTGGTGTGCGTGCCGGGGTAGATTTCAAAACTGTTTGCGATGCCGTAGCCATCGAAAATCGTGTGCAGCTTGGTGGCATCGAATCGCAGGCCATCCTGATCGCCTACGTCCATTGCGATGGCGCGGTATTGCTTCAGATTGCCAATATATTGATCTACAAACGACAGCGGTGAGTTGGCGGTGAACTTGGCCACGATCTCCGGCTGCGGAACGCCGTCCTTGGTCGGAAGGTCGAAGTAGAGCGGAGGGTTCTTCGGATCGGGCGCCCACGCCGCTGCCGTTGCATACTGGGCAGCAGCGAAACCAGGCGACTGTGCGGCCAGGTCGGCCGGGGACTTGGCATCCGCAACCTTCTTCTCGCTGGCAATCGCCCGCTCCTTCATCTGATCGGCAGGGCCGAGTCCGCCGCCGGCCATCGGAGACATGCAGCAGGGACTCATGATGTAGAGAGCGCCGAAGACCTCAGGGTGCTTCATGCCGATGCGTGACGCACCGTAGCCGCCCATGGAATGGCCGACAAGGCCGCGGCTCTGGCGACTCGGAATAGTGCGGTAGTGCGCGTCCATGTAGGNNGCGATGTAGTTCTCAAAGTCGCCGGTAGTCGCAGAACTTGAATACATCGAGCCGTTGTAGATGGTTTTGGAATCGGGAAGGACGACGATCATCTCCTGTGACCCCTTCGCGAATGCGCCTTCAACGGTCTGCGGAACGTGAATCTCGTGCGACCATTGTTCGGCGCCAATCGAATAGCCATGCAGCGCGTAAACCACCGGATAATGGCGCTTCTTATCCTTCTCATAGCTCGGAGGCAGGAAGACGATTGCGTCGCGATCGACAGCGTCACCTTCGAGATTGCCTTCAAGAGCCGCGCCGTGAATCTTGATGTGCTCAACCGTATCCGGCTTTGCGCCTGGCACGGGGTCGGGAACGATGGTCTGCACCTGCGCGGGGAGCCATGATCCAGGCGCGATCGCGAGTGTGATTAAGCAAGCAACGAACTGATTTTTTTTCATCTTGACCCTCTCGAAATTACTGCACCGGATAGGAGTAAATGTTGACGCTGAAGGGGCGCACCGTAACAGTGCCTGGCAACGAGCCGAGCGTCTGTTCCTCGACTTGAACCTCGGGCTTCTTGTCCACCTGCACCGTTGCATTGATGGAATCGGGAGCCATGCGCCACAACTTCCCGGCACTCGCGAGCTTGGTTCCGTTGATTGCGATCCGTATGCTCTGTTCGGAGTCGGAAGGATTGAGTACGGCGAACGTCAACGTCTTGCGATCTTCGCTCAAAGCGGCGCTGACATCGAGCGGATAGGTGTCGCTGCCGGGATTGACCGCAGGCTGGTCGCCGCCGGCCGGAAACGTCGGCTTCGGCTGCGGTGAGTCTCCCGTCACCTCGACCGGGATGACGCCAAAGTGATCGCGGTACATCTTGAAGAGCATTCCGGTGGGGTTAAGGATGGCTTCGGTGCGGTTGGAACTCATGGTTGCAGTTGCGAAGGTCAAGGCACCCATTTGGAAAACGTCGGAGTGGCGGAACATCTCGTGGAAGGCCCAGGCGTAAGCGGGGACGGTCTTGTAGGAGTTTGGTCCGCCGCCGAAGTATGCCCATTCGTCGATGGCGATGGGGACCGGTTTGGCGCGTAGGGCCGGTATAAGCTTCAGGTATTCCTGGTAGTGCTCATATTTGGCGCGTACCTGGACTGCGGGCGCACGCTGCCACTCGATAAACGACAGAGGCGGATCGATAGGCACCTTCTTCTGAAGCTTCATATCAGTGTGCTGCGTGCCGGATGCGTAGTAGTGCTCGCTGATCATGTCAATGTTGTCGAGGCAGTTGAGGATCATCTGGCCGGTCCAGTCCGCTGTCGATAGATATTCGGGAACATATTGGCCGTTGATACGTCTCGCCTGGTCCGCACCCTCCATCACATCGGGCATGGCGCCGCCGGCGATGAGCTTGATGAATGGATCAACTTTACGCATTTCCTTAGCGAAGAGGTTGTGCTTCAACTCAAATTGCGGAAGCGACATGGAGCCCATCTGGTAATCGCCCCAGGGCTCATTGCCGACGCCCCAGAACTCTACGTGATACGGTTCGGGATGGCCATTCGCGGCGCGCCATTTGCCCATGGGCGTCGTCGCGGCGCCGTTTGTGTATTCAACCAGTTCGCGCGCGGACCAGGCATCTCCAAAGCCAGCGTTGACGGTGATGTAGGGATCGACGCCGAGCAGACGGCAGAGCGTGAGGAACTCATCGGTGCCCACATCGTTGGGCTGCACCGCGTGCCAGACGGGGTCGAAGATGGGCGAGCGCTTGTCGATGTCGCCAACTCCGTAACGCCACTCGTAGGAGGAGACGAAATTGCCGCCCGGAAAGCGAAGGACGCCAAAGCGTAGTTGCTTCAGCGCGGCGATGACCTCGGGGCGGAAGCCCTGGATGTTGTCCGCGGGCATGAGTGAAACTGTGCCGACATGGAAAGAGCCAGTGCCGGTGCCGGTGATCTCGAGAGTTGCATCATCGGTGTCGACTGCGGCGGCGAAGCGCAGCGGGAACTTGTGGAAGGATTGTCCGAGGGGGTGGAGCATGACGGTCTGGCGGCTTGCGGCCTCCTTGCCCCAGATGAGCGTGACCTTGACCACAGCGCCGGGAGAGCCGGCCAGTTGGATGCGTCCGGTGTAGGCCTTGCCTTTGCGAACCGCGATTCCGGATTGCATGAAGCCGTGCGGATCTTTGGCGTCGAACTTGACCAGCGGCGTGTGGTCTCCGGTGTAGGGCGTCTTGGTGTCCATTGTGACCACGTCGTCGCCGCCGATGGGAGCCCACCACCGCGCAGGTGTGCGGTTGAAACGCGGGTTCCCCGCCGCATTGCCCATCACCGGCGGTGGCTTGGGCGCGCTGGTTGCGATCGGGTAATAGAACTTTCGATCGACGAGCATCTCAGACCAGACGCCGGTGTTGACGGTGTCTCCGCCGTGTTCGAGAAACTGGCCGTAGATGTTCTTCGAGATGGGTGCGCCGGTCTTTGAAGTATCGATAGTTGCGTTGACAATGCGAGCCTGAGACCATAGGGCGCATGGCAGCGCAAGCAGAAACAGAAGACACACTGCCGGGTGTTGGGAAAGCGTTTTCGCGAATGCGAGCTTTGGGAACGGATGCATGGACCGTTTTCTCCTAAATCTAGAAGAGCAAAATGACGATGTGCGCGATTACGGCTCAATCGAGACGACGGTCACCGATCGAGGCGCTACTGTGAGTGAGAGCTTGCCGTGCAGAATATTCACCGTTGCCGGCTTCGGCACAACTGCTTTCGGTGAATCAAAAGTGTTGATACTGTCGACCGTCGGCGCGGTTAGGGTTTCTGCATCGGCCGACTTTGCCGTTATGCCGGCCAGGTCTGCGTCGATGATTGCGGGATTTTCCGCGTCGAGGTTGGTGATTTCAAGCAACAACTTTCCATCCGCGACTTTTGCGGCGATGGCATCAACGCGTGGCAGGGATATGCCGCCTTGCGTGAATGCGCCTGCGTCCATGCTGACGGGGACGAATGTGGCGTCCTGAAATGGAACGTACATTTTGAACACATAGTAGGTGGGCGTCAGGACCAATTTCTCCTTGTCTGTGAGAATCATCGCCTGGAGCACGTTGATCATCTGGGCGATGTTGGCCATGCGAACCCGGTCGGCATGGCGGGCGAAGATGTTCAGGTTCAGGGAAGCCAGGACAGCATCCAGCAGGCTGTTCTGTTGGACCAGGCAGCCAGGGTTCGAGCCGGGCAGCGGTGCGTAC
>PLZC01000171.1 GCA_003151985.1 Acidobacteriaceae bacterium
GTGCGTGTTGTTGCGGTTGAGCCTGTTTCTCACCGTGATGTTCCTGAACGGCATAGCACGAACTGGCTGTCCCGAGAACCATAGCAAGTAAAGATGCACTGATAGTTGCAATGACTTTCATGAATATTGCCTTCATTTCTTGTTCCGTCGAACGGATACTCTAACGCAAGCCTCCTGTTGTTACGTTTGCCGGGCTGCCAATTGCATCTCCGGATACGAGCAGTTCAACTCTCCGGTTTTCCTGACGGCCGCTGGCGTTTTCGTTCGAAGCGACTGGCAGTGTATTACCGAATCCTCTGGCGCTTACTGAGTTCGTCGCAACTCCCGCCTGCACCAGGTAGTCTCTCACTGACCCGGCGCGATTCTCTGAAAGCGTCTGATTCATTGAATCGCCGCCGACATTGTCGGTATATCCTCCAACTTCAATGTTCAAGGTTGGGTAGGCAAGCAGAATTCCGGCAACCTTGGCCAGCTTCTCGCGGGCACCCGGCTTTAATGAGTACCGCCCTGTGTCGAAGAGAACATCGGACATGCTTACAATCAGTCCTCTTGCACTGTCGCGCGTTTGGAGAACCTTGTTCAACTGCTCTGACAATTGGGCCCGCATGGCCGCCTTGTCGCTAACAGCCTGCCGCTCGCCCTGTTGGGCTTGTTCGGCCGCAAGGCGAGATCTTTCTGCGGCGGCCTGAGCGGCAGACAATGCCGATGCCGATGCTGCCTGATTTGCCGCCTGGTCGGCCTGTGCTCTTGCTGCGTCGGCTTGAGCAGCAGACAGAGCGGTTGCCGAAGTTGTCTGGTTTGCAGCCATATCGGCCTGTGCTCTGGCTGCATCGGCCTGAGCGGCAGACAGAGCGGTTGCCGAAGTTGTCTGGTTTGCAGCCATATCGGCCTGCGCTCTAGCTGCATCGGCCTCCGCGGCAGAGACTGCATTCGCCGACGCTGCCTGACTTGCGGCCTTGTCCGCTTGCGCGCTCGCTGCGTCGGACTGGGCTCTGGCTGCATCCTCTTGCGCCCGGGCTGCATCAGCCTGCGCCTGTTGCCTCAACCGGGTTGCGTCGTCTGCTTGCATCTGCGATTTTGCCTGTGCGTCCATTGACGCCTGGCGTTCGGCAGCGCGCCGATCCTCGCCGATCTTCTTGACCGCGATCTCTCGCGCATCCTCCGCGGTCTGTACTGCCTGGCGGGATACCGAGATCAGCTCCTTCTTCTCAATGTGCCTGCGTGTGGCATAGCTATCGGCACTGTTCATCAACTCGACAGCGTGCTGGTAGCTTTGGCCAGCATAGGTCTCAGCTCCTTCCGATTGCGCGATGCGCAGCGCATTCCGCGCCTCGTAGAATTCCAACGGCAGACGGGCGCTCAGAACCAGCGGATCGAACTTGTATCCGGTTGGAAGGTAGCCGCCACGCTCCATTAGTTCATATTTTGCATTCACTGCTTCGGTGGTCCCCTTGGTATCGTCGCGAACAACATTCTCCAGGACGACGACGTTGCTCGGCTGACGAACAGCGTAGTAGGGTTCCGCGGTAACGATAAGTGCGAATGCCTGGAGGTCGGTGGTCGCGGTCAGTTTGCTTTGATCGTTTTCGCCAAGCAACACCTCTCCAAGATTTACAGGCCGCCCCTCAGGAGAGATTGCCCACATAACATACGTGAGATACTCCGCACCAAAAACTGTGGGCCTCTGCAAATTACCGAAGCTCGCTTGGACTTCAAGCGTTCCACGCCTGCTTCGCACCTTGGCTTTTCCATCGGCGGACGGCAACAGGGCCGTGCCCGCAAAATCGACTTCTGTGGCTCCACCGTTGTGCCGGTAGTTGACCGCCTGAACGCTTCGACTGATCAAGGTGACTTGATAAACGTGCGAAGTTTCCGCCGGTTCGACAACGATCGCCGTTCCCGGATTCGCCTGGGCCGATGCGCTCAAGCTGAGGACACTTCCGATTGCTAAAACTAGAATGTGTTTCAAGGTACTCCGATTGGCAGATGTCTGCCGTAATGCGTTGAAGTAGATCTGGTTGGGCGGATTGCTGTTTGCACAGTATTGGCAAATTGGCGCCTAGTGTCCCACGCGGAACTGAGTGAGGTATTGAAATAGTCCAAATACCTTCAAGAGCCAAAGGACCACTGCAATCACGACCACGGCGTTCAGTATTCCCTTGATTTGGCTCTGCATGGGAATAAAGCGGTTAACCAGCCACAACAAGACGCCTACCACTGCTAGCGTGAGAACTATAGTGACGAGAGGCATAGTTGTCCTTGCACAATGCGAAGGCTAAGAGGAACAAGTGTCAGGTGGTCTGTCTTAGCTCAGGGGCCATGACGGAGATGAGACAGAACTCGTCTTCTAAATAAGTGTCTCAGGATGACAAAGCCCCTGCTGAGCTATTGTGACCAGGCTATTGGAGCCTGAACTATGGCTTCGCGCTTCCGCCGCCTTTGGCCTGTGCCGGAGTTTCTATCGTGGCTCTTGATGCGACTCCTTCGGGAGTCGGCTCACTGGCCGGCACTTCACTGCCGACCGGGAATATCAGGAGCTGGATTGAACCTGAATCTGCATCTGATGTCGCAGCCGACTGTTTGCCTAACCCCAACGTACTGATTTGGCCGTCATCGAACGCAAAGTGCTCCACCAGATATTTGCGAATTACCATGGCTCGAACTTCGGTAAGTTCCAATTCCTTTTGAGAATCGCCCTCCAGTCCGGAGGAGACAACTACAACCGCGAATCCGAATGGATTCTTGGCCAGATAATCGCCACCTTCATTCAACGATTTCTGATTCTGGAGCTTGAATGAGTCGTGACCACCGAATAGCTGCTTTGCCAAGTAAGTAAATGCCTTTGCCGGTGCTCCTTGCGGCAGCCGGTCGATGGCGTGCGCCGACAGTTCCGATGAGTCTTCGTACCCGCGCTTTTTGAAATAGCCCTTCAACAGGAAGTTTTGCTTTAGGGCTTCCATGTTTTCCCGGAAGTCGGTAACTCCCGCTTGCGCCTGAACGATCGTTTGGTCCAGTGATCCTGTCGACCGCTGCAGATTGCTATAAAGCTCCTTGTCGTTGATAAGTGCCCCCACCGACCCTTGGCCCGAATCGATCTTGGCGCTTACAGAGTTCAAATGCGCGGTCGCCTGGGATACGTTCCCGATGGCTACCTGGCTGCTGGATAGAATGCCACTCGCCTTCGTAAGCAGGTCCGCCATTTGGAGAGGCGGTTCGCTCTGGATGAAGTCGCCCTCTCGCACATCGGATTGCCCGGCAGAGCCAAAAGAAATTGCCAGGTACTGGTTACCCAACAAGCCCTCCGTCTCGATCGAGGCCACCGAATCATGTTTGATGATCTCATGTGTCGAACTATCAAGGTCCATAAGGACGATGACCTTGTCACCGGGACGGTGCGGCAATGCGATGCTATGCACCGTTCCGCTGTGAACACCGCCCACTTGTACGCCTGCTCCGGCCGCCAGCCCGGCTACATTGTCGAATTGAGTTCGGAGTTGGTATGTCGAGCGAAATAGATAAGCCTTGCTCCCAATAATGAAGACGCCACCGGCTAGAATTGCCAGCGTCGCAACGATAAATGCACCTAACCTCGCCACTCTCGACATATACCCTCCTACGATTGCTTCAGGAATTCTTTTACAAACCCAATGTCGCTCTGCCGAAGATCTTCAAAAGTACCCTCGATCAGCACATTGCCTTGATCCAGCAACGCCAACCGGTTCGCAATGGATCTCGCGCTGAATAAGTCATGGGTAACTACAATCGACGCTATTTGATGCTCACGCTGAAGCTTGAGAGTCAGGTCGTCGATCTCTCTTGAACTGATGGGATCGAGCCCGGCCGTAGGCTCGTCGAGAAGCAGAATTTCCGGATCCAGTGCGAGCGCTCGCGCCAGACCAACCCGCTTCTGCATGCCGCCTGAGATATCGGAAGGCATCTTCTCCGAGGCGTCTTGCAATCCCACTTCGGCCAGTAACTGTTGGACACGATCACATCGTTCCGACCTCGACATGCCCTTCCTGTGGTGTCGCAAAGGGAACGCCACATTCTCGGCCACGGTGAGGGAATCGTAAAGAGCAGCGTGTTGAAACAGAAAGCCCATCTTCTTTCTCGTGTCGCCGAGTTGATCGAGAGACAGGGCGGCGATATCCTGGCCGTCAATGCGAATGGACCCTTCGTCAGGGTGATCGAGGCCGATGATCAGCCTAAGCAAGACACTCTTTCCTGTCCCGCTTCGTCCCAGCACCGCTAAGGTTTCTCCTCGGCTCACGTTCAATGTGATTCCGTTCAAGATCTTGTGCTCGCCAAAGGATTTATAAACTTTGTCGATGGCGACTACAGGCAGGCGGCCGTCCTTTTCAAGCCCCATCTGTTTCATCGGAATCTCATTGACGGCAGTCATGTTGCCTCACGTTTGCGTCGAGCAGGAGTTAAGGAAAGACGACGAGAATGAATTTGACCAAGACGACGTCCGCAAGGATGAGGAAAAGCGAGGCCAGCACGACTGAATTGGTTGCCGCACGGCCCACCCCCTCAGCGCCGCCACGGGTGCGCATTCCTTGGAAGCAGGCGATAAGCCCGATAATCAGTCCATATACAGCGGTCTTGAATGTTGGAGGCAGAAAGGCATTGAATGTCGCCCCCTGGAATCCGCTCTCAATAAACTGATGAAAGGAAAGCGGCTCCACCAGGGACTGCGCAAACCAGCCTGTCAACAGGCCACACGCGTCGGCGGCAAGAGTAAGCAAGGGCAGCATCAGGATGCAAGCCAGAATCCTGGTTGCAGCCAGGAACCTGTAAGGGTTGATTGCGCATGCCTCGATTGCGTCGATCTGTTCGGTGACTTTCATCGACGCCAATTCCGCACCGATACCTGCGCCTACTCGGCCGCTAACCACCAGTCCAGTGATGATTGGACCCATCACCTGGATGACTGAGTAAACGAGGGTGGCGGGGAAAAGCGACTTGGCGCCAAATCGACTTAGACTGTAGCGGGCTTCCAGCGATATAACAACACCGATGGCTGAGCCGGCCAACGCAACCAGCGGCAGCGATTTTGACCCGACTTCATCGAGTTGCCGCACCAACTCGTGCCATTCAAACGGTGGCGTAACTGCCGCCCGTGCAACCTGCCAGGCGAAGATGCCGAGATTTCCAAACCACTCAAAGAACTCCGCGACCACTTTCGCAGCGGAACTTACAAGCGCTGAACTTCGAGGGCTCGGAAATTGAGTCCGAACGGCCGCAATTTCCGTCTGTGCGAGGTTGCTCATTGATGCGTGCCGGGATCCGGCGCATCGTTTTCATCATCAACGTGTCTGCGATGAAACACGGAATGGGGTCCCCTATTGAAGAATTCCAGGGCGACGTTCCCAAATACGCTCGTTAACAAGCTGTAGTTGCCCAATCGAAATGCATCTTTTGCGCCGTAGCGGCTTGGATACCAGCCATAAACGGCAGCGGACGAGCCTGCATAGGGTGCGAGGAGAGCGGACAACGAAAAAGCGCGATGACCGTTCTGGCCGCGGCGCGCCGTTAAGGCTGAGATTGAGGCATGGCCCACGCGCGGGAAGATGCCTGTGCATTCACAGGGGTAGTAAAGCGGGTCTTCCCTGAATGCTTCGGACAGCGCGTAGCGGGTTGTGGTCCCAACACTCGAAATGCCAAAGTCGGAGGCAAATCGCTTGCCATAACCCTTTGCACCTTGTTTCCATTCCGGCGGAGAATTGTCGAACTGGTCGATACCGGCAGAGGCCGCAGTTTCCGCGATTGGAATGGGGCCCAAGGTGATAAGAGCATAACTGCGCATCCTATCCTTCGGCGTTGGGCGAATATAGTCCGGGACAGAGCCCGCGGAGATTACATTTTCCGGCCTGGAGACGGAGTCCAACGACAAGGATAAAGATTGGGATCCCGCCACCTGCGACATAGTTCCAGCGATTGGGATCATCGATAGGATGAGGATTGCCTGGCGCACATTCATGTACGGCACCTCCTTAGTCCAATGGAGGCGCCGCCGGAAGGCAGCAGAGGCGGTACAGATTCTGGCCGGAGATCAACTCGAAATCTCGGAGACTGTAAGAGATTCTCTTCCATATCGAACTCCTCTTCTCGAAGGTCGCGTCTCGCTAAGTAACAATCTCTGGTGATCGCGACCGTCACTGAGAGTATGTCAAAACCAACACACTTGAGGATGGTCATATTTGATCGGCGTCGACGAGCGACCCCTTTTGTGAGCAGGCAAGGCCGTCAAATCCAATCAATACCTGCCAAATGGGCCTGTTAATGACCTTCATGGATGAGATTCGGTTTGTAAGGCCACCCTTCAAATCTGAAACCGAGAGCGAATCGAGCAGCCGCTCTCCGTCCGTTGGCGTTCGCTGGCAACGACTGGCCCCCGGTGGCATTCGCTGGCAGCCAAAACCCTCGCGGGGCCATTCCAGGTAAAGCTTGCACCGTGATCAAGCATGACCGCGGCAAGCAGTTCAAAATTCCGGTGCATGGTGTCCGCAGCGCTATCGCCAATGGGATGAAGCTGGGCCGCATCGGTTGGCACACTTTCCAGCATACCCACCGGTCGGCCGGGGATAAAAAGGACCTGATTACATTTCGCAAAACACTTTAGCGCCTACGTGCCGCGGCTCCAGAGACTACAATTCCACGGATGGATGACAAGACGTTCGATCAGAAGATCGCCGCTGACTGGATAGAGATCGTGGAAAGCGAAATCGGTCGGATTCGTAACACGGACATTTATCCGTTGCTAAGCAGTTGGGTAAACAGTGTTGCACCCTATGAAATTCTCGAAATCGGAGCAGGACAAGGAATTTGCTCCGAAAATATCGATTTGAATGGCCGGAACTATATTGGCGTTGACCCGTCCCCTTTTCTAATTGAACGCGCGAACGAGTTATATTGCCACCCAAACAGGCGATTCCTGCGAGGCACTGTCTATGATTTACCGTTCTCAGCCTCCGCTTTCGATGCCGCATTCTCAATTGCGGTCTGGCATCTTTTAGAGCGTCTTCAAACAGCGACAAGCGAATTGAGCCGCGTCTTAAAGGACAATGGGCATTTTCTGATCATCACCGCAAATCCCGGAGCCTATTCTGCATGGACGGGGCTTTATGGAAATACGAAACTAGATGGCCGACG
>PLZC01000414.1 GCA_003151985.1 Acidobacteriaceae bacterium
ACGCAGTGAAGGATCTGCGGTTGCTTCTTATCGATCCATTCGATCCAACGCACGGCGATAATCGGCAGGCTCATAGTCGTACCAATCGCGGCTTAAGTCCGTCCAGACCGGGTTTATAGCCTCAATCAGCAAGATCTTCTTTGCTCGTCTCCATCCCTTCAGTTCCTTCTCGCGGGTGATGGCCCTGGCAATCTCCTGGTGTTCTTCGAGCCACACGAGTCGATCGCAGTTGTACTTTGCCGTGAAGCCGTCGTGCTCCTTCCATTTATGCTGAAACACACGTTTGTGAAGGTCGCTGGTGACGCCGATGTAGAGCGTGTGGCTGCGGCTCGCCATGATGTATGTGAAATAACTGTGCTCGTGCATCGGTGACATCCTATCTGCTCGTAGCTGCAATGGCTGTGACGGGAAGAACAACCGCAGATCCTTCGCTGCGCTCAGGATGACAGCGCCGAAGAGGGAGTTTGACCCGGGAGGTTGACCGCCTAACCGGCAGTTACTGTTTGAGCAATATTTCCTACCCGCTCAACAAGCGCCGTGCGGATCCAAACGCGCCTTCTGGCAGGGCTCAGAACTTTCTGGGCTGGTCCCCGACTTCTTGGGCAAAAAGGTAAAGGGAACGTTTTCATCCTGAATCATTCCTTTTCCGCAGCCTTTTTAGCGGGGAAATCTAAAAACCCTCAATGCCGGAAGTGGCGAACGCCGGTGAAGACCATGGCCATGCCCAGCCGGTCTGCGGCGGCGATCACTTCGTCGTCGCGTACGGAGCCGCCGGGCTGGATAACGGCGGTTGCTCCGGCTTCGGCAACCGCTTCAAGGCCGTCTGGGAAGGGGAAAAAGGCGTCGGAGGCGGCTACCGAGCCCTTGAGCGGCAGCACCGCTTTCATCGCGCCAAAGCGGGCGGCGTCTACGCGGCTCATCTGGCCGGCGCCGACGCCGAGGGTCTGGCCGTCTTTGGCATAGACGATGGCGTTTGACTTGACGTGCTTGCACACGCGCCAGGCAAAGAGCAGGCCGCGGAGTTCTTCGGTGCTGGGCGGGCGCCAAGTTACAACTTTCAGCTCGGCTTCGGTGACGCGGCCGGTGTCGGCGTCCTGCAGGAGCAATCCACCCGACACATGCTTCACCACCGGGCGCTGAGGGGCGGAGTGAATCTCGACCAGTCGTAGATTCTTCTTGGCGGCGAAGCGCTCGCGGGCCTCGGCGGTAAACGCCGGGGCGGCGATGGCCTCCACAAACAGTTTCGCGATCTCCTCGGCGACATCTGCATCCACTTCGCGGTTGATGCCGATGACGCCGCCGAAGGCCGAGACCGGGTCTGCTGCCAGAGCTTTCTGGTAGGCGGCGAGAATGGTTGGGCCGGTGGCTGCGCCGCAGGGGTTGGTGTGCTTGACGATGATGACCGCAGGCTCATCGAATTCCCCGGCCAGTTCCCAGCAGGCGTCGAGATCGACGAGGTTGTTGAAGCTGAGTTCCTTGCCTTGAATTTGGTGTGCGCCGGCGATGCCGAGGCCGCTGCCGTCGGCATAAAGGGCGGCGCGCTGGTGAGGATTTTCGCCGTAACGCAACGACTGAGCGAGGGGCAAGTTGATGCGCAGGGTAGAGGGAAAAGCCGCGACATCCGGAGCGGCGGGCGATTCGGGCTCAGGGGCTTGGGAAATCCGGTCCAGAGTGTTCGCGATCGCGGTGTCGTAGGCAGCGGTGGTAGCAAAGGCCTGGCGGGCGAGCCGCCATCTCGTTTCCCGGCTCAGGCTGCCGCTGGTGGCCTTCAGTTCTTCAATCAGGGCGGGATAGTCGGCCACACGAGTGACGATGGCCACGTCCGAAAAGTTCTTGGCCGCGGAGCGCACCATCGACGGGCCGCCAATGTCGATGTTCTCAATCAGGTGGCCGAATGCGACGCCGGGTTGAGCGGCGGTCTTCTCAAAGGCATAGAGATTGACCACGACCATGTCGATGGGCTCGATGCCGTGCGCGGCCACTGCGGCTTCGTGTTCCTTGTTGCCGCGGATGTAGAGCAGGCCGCCGTGGACCTTGGGATGCAGGGTCTTCACGCGGCCGTCGAGCATCTCCGGAAAGCCGGTCAGGTCGCTGATGTCCTTGACTGCCAGGCCCGCCTCGCGCAGCGCCCGCGCCGTACCGCCGGTCGAGACCAGTTCCACGTCAAAGCTCGCCAGCGCCTGGGCAAACTCCACCACGCCAGTCTTGTCGGTAACGCTCAGCAATGCCCGCCGAATCCGCTTTTCCGTGCTCACTTTCCGCTCCTTGAAGGTCTTTGGCGCCCCGCCAGTACTTTGTCCAACCTGGCGAGTAGGAGGCCAAAGACTAGACTACATTGAATTATTCCGGCGAATACCAGGGCGCATTGTGGGGAAGGAGTCAAATGCTCTGCTCGCAGGCGAGGGGCTGCGAGACGCTGTTTGGAGCAAAGGGCATTCCGAACTACCCCCAGAATCGTCGCAAAAGGCGGCAATTTCGGCTGAAAAGTGGCTGAAACGCAGGTGTGTTGGTTACGATTGGTTAATATGTAAGTTTTACAAACCATTCATTCTTTGTGGCTTATTGACTCGGATGGGTCGAAAAATGGGGTCACGGAGGGGGAGGGGGGTGGGGTAGGCGGATCTTTTGAGGGTTGTCGGCTCGCAATCGAGAGTAGCCAGGGCGCTCCCGAGGTGGGTTCCGCTTTGTATGTTTCGGTCATCGTGGGGCCTCTATGTATAGTGTGCGCCGGATGAGCGTAATCAAATGCAAAAGATCAAGGGAAGAGCGGTGTGAGTTGCGGTTGATGCCTGAGAGCGATCCCGCAGGCGGTTGGCCCACGATTTGCCCGCAGCCTCGCGGAACTTTCAAAAAACATTTTGCAAATCTATTCGATATCGCGCTAGAGTGTTTTGAGGTCATTGCGGGTGGGTGTGACTCATGAGTCCTGTCCTTGCAGACGACCTGTCTCACTAACCGATCCCCCGTATCCAATCCAAGAGTGGCAGGCTGAAGCTTGATTTGTGGTCTAACCCAGGTCTAACCCTAATACTGTTCACTTAAC
>PLZC01000002.1 GCA_003151985.1 Acidobacteriaceae bacterium
ACCTCCGCGCCAGATACTACAACCCAGCTACCGGTAGGTTCCTGAGCAGAGATCCAGAGGACGGTAAGGCCCACGATCCAAAATCGCTGCACAAATATCTATATGTAGGCGGGGATCCGGTAAATGGAATCGATCCGCGCGGACGGGCATCAATGCTCGAAACCGGGAGCCTCGATGCGATGATCGGCCCATATGTGGTGACAACAATAATGAAAATAGGTCTTGCTGTCGCTTGTGTTGAAATCGCGGTACAGGCTGCTCTCGATAAGGCCCTACATCAGGACCTTACAAGCATAGTTCCATGGCCGCTAGATATAGCGTGCATCTTCTTAACACTTTGAATCCAATGTGGCTTAAAACGAGGAGGAAATTATGGCCCAGCGAAATGTGTTTGAGAAAAGACTAGGACTGTTTGTTTCTGGTGCAATCTGTTACAAGTATGCAGATCGGGCAATAAGCTATCTCCTACATCAACAAATAGAAGGCGGCCCTCCTTGGGGTACGTTACATATGGATATATTTGGATGCTGGGTCGGTCTTCTATGCCTCGGACTCTTGCCATTTGTGTTTGAAATTGCATTGCTGCGAAAGTTGGGTTACCACCGATTGTGGCCACTGCCGTTTCTTGCTGCAACGACCCTTTGCTCTTTTGTAATGCTTTGGCAAAGACAAGTAGACTCCAGGATTGCTTTTGCGATTTATTTTGTACCGGTATTGATTCTGCTCTTCGTTAGAGAACGACGGGCGGGTGGCCCAGGTCTGACTGACCCAAAATGATCGGGCGGCGGGTGGCCCAGGTCTGACTGACCCAAAATGATCGGGCGGCGGGTGGCCCCGGTCCCATAACCAAAAACTGAGGGTGGCCCCGGTCCCTCGCATTTGGGGACCGGGGATGGAAGCCACGCTGCCCAAACCGGCGGGTGGCCCCGGTCCCATTGACCTTTCCAGATCATGATCCGGGTGCCCCCGGTCCCTCGCTTTTGGGGACCGGGGAGTGCATGAACCCCGCCCACCCGTTCCCAGTCCAGCGCAGTGAAGCCCGACCATGCTCCGCACGGGAATGATAGGGACACGTCACCTTCTCCGCGCCCATCAATGCGCGAATCAAAGCGCAATAGCCATCGCAATCAATCGCGAATCGGCGGGTGTGCGGATGCGCATTGATTGGGGCAGACAACACGGCGACGTAGTTTCCAGCCCAGGAAGCCGCCACGTTGAAGATCCCAACCCCGGAAGAGGCCACGGACCAGAAATACATGAAAGAAAAATCAGGCTGATCCCCCACAGGTCAGCCCGAGCCCGTTCGGTTAGAAATTTGGTAGAAAAATGGTAGCATTTAGCGCCCATTGGGCCGGTTTTGCCGACTCATCCGACTTATAAGTCCTTTGCCGTCAACATAACGCCATGTTGGAACTTCCATGGCATGGAAGAGGTCGTCGTTCGCTCCTAACCAGCTCCACTATTCGATTCGACGCATTTTGGTGGTCATTTTGAGCATTGTTCGCGTCTGTAGGGCGCACTTGCCGGGAGGCCTGCCGGCCAATGCCGAAAGAGCTTCATGGCCATATTCGCGGGGAAAAGCAGAGTTGTGGGCAGATGTCTATGGGAGAGAGGACGTGGACTGAACACCAGTCAATTCTTGAAGGGTGTACTTTTGGATGTATTCATTCG
The DNA here is from genome assembly GCA_003151985.1 of Acidobacteriaceae bacterium. GTDB lineage: Bacteria > Acidobacteriota > Terriglobia > Terriglobales > Acidobacteriaceae > Telmatobacter. The sequence goes on from PLZC01000002.1 coordinate 1,672, forward strand.
ATGTGAATTTATATCCACTTCATTTGCGATGGTTTATGTGTCGATGTGAATCCCTCGCTCACCGGAACTTACCGGAGCCTTCTGCGGATCAGGTCGAGGGCTTGCTGGGTGGTCCACTCTCTAACTCGCTGGCGGTCGCCGCGGATGTTTTTTTCTGTCACTTCGGTTTTCTGGTCGTCACAGAGGGCGATGTAGACCAGGCCTACCGGCTTGGCTTCGCTGCCGCCACCGGGACCGGCGATGCCGGTGACGCCCAGTCCCAGAGTTGCGCCGGTGTAGCGGCGAATGCCGTAGGCGAGGGCTTCGGCTGCCTCTTGGGAGACTGCGCCGTAGCGGGCGATCAGCTCTGAAGGCACGCCGGCGAAGGCGGTCTTGAGTTCGTCGGAGTATACGATTGCGCCGCCGAGGAAGCTGCGCGAGCTGCCAGGAACTCTGGTGACGCGTTCGGCGATCATGCCTCCGGTGCAGCTCTCGGCGACGGCGAGGGTGGCCTGGCGCATGCCGAGATGGTAGAGGACGATCTGCTCCAGAGAATCGGCAGCTTCCGCGCCGGAGGAGTAGAGCCAGTCGTCCAGTACTTCTTCGAGGCGGCCGGACAACTCGTCAATGCGCGCCTGAGCGGCGGCGAGTTTGGGTTTGGTGCAGAGCAGCGTGAGCTGGATGTCGCCGACGTGGGCGAGGATGGTGGTTTCCACATCCTTGTACTCGGTGTAGATGGGGGCGAGCAGCTTGTCGGCCTGCGACTCGGGGATCATGGCGGCTCTCAAGGTTCGCTTGGCGATATGGCGCGTGGGCACAAGGTCGCGCAGGCGGGGAATGCATTCGGCGTCGAAGAGCGGGCGGCACTCGCTGGGCGGTCCGGGAACGAGCATGAGCAGCTTGCGATAGCCGTCAAAGGTGGTATCGAGCCACTGGCCGGGGGCGCTGCCGTTGGGGTTGGCGAGGATGGCCGCGCCCTCCAGCACATCGGCCTGCTTGAGGTTGTTCGTGGGCATGGGGATGCGCCAGGAGGCGGCGCGGGCGGCCAGAGCGACGACCTGCTCGGCGTCGCGGCGCAGCGTGAGCGAAAGCGCTTCGGCGACGGCCTCGCGGGTGAGGTCGTCTTCGGTGGGGCCGAGGCCGCCCATCACGACGACGATGTCCGTGCGCGCGAGGGCGGCGCGGATGGCGCTGACCAAGTCCCGCTGGCGGTCGCCGACGATGGTCTTGAAGGCCACGGTAACGCCCAGTTCGTTGAGTTTTTCGGTCAGATAGAGGGAGTTGGTGTCCTGGCGAAAGGGGGTGAGCATCTCGGAGCCGACGGCGATGATTTCGGATTTCATAAAGGCAGTTCTCAGTTCACAGTTCTCAGTTCACAGTTCTCAGTTCACAGTTCTCAGTTTAAGATTGATAGCTTGTCATCGTCAGTGTATCGTAATCGCGATAAGACTGTGATGAATGGGCCACCTGCCGAGACCTGGGGCATTCGAACAATCTTCGCCAATTCATTGTTGGCGACTCCAGGAGATAAACTTCCTGTCACTTAGTGCTATACTTCTGACTGTGGGCAAGGCTGATTCCATAACGCTTTCGGTCTACAAGGGCAAACCGTTTGCCCGTTTTGCCCGGAGGGCAGGAATTTCAGACGCCGATCTATGGAATGCCGCTCAGCTGGCTAACCAAGGCGTGGTTGACGCCGATCTCGGCGGAGGGGTGATCAAGCAGCGCATTGCACGCGCCGGAGAAGGAAAGTCCGGCGGCTCACGCTCAATCATTCTCTTCAAGAAGGATGATCGCGCCGTCTTTGTGTATGGTTTTGAAAAGAAGGACAAGGACAACATCGGAAAGAAAGACCTGATAGCATTTCGTGATTTGGCAAATGATGTTCTTCATTGCCCGGATTCAACGATCGCGCATCGCGTAGCAAGCGGATCGCTCATTCTGGTACAGCCAACTGAAGGAGGGAAAGATGCTTAAAACTTATCGAAATAAGATGATGGCCTCGGTTCATGAAATGGCAAGCGATTTTTACCGCGATGGCTCGCTGGACAAGAAGACGATGCGCGAGTTCGATGTGCTTTGCCTGACGCCAGTGCAGAAGATGACGCCGGAGAAGATTCGGGCGTTGCGCGAGCGCGAAAAGACCAGCCAGACGGTCTTTGCCGCCTACTTGAATGTAACGCCAAGCCTGGTGAGCAAATGGGAGCGGGGAGAAAAACATCCGCAAGGCGCCTCGCTCAAACTGCTCACGCTGGTGGAGAAGAAGGGGTTGGAGGTTGTGGCGTAAGGAGGATTGACTCCCAGGTCCGAAAATCCGGACCTGGGGCACCCAGTTTTTTGATTATTGAACCCTATGGGACACGGGCCACCTGCCCGCTCATCGCGAAAAACGCGATGAACGGGGCACAGCTTTTCAAGGCTCATCGCTATTCTTCGGGGTTGATGTACGAGTTACCTGCCCCAACTGCAAAGGCCAAATGCTTAAGAATACCGCGACACAACCAAACCATTGGAAGATCACAAATAGCCATAGGGACACCATCGCCCATGATAACTGCCCGAGAAAGGAGTAGCAATAATATCGATAGTAGATCGTAAGGCAAGTCCAGAGAGCAGCTTCAAAAAGACAAGTCGCGACAAAAGAGAATCGCGCCCAAGCGCTCATATCCCTCCAGAAGATGGTACTCGGCTGGTGTGCTGTGATCACATCGGACCATAACTCACTGTATCGCTGATTGTCTACGATTTCACTTTCACGCCAAGCAATGAATGACTTGTAGGCAAATCTAAAGAGGTAAACCAGAATATACAGAGCGCAGACAACTATTAATACTTGTAGCGCGTACGCCTTTCTTTCGACCTGCAAACGCTCTAAAGACACTTTCGAAATCAATGCGATGATACCCAATAATAAGAATTTGGGCGCTCCCATGACCCACAGCACGGCACAAGGAGTGATGTCCTTTTTTGATTGTCCCAATCTCCTAACAAGAGCGACCATTGCTAAATATATAAGAGAACTGGATATTAAGATGAGAATTCCATAATAGCCAATCGAATCGCGAGTTCTTTCCATGACCGATACAGCACCATGCACGAAGATATATGCTACTGTGAGCAATATAACCATTCCCATAAGCAGCCGCATCCGGAGTTCAGGCTTGAAAACGCGCTTCACATTAGGTTCATGATCTGTAATCACTTCGCCTCTCATTCTTCCACTTCCAGGCAATATTGGCGGTTGGCCCTGGTCTCATACATTGTTTTATCAAGTTGAGGGTGCCCCCGGTCCCTCAACGAAACTGAGAAATGATAACTGCGAACTGACAACTGTCCACTGTCAAAACAGATTCAGTCCTTCGACGCCCAGGTCCACATCATAAACGGCGTCGTTGGTGGCAAGGATGGTGGTTCCGAGGGGAGAGAAGGCCACGCCGACCAGATTTGCGCCGGAGAGCACGAGACTGGCTTCGCCTTGGGGCGTGACGCGCACCAGCCCGCGCTGGCCACGGAGGCAGGCGGCCAGATAGACGTCGCCCTCTTTGGAGAGCGCCAGGCCCTGCGGACGGCCGAGGCCGCGGAACCAGGCGCGGGCGTCGCCGTTCGGCTCGATGGCCCAGATGGCGTCGTTGGAGGTGAGCGAGGGGGCAGTGACATAAAGCGTGCCGGCGGCATTGACGGCCAGATGATAGGCCGCGGCGCTAGGCTCGAGCGTGGCGTGAACGAAAATCTCGCGGCGGGGATCGATCTTGAAGATGGTGCCGCTACGGTCGCCGACAAAGAGGTTGCCGGCGGCGTCGAAGGCCAAGCCGGTGGCCACGCCCATGCCCTCGACGTAGAGGGTCGGCTCGCCGGAGTTGTCGATGCGGTAGACGTTGCCCTCGGCGCGGGAGGTGACGAAGAGTTCGCCGTCGGGGTTGAAGGCCAGGCCGGTGGCGTTGAGGATGCCGGAGACAAACGGGGTTCCGCGGCCGTCGGGACTGATGCGCACGATGGAGATGGGGGTCTGCTTGCCGCGCTGGCCGGAGATGGTGGCGTAGATCATGCCGGAGCGGC
>PLZC01000148.1 GCA_003151985.1 Acidobacteriaceae bacterium
GACATCATCGCGATTCTGGGCATCGACGAATTATCGGAAGAAGACAAACTCACCGTATCCCGCGCCCGCAAGGTGCAGAAATTCCTGTCGCAGCCGTTCCACGTTGCCGAAACATTTACCGGCATTCCGGGAGCGTATGTGAAGGTTGCAGACACAGTTCGCAGCTTCAAGGAGATCATCTCAGGCAAGTACGACGACATCCCAGAGCAGGCTTTCTATATGAAGGGCGCCATTGAGGAAGTGCTGGAGACGGCGGAGAAGCTGAAGGCGACGGTTTAACGACAGGGGTCAGGGATCAGTCAGTTCCGAGTTTTGGCAGGTGTTGTTCTCTGATCCCTGAACCCATCCAGGACCAGATGTCAGTTAGTACTGGATTAGGGCAAGCTGGCTTTTCTGACCCCTGATCCCTGGCGACTGAAAGGAGCCCATGGCAGACGAAGCGAATCAACTGAGGGTCCGGCTGGTTACTCCCGAGCGCACGCTCTTCGATCACCCGGCGGAGGCTGTCGAGTTGCCGTCAAAATCGGGCTACATGGAAGTACTCTACGGGCATGCGCCGCTGATGGCCGAATTGGGCGCGGGAGACGTGACCTTGCATGGCGGATCGAACAGTGGACCGGGGGGCGTTCAGCGCTATAACGTCAGTTGGGGCTTCGTAGAGGTGCTGCCGGACCGGGTCACCATTCTGGCCTCTGACGCGCTTAAGCCCGAGGAGATCGACGTGCCTCGCGCCAAGGAACAACTGGATCGCGGGCACAAGATGTGGAATGAAGCCGGCGATAGCGAAGAGGCGTACGACGAGGCTCTCCACGTCATCGCCGAGGCCGAAGCCAAGATCGCCACGGCGGCGGAGAAGCACTAACAGCCTCCCAGATTTATGTTGAACCACAACCGCCCCGCCACCTCAGCGGGGCCTTTTCGCATCTGGAATTGTGGCCACTCAATGCAGATTTGATTCAACGCGCTCATTTTGCAAGAAAGAAAGATTGGACTTTCCAGGTTAGATGTAATCGCGGAAGAGTTCTTCCGATGGATTCGCAATCACGCCCCGGCCGACCAGCATTCCGTCCTCTGCAGCCACTTTGGACCCAGCCGCAACGGCAGCCTGAACGCTCGATACGTCGCCCGCCATCATCACGAAACCTTTGCCGCCAAGAGCCATGGCCAGGTGGATCCGGAGCAGCGTTACGTTTGCGGATTTGACGGCAGCATCGGCGACTTCGATGATGCTGGCCGCTGAGAAGGTCTCAATCACGCCGATCGAACGCAACTGACTGGGATCAACATCGACAGCGTTGGAGATGGCGCCCAGAACGTCGGGATGCACGCGGGCGATCTGGCGTCTTTCGATCATTGACGGTCCCGCGGCGGCCGCGCCAGCCAGCAGCGCCGCTTCTACCGACGTCACATCTCCGGCAACCGCGATGAGGAACTTCCCCGAGCAGATGCTGCGGGCGAGAAGCAGCCGAATGGAACCGGCCTTCAGCATTACATCTTCAACTCCGTAGCCGACGGCAACGCTGGAGAGTTCGATAAGTCCGATTGATCCTACAGATCCGATTTCAGCCACCGCTTTGGCTCCTTTTCCCGTTTCCTACGCTTCGATCACTACGGCATCTGTAGTGACCTTGACCACCCCGTCGATGCTTGCATGTACCCTGGCGCCGAGTTGTCCTTGCGGAGGGACGCCGAGCAAATCGCCCACCCGCACCCTGTCGCCGGAATTCACCACGGGAACCCCCGGAACGCCGGCATGCTGCTTGAGAAGCACCTTGACCGCCCGGGGTGAGAATGCATGCTCGACCAGTGGGCCCACATTGTTGAATTCAGTCAGTCCTAGCCTGGCAATGAGCCTGCGCATCGGCACGCGGCGAAACTCCGCCATGGGATGGGGCGTTATCGACTCGGGCGCGCCCTTGAAGACAAGTCCGCGCTCCCTGGCCAGTGGCTTGGCCTGCACGCAGACGCTCTTTGGATCGAGATCCTCCGGGCATGCATACATGGTGCACAGATTGCACTCGCAGCAATAGAGCGTGGCCACCATGGCGTTCAGGCCGGTTTCAAAACCGAGCGACTGCATGGCGCGATGCGGTTCGATGGGATGGCCGAGCAGGAAGCGAGGGCAGAATTCCGTGCAGAAACGGCATTGGTCGCAGGCCGAACGGCCGATCTTGCGGATTTGCATCGTCGGCGCGTTGTGGCGGCGGATGAGGCTGTGCGAAGCCGGCAGCACGACGATGCCGCCTGTGGTCTTGGTAACCGGGACGTCGAGATCGGCCGCTGGACGCGCCATCATCACGCCGCCCAGCAGCACACCGAAATCGTCCACTGTAGCGCCGCCCGCGGCCTCGATCACTTCGCCGATGGTGATACCCACGGGAACCCGCAGCGTGACGGGCGTTGCAACCGCGCCGGCTACGGTGAGGTATTTGTGCGTCACGGGCCGGTCGAGAGCAATATTGATGAGGGTTTCCACGTTGGCCACCACTGCGTCCACATCCTTCGGCAGGCCGCCGGGCGGAATCACTTTGCCGGTAATCATGTGGACGAGGATGAATTCATCCCCCGCGGGGTAGACATCCGGCAGGGGAACGACGCGGACTCCCGGCGGGGCCTTCTGCTCCAGGACTTCGATAATCTCGGTGTACTTCTCCTTGATTCCGACAGCGCCTTCGCGCGCGCCCACCATCTCCATGACCATCTGCATTCCGCGCAGAAAAGGGTCGGCCTGGTGGTGGAGCAGCTCTTTGTCCTTATGAAGGAGGGGCTCACATTCGGCCGCGTTGGCGATGACCAGAGACACTTTTGTTTTGAACTTGACCGCCGCCGGGAACCCGCCGCCACCGGCCCCGACGATCCCGAGTTCCTCAAGCCGGCCGGGAGACGTCTGGTGCCGGTTCCCCACCGCCCGAATTCCCGCATTTGTCATCATTTCGGGTTCATCCTCAGAATCTGTCAGAATTTCCGATTGACTCTGACAACAACTGTATCGTATCATTCAATTTCAATCAAGAACAGTCAACAATGAAGTGTTTGATTCCAAATATCGGCAGTACATCCTTCAAGTACCGGGTGCTGGACATGCCCCGGGAAGCGCTGTTGGCGGAGGGCCGAGTGGAGCGGATCGGGCAGGCGGGCGGGGAATGCGCCGACTATCCGGCCGCCATTCGCAAATGCATCGCCGCGGTCGCCGGAGAAGGAAAGGCTCTCAACCACCTCTCCGAAGTGGGGGCGGTCGGGTTCAAGGTGGTGCATGGCGGACCGCACAGCGCGCCGCAACTTGTTGACGATTCCCTGCTCGCGGCGATGGAAGAGTTTTCATTCATGGCCCCGGCGCACAACCCTCCTTATATTGCTGCCATCCAGGCGTTTCGCAAGGAGCTGCCGGACGTTCCCCTGGTGGCGGTGATCGAAACAGGCCCATACCGTTTCATGAGCGAAGCGGCCACCACCTATGCGGCGCCCTACGAGTGGCGCTCGGAATATGGCATTCGCCGTTATGGATTCCACGGAGCCAGCCATCGCTCAGCCAGTGAACGAACCCTGGCCCTGCTGGGTACGAGCAATCTGCGCCACATCTCCTGTCACCTCGGGGGCAGTTCCAGCGTCGCAGCTTTCCGTGGTGGGGTTGCAGTGGACGTAAGCATGGGGGCGTCTCCTCAATCGGGATTGCCGCAGAACAACCGGGTTGGCGACATCGATGTGTTCGCCGTCCTGCACATGATGAAAAAGCTGAAGCTGGACCCGGACGAGATGGCAGCCCTGCTTGGGAGCCGGTCCGGACTGGCAGGAATCAGCGGCAAGAGCGGCGACCTTCGCGATTTGACCGAAGCAGCCGAGGCGGGCGACAACCGCTCCCAGCTTGCCCTCGACGTCTATGTGCGCTCCATCCGGCACTATGTTGGCGCGTTCATGTTCTCGCTAGGCGGCGTGGATGCGATCACCTTCTCCGGCGGCATTGGGGAGAACAGCGCACAGATTCGCGGCGCGGTTTTGAACGATCTTTCCGCTTTCGGCGTGGAACTGGATGAGGACAGGAACCTGACCCTGAAAGGTGAAGGTCCCATCTCGACAGATAGTTCTCGCGTGAAGGTTCTCGTGGTTCCGGCAAACGAAGAAATTATTGTGGCTCGCGAAACAGCGGCGGTTGTCGCCCGGGCCATGGCGGGGCAAACACCGTAAAGCAACAGCGTGTGGAATCGAATATGGGAAGCTCAACAATCTCGAGATCGATGGTGGCGCAGATTGTCCGCGAAGTGGCGCTGGAATACCTGGGGCGAGAGAAGAACACTCAGGGTCCGATGCTCACGGTTCAAACATCATCGCGGCACATGCACGTATGCCGCGAAGATATGGACGTTCTCTTCGGTCCCGGTTCGGAATTGACCTTCGATCGCCCGCTCTTTCAAGAAGGCAACTTCGCGGCCAAAGAAACGGTTACTATCGTCGGGCCGCGCAGCCGGCTGATCTCGAATCTCAGAATTCTCGGCCCCATGCGCAAGCAGTCTCAGGTCGAACTGGCGTTCACTGACGCTATCATGCTCGGTTTCAACGATCTTCCTGTCCGACTCTCCGGCGACATCGCGGGCACGCCCGGCGCCGTCATCATTGGCCCCAAGGGCGTGGTTGAACTGAAACAGGGCATTATTCGCGCCGCCATTCATGTGCACATGAATCCGGATGAGGCGGCTCATTTCGGCGTCTCCAAGGGCGACCGCATGAATCTCCGCATTGGCGGGCCGGCGGGCGTCACCTTCAACAACGTTCACGTTCGCATCGATCCCACTTCGCGTTTGAATGTCCACATGGATACCGACGAGGCGAACGCATGCGGTCTGCACCTGACCAAAGAGATGGAACTTTTCAAGTAACTCAACAAAGATCGAAGTAACTAAACGATGAAGAGAGGAAGCGATGAAGCAAGCGCTTGGAATGATTGAGACCAAAGGGCTGGTCGCGCTGTTTGAGGCGACCGACGCCATGCTCAAATCTGCAAACGTGTCATTTGCCGGCTGGCAGTCCGTAGGTTCCGGACTGGTGACCGCCTTCGTTGAAGGGGACGTGGCCGCGGTGAAAGCTGCCACTGACGCAGGCGCGGAGGCAGCAGCCCGGGTTGGCGAGGTGGTCAGCGTTCAGGTGATCTCCCGCCCTCATGACGAACTGCCGTCCTTTGTAATGCAAGAGAAGAAGGCCGCAGCCGGAAAAACCGCAGCCGCGAAGTAGAGGAGACCTGATGAGCGAAGCAATTGGATTGATCGAAACACGAGGCCTCGTCGGTCTTGTCGAGGCATGCGACGCGATGGTCAAGGCGGCCAGCGTGGAACTTGTAAAGACCGTGCAAATCGGCGGTGGATACGTAACAGCGATTGTGCGCGGCGATGTGGGCAGCGTGCGGGCCGCCGTGGATGCCGGTGCAGCAGCAGCCAAAGTCGTCGGGGAACTGGTGTCGTCGCACGTGATTGCACGGCCGCACGATGCGCTTGTCGAAAGCATGTTGAAGTAACTCGTGATCTGGAGAACGTCAAATGGCAAATGAAGCGATTGGAATGATCGAGACGAAGGGCCTGGTGGCGCTGGTGCAGGCTACGGACGCAATGCTGAAGGCGGCAAGCGTGGAATTCGTTGGTTGGAACAAAATTGGCAGCGGCCTGTGCTCGGTGTTTGTGCAGGGAGACGTGGGTTCGGTTCGCGCCGCGGTAGATGCGGGAGCGGCAGCAGCCCGGGCCGCCGGTGAAGTGCAAAGCGTGCATGTGATCGCCCGGCCGCACGGCAATCTAAGCACCGTATTGCCTAAGTAGGTGCCGACGGCAGGTTGCGCTGCGTCACCGACTTCAGCAAAGCTCGCGAGGACCCGTAGCCCAGGTCGAGGTAAGTCGCCATGTTTATAGCAAAGGTTATTGGTAACGTTGTCGCCACGCAGAAGCTCGATAAGTTCCGCGGGATGAAGCTTCTGCTGATCCAGCCGTACGTCAGCAGGGATGGCAAGCTGCAGATTTCCGGCAGCTCCGTGGTCGCCGTCGATAGCGTTGGTGCAGGCGTGGGCGAATGCGTGCTTTTCACGCAGGGAAGTTCCGCGCGCCTTACTCCAACCACCAAAGATGCGCCGGTAGACGCCGTCATTGTCGGCATCGTCGATTCCGTCGAGGTTGAAGGCATTGTATTGGAGAAACCATAGATGCAGATTCAGGAGCAGGTGATCGCGGAGATTGCGAAAGAAGTTGTGGCGCGGCTGCGCGTCCAGATGCAGCAGCCGCTCTCCTTCCCTTCCCCGAATTCAAGCGGGGCCGGTGGACACGACGGTGTGTTCTCCACCGTGGACCAAGCTGCGAATGCAGCATTTGAGGCACAAATAAGAGTCGCGGCCATGAGCCTCGATGAGCGCAAGCGAATGATCGACATCATATGTCGTATCTGCAACGACCGCCGCGAGGAACTGGGCCGCATGGAGATGGAGGAGACCAAGGTCGGCCGACTCGATCACAAGATTTTGAAGCTCACCAACATGCGCTTCGTGCTTGGAGTGGAAGCCATGCGTAGCGATGCGCGCAGCGATGGCACCGGCTTGTGCATCATTGAGCACGCTCCCTGGGGCGTCATCGGCATGATGCTTCCTGTTACTCACTCGGTGCCCACCATGGCCTCGAACGCCATCAATATTCTGGCCGCGGGCAACACCGCGGTCTTCGGGCCGCACCCGTCGGGGCAGAGAGTGGCGCAGTACGCTGTGCAACTTTGGAATCGCGAAATCGAGCGTGAGCTGGGCGTGGCCAATGTGGTCACCACCGTGCGCGAAGCCAGCATCGAGGCCGCAGAGCAAATCTTCAATCATCCCAAGATCGCACTACTCTGTGTAACCGGTGGCTCGGCCGTGGCCAAGGCCGCTGCCAAATCCGGCAAGCGCGTCATCGCGGGCGGCCCAGGCAATCCTCCCGTCGTTGTGGACGAGACCGCCGATCTCGATCGCGCGGCAAGATGCATTATCGATGGCGCGGCCTTCGACAACAACCTGCTTTGCATCGGCGAGAAAGAAGTCTTCGTTGTCTCTTCCGTCGCCGATGCATTTGTCCAGGCCATGCGCCGCGCCGGCGCATTCCAATTGGATTCTGCGGCCATCGAACGGCTGACCAAAGCCGCGTTTACTTTCGATGGCGGCGGTGGCGGATGCACCCGCGCGCATGTCAAAAAGGATCTCGTTGGCAAGGATGTCGCGGTGCTTGCTGCCGCTGCCGGCGTCAGAGTGCCTGCGTCTACTGAGCTTCTCTTTGGAGAAACAGACGAGGATCATCCCTTCGTACAGGAAGAGCAGATGATGCCCTTCATTCCCGTCGTGCGCGTCAGAGATGTTGACGCGGCCATCGCGGCGTCGGTCAACGCCGAGCACGGCTACCGTCACACCGCTATCATTCACACGCAGAATTGTGAAACGGCAACTCGCATGGCGCGCGCCATGAACACAACTCTGTTTATTCAAAACGCAGGCTCACCCGCTTCATTAGGAGTTGGCGGTCCGGGTTACTTCAGCCATACCATTGCCACTCCCACCGGCGAAGGCGTCACCACGCCGCTCACCTTCACGCGCGAGCGCCAGATGGTCGTCGGCAGTGCGTTGCGGATCATATAGCCATGTTTCTCGCGCGAATAGAAGGCACCGTGGTTGCGGCCGTCAAACACTCGACGTTGGAAGGCTGCGGCTTTCTGGTCGCGCAACGGCTTGAGGCCGATGGCAGCACAGGGGCGGAACCGATTGTTGTAGCGGATTGGCAAGGAGCGGGAAAGGGATCCACTGTGCTGGTTTCGACCGATGGAGACATCGCCCGGTTGAAGCTTGGCAACACTACCCCCGCGCGAATGGTTGTTGTTGGCATTGTGGATCAGGTTCAGATGCAGGGAAAGAAACGGCAGGTCGGCGCATGAGGCTGGGCATAGTCTGCGGGCACGTCACGCTCAATCTCGCTGTTGCTGCCTTTCGCGGCAAAAGACTGGTTGTTCTGGAGCCGGTCACGATGGAGAACCTTCGCGCCGGAAATGGATTGGGCGGGGGGAAATCGCTGGTTGCCGTCGACGAACTCGGCGCGGCCTGCGGCCAAATGGTTGCATTCACCGAAGGCCGGGAAGCCTCGAACCCCTTCTGGCCTGATCCAGTGCCGGTAGATGCGTACTGTTCCCTCATCATCGATGCGATCGATATCAAACCATAACTAGCAGTTACTCAAGATTGAGGTGCGGAATTGAAGACCGAAGATAAGAGCATGGATATCTCCAGCAAGAAACTCGTGGCCATGCGCGATGCCGAAACCGTTCTTGCCGCAGGCGTCAACCGCGTTCTGATTGGGCCAAAGAGCATAGTGACTCCTTCCGCGCGTGACTTCCTCGCCCAGCACAACATCGCTCTGGTGGTCAACGGCAAGAGCAACGGCGCGGCCCCAGTTGCCGAGAAGAAGTCTGCCTACCCGCCCGCCCAAGTTACAAGTCACACTTCGAATGGCCGTCCTGCGCCCAATCCGCGCCTCTTCAATACTCCCGAAGCAGAAGCCATCAAGAAGGAAATCTGCGCCGTGGGCCGCAAGTTATGGATGCGCCAGTTTGTCGACGGCAACGGCGGCAACATCTCCTACCGCATCGGCCCCAATGAGGTCATCTGCACGCCAACCCTGGTGAGCAAGTATGACCTTACGCCCGAGGACCTCTCCCTGGTCGATCTCGATGGAAAACAGGTTGCCGGAACCAAGCCGCGCACCAGCGAAATCTTCCTGCATCTTGAAATCTATAAGGAAGTGCCACAGGCCAAATCCGTCGTGCACTGCCATCCTCCGCATGCAACCGCCTACGCGATTACCGGAAGAGTGCCGCCTAACATGGTCATTCCGGAATTCGAAGTCTTCATCGGCAAGGTCGCGATCTCGCCTTACAAGACTCCGGGAACAACGGAGTTTGCACAAACGGTGTTGCCCTTCGTAAAAGAACACAACACAGTCCTTCTTGGGAACCACGGAATTGTCTGCTGGGCCGATACAGTCACTCATGCCGAGTGGTACGCTGAAATACTCGAGACTTACTGCTGGACCCTGTTGCTCGCATCGCAGTTGGGCGCGCCCATCTCCTTTATCACGGAGCAGCAGGGCTCGGACCTGCTCGCGATCAAGAAGCGTCTCGGCCTGCCCGACAGCCGCTTCGATACTTCAAAGATGAAAGAATGCCAACTCTCCGATCTTGAAGTGCCTGGCTCCATAGCGCTGCTTCCCAACGCCGGCGAGTGCATAGCAGGAAAGCCGCCGGAGACGGATCTTGAGGCACTGGTGAAATCGGTGACGGATGCTGTGATGCAAGCGTTCGAAGCTAAATGAGTACGAAAGTCAACCCGTACTTTTGGTGCGTAACGCGGAGGTCGTGGCACTCGGCTACTCAACGATGAAAGCTGCTGAACGGCAACTCAGAATCCGGCACATGCTTGAGTCAAGGGACTTCCTCGACTTGGACACGCTTTGCCGCGAGCTGGATGCCTCCGAGTCAAGCGTTCGCCGCGACCTCGACATTCTGGAAACCGAAAAGGGTTTGCGCCGCGTTTACGGGGGAGCCGTTCCCTTGCCGCCCCCTGTAAACGGCGTCCTTGACTATGTGGCAGAAAGCGAGCGGTTCAGCGACGAGAAGGGCCGCATCGCAAAGCTGACGGCAGGCCTTATCGAGGATGGCCAGACTGTGATACTCGATGGCGGCTCGACAGTTGCAGCCGTTGCACTGGAGTTGGCCGCAAGACCATTACATATAGTTACTAACTCGCTCCCCATTGCCGAGAGCTTGGAATCGGCTCGCAACATCGAGCTGACTCTCACCGGCGGCTATCTCGATCCGCGCCTTCGCGTCATGCTCGGGCCTTTCTGCGAACAGATGCTAGGTGCCATTCGCGCCGACGCTGTCATCATGGGGATCGGCAGCATCACCGAGGCCGGATTCAGCAACAACAACACCCTGGTCGTAGGTTCTGAAAAGAAGATGATCGAGATTGCCGACAAGGTGATCATCGTTGCCGATCGCAACAAGTTCGGCCGCGGCGGCATGTTCCCGGTAGCCCCGCTCAACGCCGCCGATATTCTGGTTTCAGACAAAGACCTTGCACCGGAATATGCGGACATGCTCCGCCGCAATGGGATCGAAGTGATTTTGGCATAGCGTGGCAATCTCCCCATTTCCCCGCGAGAGCCGTTACGCGCGGCTGTATGGGATCCAGACCTGCATGGCAGCAGGTCCGCGATTTGCCCAGGCATAGTACGGAATCAGTTTCAGCGTGACGGCCTTCTCTTCAGGCTTTTCGGTCTCCGTCGCGGAGTAATAAAGACCCTTGTCGGCGGCGGAGCGACTCACTGCCCCAGGATGACTCAGGACCATCACGCCTTCCAGAAGTTCCGCGTTGAATCGAGTGGCGGTAGTTGCGTTCAACTCTACCGTGTAGCCGACCAAAGTCATTGCATGCTCACTACCTGACTGGTCAAGGTGTTCCATGCAGAAGACAATCGGCCCCCGCTGAAATGCCACCCGCCCTCGATCTTCGTTGACGGCGGGGTTCGCTTTGAGCAGACGGGTGGACATGTCGAGGTTCAGTACGATCTTGTCGTTGGCCGACCAGAAACGGCGAATCGCAAAATATTCGCCGCGCTTAACGCCACCGACTTCGGTCCCATTCACTTCGACAACGCTCTTTGCCGACCAGCCGGGGATTCGAACGTATACTACAAACTCGCTCGGCGTCTCCGGGCTTACCGTCAAGTTGATTTCGCCGCTCCAAGGATAACTCGTTCTTTGTAGTATCTTCAGCCTATTGCCATCCTGGAGGCGCCAGGTCATTTCCGAGTTGTCATATAGATGGACATAAACACCGTCGGAGCTGGTGCTGTAAAAGTAACCGGGCAGCGACGCAAAAGTGCGCTCCAAATTGGGCGGACAACATGTGGTGTCGTACCAGCGATTGCGTATGTTGCCCTCCGGGTCTTCATGGTCGCGCCAGTCGCCAGAGGGGTCGAATGCCAGCGGATTCCGGTAGCAATAAGTCTTGCCGTCAAGCGACATGCCGGAATTGATCCCGTTGTAAAGCGCGCGCTCGATCACGTCGGTGAAGCGTGCCTCCCCTGAGGCCGCTAGCATGCGCCAGTTCCACATCATGTTGCCGATCGCGGCGCAACTTTCTCCGTAAGCGCGCGCATTGGGCAACTCATATGCGTCTCCAAATGCTTCACCGGCCTCGCGCGCTCCTACGCCGCCGGTGACATAGAGCTGATGCGCAGTCAAATCCTCCCACAGCGCATTGAGTGTCTTCCAATAGTTCTGGTCGCCCGTCTCAAGGTAGTAATCCGTGGCGCCACAGCACGCATACATAGCTCGCACTGCGTGCCCCTCAAGCTTCGTGCGGGAGGTAAATGGAATTCCGCAGAACATATAAGTTATCTGCTGCGGCCGCAAAGTAATCCTGTCGTCGCCATGAAGAATATAGCCTGCCAGATCCAAGTACTCGCGCTTACCGGTCGTGCGATAAAGTTCAACCAGCGCCATTTCAATCTCGGGGTGTCCGGCGATAATTCCCTTCTGATTCTTCGCCGGCCCATAATTTGGCAGAAGGAACTGATCGACAAAACGGATGCCGGCGTCAAGCAATGTAGTGTCCCCGGTTGCCCTATAGTACGCGATTGCGCCCTGTATCATGTGGCCGACGCAATATAACTCGTGGCCGGTGGTTTGGGTATCGTATAACATGCGCTGAGCGACCTTATCGCCGACATAATAGGTGTTCATGTATCCGCCCGGCTCCTGGACGGCGACTATATCATGAATCATCGCGTCAGTGGCCGTCTTCAACTCCGGCCGGTCGCCTGACTGCAAGGCGAAGCCCACCGCCTCGAACCATTTATAGATATCGGAGTCCGAATACACTGGACCTCTCTGTGGCGCCGAGGACTTACCCGCAAGCCGCAAGAAGTTGTCCATGCGCCCATGCGCAATCAACTCATCGTGCATGCTTGGAATGCTGGCTGTCAGATTGGTCTTGCGGCGCTTCGACCAGAATCCCTCTTGAATTACCACCGCCTCGATCGGTAAAGTCTTCAACTTGGCAAATGGAGAACGGGACAAATCGATAACCCCGGTTTCCTCCAACTTAGCTCTACTTGTGACCGAGGGCTTCTGCTCGCCAACAAATAGCGACAGCACACACCCCGCCTTTGGTTGCGCGCGCAGAATCACTGAAGGAACAACCGAGGCTGCGACCGAAGTTATGAACTTGCGACGAGACAGATACTTCATCATAAGCGTGGTCCTCTCAGAAGCCCCAGCACTATTTATCTTCCAATGAGACATACTCCGTCAAGACATTCATTGCTCATGGTCGAAGTAATCGCGGTTCCCGGTGTGGCTTTCGCACTAGCTGCCCCAAACAGGTGTTCGCTCCCGCTCTGCAGTCTATGCTGACACCTCCCTTAAACATTTGGAACGCATAGCACTCGATTAGCATCCTTGCGGAATTACACATTCATCTTTGCCAAGATATACTGCACGGCCATGGACTACTTTTGCTTTGCGAGTGCTTAGTCGAAGCCACCCGAACTGTAAGGACATCGTAAACACTCGTAAAGACACGTAAATTCTCGAGCATCAACCGGCGAAAACTACAAGTGATCATCCCGCCACCGGGTCATTATTGACCAAGAGCAAAGACTCACATGAGTTCGTCGTCGAGACTACGGTCACTGCGTCCACGACTATGGAACCACGCAGGCTGAATTCACTCGACGAATAATCGAGGCCGGAATCGCGACAATGCCTTGATCCAGGACGATTGAATTCCTTCCAATCTAAATTAGCTTCTTTTACGGAAGGAGCGGAAGGCTACTACCATGGCAAACACCTGGAAAGTGGGAGGCCTCTCTTTGGTGAGGCAGGGCATGCTCATGTTGTGCCTCGGGATGTCGCTTTGCGTTTTAGGTTCCTTAATGGCGAATCCGGATTATGACGCCTTGTGCTACGGGCTCGCCGCAGGTATGTCTTCTGTATGTCTGCTGATTGCAGGTGTGAATGGTGGAGTCCCAACCAAGATGACGCGTCTTGGTCGTCCGGTAGCCGTGTATCTTGTTGTAGGAGCGTCGGTGATCACTTGCTGGTTGATCTTCTGGCTATTCCAGTCAGCCTTGACCGATATCCGATTATTAGTTGTAATTGCTGGATTGCATGGTCTCTTTTGGGGCCTCTGGTATGTGAAACTGGCGTTCCATTTCCAGTCTTATTCAGGTAAGGCGATAGTACTTTGTGTGCTGGCGGGAGCCACATCCTCTCTTGGAATAGTCCTCGCTACATGGTCCGGCCTCAGTAAGCTCTGTGCGGTAACGGCAGTCGCCTGCTACATGACCTATATGGGAATTCAAATCTTCCTAACTGCCGTGCTTCTCCATCGCGAGTCGGAAGCTGAGAAGGATTTTGTGGGCTGGCAGCAGCGCGAAATAGAAATGGATTCGACACGGCTGGAGGTTCCACAATTCTCTTATAGCGCTCCACCCCGAGAAGACTGGGAGCAGTCGCTCTGAACTGATACTCCCCACCCCGCATCGCAACGCTAAACGGCAATCGCAGTTTGACCTGCGCGCCGCCGCGTTATGTCTGACTAATCGTGCCCCGTCAATCTTGGCCGTTATCCATGTTACCTGCCTCATTCATATACGCTTATGGACCCTTTACAAGTGTTTACGTCTTGATTGACGTCGAACAAGCAAACGCAGACCTAATGAAAGCTACCATGTCGCCAGATCGACCGGAGTGAGATACGCAGGTAACTCCGAAGAACCGATTGCAGTGGGCACCGTGGACATGAGTAACGGCTCTAGCCGCAGATTGTTTTTGGATAAATGGGAGTTGACTTCAGTAGGAGAGGGATAAACAAGGATGATTCGGGCCGCCAAATTGCTTCTCCTAACAGTAGTTGCTTTAATCGGATTTCAGAGTTCAGCGCCTCGCTTGATGGCGATCCCGGCATTTGCGCGTAAATACCACACCGCGTGCGCAACCTGCCACAACAACTGGCCTGAGCTCAATGATTTTGGACGGGCATTCAAGATCAACGGCTTCANNCTTCAAGTTTCCCAAGGACGACGAGGTCTTTGTCAAAGAGCCCCCTCTTATGCTTGGAGCCCAGGCGCAAAAGGAAGCATTCCCTTACTCCATCTACCCCGGAGAGCTTCCAATTCTTCCCATCGCGTTCAGATATTCAGGCTACTTCTCCCAGAACACCTCTCAGCCGCCGCAGCTTGGATATGTCCCGCCAACGGAACTGTTCCAACCAAATACGTTTACCATCCTTGCCGCAGGCAGTCTTGGTCCCTCAACCTCGTTCTGGATCGACGACGATCTCTCCACCGGTGGATCCGGCGCCGATGGCGGGCTTGGGGACGGTTACATCAAGGCAAACAATTTTCTAGGTCACTACCTGCATGTCCCCCAAAATGATCTCAATGTCCGCTTTGGACAATTTGAACTCGATCTTCCCTTTACGCAGGCGCGCTCTATCAACTTGACCGATTATGCAATCTTCGACGAGACGGCCTACGTAAATCCCGGTAACAGCGGCCCGCTGCCCGGGACGACCGCCAACCCATTCAACTTTGCAAGCGGTCAAAGGGGAATCGAGTTAGGTGGCTATCCGCATAACGGGTACACATGGTGGACCGTCACCCTCTTGGACGGAGGGAATTCCTCTTCCCCAAGCACGGTCAACTCCAAAGATGTCTACGTCAATCTCGGGCAGCGCTTCGATCTTGAGAAAGATCCTGAGCAACGAAACCAGGTGCAAGCCTCTGGCACGACTGGTGTCCGTGACCATACTTCAGTACGCTTTAACGCTTTCGGATACTACGGAAGAAACGAGCTCAACCACGCGGGAGACCTGTTTCCAGGCCTGCCAACGATTCGCGAACCGTTCTATCGAGTCGGAGGTGCGTTCAACTACAAGTTTCGAGGCAATTTTGAGTTGTGGGGGCTCTTTGCACACGCTCATGATTCCAACAAGGTACTGAACGAAGGAGGCACCGGATTTGTATCAGGCAGGCCAGTTACCTTCTCCGGAGGCTTTCTTGAGGCTGAGTACTGGTTCTATCCATGGCTCGTTGCCGAGATGCGATATGACGGCGTTAATTCTGCCGTTGATCGCATAAATGGAGTTTCTCGCCATGATACAAGGAGCATTTACAGCCCTGCATTACAAATCATGGTGCGCCCCAACATCAAGTTGGAGTTCCTCTACACGTTCAATTACGAACAGCCAATCCCGGGGACCGATGCGTTCTATCGCGCCAACCAGTTCTTGTCCGGGGTTGATTTTGTATTCTAGCTAGGGCGCTGCTCATTACGCGGGCGCTGACCATCAGCGCCCGCGCACACTTATCGGAAAGCAAACAAACAGTCCAACAGTCCTTTCTGCCTCTTGGCAGTTGCCTTAACCTCACGGCCTTACAGTAAGTTTACAAAGGTTTACAGTCTTCATTGATATCGAGCAAGACGATGCAACCCACAAGAAACGTACCATCGTGCAAGTACCGACAATGCTTGGGATTCAGAGATAGCCAAATGAATCTATTTATCGGGCAAAGTCGATGTGAGCATTTTGGAGGAATCATCGAGATGACACGGTTAAGAATGAACGCATTATCTGCAGTTTTTGTGTTTGCCTTTGGCGTCCTCGCGACTAACAGTTGGGCAGGCGATGTGAAAGGAAAAGTAACCGCTCAAGGGATGCGCTCTGCGGAACATATCGCAGTGTACCTCGACAGCATACCTGGCAAATCATTTCCGCCGCCCGCCGAACATGTAGTCATGGACCAGACTCATCTGGCATTTGTTCCACCGGTGCTCGTAGTTCTTCAAGGGACAACCGTTGATTTCAAGAATCAAGACACGGTAGGCCACAACGTGTATTGGCCAGCCATCAGCCATAATCGCAAACTGGCTCATAACATGGGCACATGGCCGCAAGGGTTGTCAAAGCCGTTCACTTTTAATGATGTGGGAGACGTACCCTTGTTGTGTAATGTCCACACCGAGATGTCCGGCTACATCTTTGTCGTACCTACTCCCTATTTTTCTACAACTGACAAGGAGGGTAACTTCACGATCAAGAATGTTCCTCCAGGTCAATACACGATCAAGACGGGGAGCGAATCTGCCAAGCCCGCTGCGCAGTCAGTGACAGTCGGAAGTGGATCTGTAAACGTCAACTTAACGGTGACGAAGTAAAACGTCGGGCGGCGGAGGCGCCGGCATTGCCGTGGAGGAAGTATGTCGGCAAGAGAAATACGAAAGGCCCATGACCGGTTGCGCTATGTACTCGCTATCCTCGGCGTGCTTGTTGCGGCGCTGATCTACTGGCAAGCCAGCCGACACTGGGGCGAATGGACAAGACCTAGGCAAGGCAGCCTCTTGCTTACAACCATTCGACCTGACAAAGTCGCATGGAAACAGCCTGTTCTGCCGGAGCAATATGCACAAGGCAGTTGCGGAGCCTGCCACTGGGATGATTTACCCGAGACGCCCCGGCTGAATCACGGTCGGCAATTGATCGTCAAATTCAATTGCGTAGGATGCCATCAGCTTCAAAACATTGATCGCCCCGCCATGCTTGGACCTGACCTGACCAACGTCGGGACCAAGGTGAGCCGCGAATGGATTTATAAGTGGCTTAAAGAGCCGCGATCCATAACAGATGCGGACGGCAACGTGACCGTAGATGGTGTCGCCATCGAGCCGCGAATGCCGTACTTTCAGCTCACCGACCAGGAGTTGCGCTCTCTCTCTGGATATCTAAGCACGCAACAAGCCAAACCAGCCAGGCCGTACAAGATCAGTACAGCAGTCGCCGCCGCCGTGACGAGAAGCGGCGATGCAGCCGACCAGGGCCAGACACGTTTCAACCAGATGTTCTGTGTGACTTGCCACGCGCTGGCTGTTGATCGAGGCGGAGAAACCAAACTCATTGGTGGGAATATTGGACCTGAGTTGACGAAAGTTGGCAGTAAAGTAAAGCCGGAGTGGCTGGCGACGTGGTTGCGTGATCCCGAGAGTTACCTGCAGCACACCAAAATGCCTCAGTATGAGTGGTCCGATAAGGACTTATATGAAGTTACAGAGTATATTTTGAAGCGGCTCACCGATCCGGATCTATTGAAAGATATTCCGCAATTGGGACCACCTACGAAAGATGAAGTGCAACTTGGCCGGCGCCTGTTCGTCCAAAAGGGATGTGCTGAGTGCCATGTAATTCAGGGAGTCACGCAACAAAGTAACTTCGGCCCAGATCTTTCGGCAATAGGAACAGGCGGAGGACCTTATCTGGTTAAGGTCGGATCAGCGCGAAAGCTCTCAATCCCATTGCATTTCGTCCGAAACAATGTGGAGCGGCTTGAAATAACTGAGTCAATCGTTCCTCGATCGATGATCGCATACATTCAGACGAAGATAACAAATCCATCTTATGTCACGCCCGAAACGCACATGCCCCAGTTTCATATGAGCCAGTCCGACCTGGACGATTTGACTACCGCTCTGCTAAGCATGAGCGGCCCGCCAATTCCGAACAGGCCGGATATATCACTGATTGTCGCTCACCCGCATGTTGAGTTTCGCCCCGACGGCCAAGCTGGACAACTTTACCAGCGTTACAAGTGTTATCAGTGCCACATGTTCAAAGGTTACGGTGGGACTCTGGCGCCGGATCTTTCGTTTGAAGGTAGTCGTTCGAACCGTGAATGGTTGTTTCAGTTTCTAAGGAATCCGCAAACTCTGCGCCCGACACTCACCGTGCGAATGCCGCACTTCAATATGTCGGAAAAGGATGCAAACACGTTAGCCAGTTATCTTTCGACCGCGTTGCGGAATCCGCGTATCGATCCCGCTGCAACGGGCGAGAGAGAGTTTACGCCGCAAATGGCGGAACGTGGGAAGAAGCTATACGAAGTCAAATACGGGTGCCAGTCGTGCCATACGATCGGGTCATCGGGAGGGTATGTGGGGCCGAGTCTGAATAATGCGGGTAACTGGCTCACTCCTGCATGGATTGAAGAGTGGCTGCGCAACCCACAGCTATTGGTTCCTGGAACAATTGAGCCACGGCAGGCATTTACCGAAGACGAAATCAAGGATGTTACCGCGTACCTGCTGACATTGAAAGAGACGGCCGCAGCCGAGGGAGTGACGTCCACGGCAGGCGTGGGAGGACAACATTGAAGATCGTCGGGATCTATCTGTCTGTTCTCGTGGTATGTCTGTGCCTGGTTGCCGCCGCCGGCAGAAGTATGAAGGCGAAGCCTTGTTGGTGCTGGCCGGGTGCCCAGCATATGGTCGCCGGGCCGAAGCCGCAAATCGAAAGGAATGAATATGTCTCATATGGCTCGTTTGGATCTGAACCCGACTGGAACAACCCGGCACGCATGCTTCCACTTGACTACGAGCAGGAGCAAGGCAAGCGTGTCTTCTATCAGCACTGTGTTTGGTGCCATGCTGACACGACTCCCGCAGGGCCTTCCAATCGCTCCAATGTTACTCCCGATCCGCCTCTTATGAACGACGGCGCAATACTCAATGTTGAAAGCGATGCGAAGTTAGAAAAGATTATTGCTTTGGGAGGAAGCGCTGTCGGTAAGTCCGCAATGATGCCGCCCTACGGTTCCATGCTGAGACAAGATGAGATCGACGACGTGATTTCTTATATACGAGTCGTTGCAGTGCCGGAATACCATAAGCCGCCCAGCAGAGTTAACACCACATGGAGGAATAAGCCCCGATGAGTTACACCCGGAAAGTTGTTAGCGCCGCACGATGGTTCTTCTTAATGAGTGTGTTTCTTACTTCTCTTGCTTCGGCGATCGGCCAAGTAAATCCGACGGAGGTTATGAACCCGAGGGCGAGAGCAAATGAGAAGAAATACCTTCCGGAACTCAAGTCTCTTCAGCAGGCGATTGGTACGGCTAAGTTCCCATTCTCATTCAAGCTTGCACGATATCTGAACGCAAAGCCCGGCCAGAGGGCGGCTTTGAATTCCGATGGAATCGAGTTTGTCTATTTTCAACATCAAATTGTTCTAAAAGTCTCCGGCCTTTACAAGGCTGCATTCGACTCGGCCCAACTCTCTGAAAACGAGCGTGCCAGTCGAACGCTGCAGGACACAGTTGTTCCAATCCTGCGACTCCTGGCGAAGGAAATCCCTCGCGACGTCGATTGTGACAATATCGGCTTCGAAATTGTGTATGACTCGCGCGACAGCAACAAAGTCTATGACTATGAAGGGCAAGAGGTCATAACGATCGTATTCAACCGGGATGACGCGTTTGACTTCGCGAATGCCACCACCGAGGCCCAGCGGCAAGAGATCTTGAACCGTTCCCAGGTGTTTGTAAATGGTAAGGACTTCGGCTTGGCACTGGGGCAACGCTACCCGCTCAATGCGCAGGCGCTTGATCGGCAAGCTCCGCCACCAGAATCCAAAGGGCCGTCGCGGACGAGTGTAAATACTTCGCGCGGAGTATTTGTTTCACCGGCTACTTCGTCCCCCGCCGATTCAGCCGCACATCCACCGGCTGGTTCGAACTCCTATCCAACATTTGCAGACGCGATGCGGTTGCAAACGCAGTTTGAAACACAAACCGACGCGATCATGAAGGAAGAGGGTGCCAGGCTCCACCTGGAGCAGAGTACAGCGCCTTCTTTTGAAATCAGCGGCGATCAAATTCTCCTTCACTTCACGATGCGCAATACAACGCCCTTCGAGAGAAGCACAACGTCAATCTACAAAAGGGCGGCACAGAGCTTCGATCTCTTTCTTGCGCCCGCACTGAGGAACCTGTCAAGAAGGCTCCCGGCAACCGATGAACTGGAAGCGGTTGATTTCACCGTACTCAACCGCTTTGTTGCCGACAAAACTTCCCCGGAGACCATCGATTACATTTGTCCCATGGACTCCATGCGATCTTTTGTCGCGAACAAAATCACCAGCCAGGATTTGATCAACCAGAGCACGGTTCTCGTGGATGGAGTACGGATCGGGCTGAATCTACAACTGGTCGAATAGCACCCTAATCGTTGTCCCTGGCGGCCTTCTTGCGGCGCTCTTTCAGCATTGAGGGGACGGCACGGTCTCCCATGGCGTCCTTCCACAAAATTACGTTCAATTTCTGCGTATCGGCCTGGTCGGCCTGGCGGAAGTTCATCTTCATGCTTTCTTTTGCTCCGGGAGCGGTTTTTACGTTGGCCGTGAAGATGAGGCCGTTGTCGCGGTTGGAAATGTCCGCTGTATAGGCAGGTTGGTCGCCGGGGCCGGTAAACAAACTCGAAATGAGCGAACTGAAGGCATCGTTGTTGTTCATGGGAGGCAGGTCCAACAGCGTCTCCATGGTTCGAACCATGCTAACGGTCGAGTAGAATCGGCTGTCTACAAAGGGCGCGCCGTTTGGCCCATGAGGCGCGTATTTGCTGATAACCACACCCAGGCTGCGATGCGCATCCACGTGGTCGGCGCCGGCCTGGGCATCGTCTTCGAGGATGAAAAAGGCCGTATCGTCCCAAAACGGCGAGTGCGAGATGGCCTCGACAGCGCGACCCACGGCGAGGTCGTTGTCTGCGACAGAGGCCTTGGGCGTGGGTTCGCCGGGACGGGTGCCCGCGGTGTGGTCGTCCGGCAGGCGCAGCATGACGAAGTTCGGCATCGTGTCATGGCCCTGAGCCTGGTCAGCTTCCCATTTTTTGAGATGGCGCAGGAAGACCTCGACTCGGATCTGGTCGGGAACCATGAGATTGAAATCCGGCGACTCGGCGGCGAAATGCCCCTCGAGCTCAGGCTTGGTGGCAATGTTGGTGAGCAGGACGGGAATCGGCCAGGGCCACTTGTTCACGCCGCCACCCCATTCGGCGGGCAGCGCCTCGCCGGGTGCATACGCCTTGTGGGCGCAGGCCGGGCCAGCCAGCATCGGACCGAGTTTGGGGTCCGCGATCACTTTCTCATCACAGAAAGTGGACGAAACGAACTCGCCGAAGTGGTAGTAGGTTTTGCCGTGGGCAGCGAGATTGCCCCACAGGTAGCCGCTTCCCGGCTCGTTCACGTCCGGAATTCTCTGTAGCAGCGGATAGCCCCCGGCCACCACACCCTCGAAATCGTATGCCCTTTGGCCGCCGCGATAGGCCTGCTGCCAGGTCTTTTCCACATAGTCGGAACCGATCGCGGCATTGGACCAGACATGCCCATCGCCCGATACTTCGCCGGAGTCAAAGAAGTTATCCAGAACGCCAAACTGGAGGACAAGCTTGTGCAGATTGGGCGTGATCGACTCGCCGTACATGGTGAGGCTGGGGTCGCCATTGCCCACCGGTTTGCCGTTCTGCTTGAGGTCGCCGAAGACCTGGTCGTAGGTGCGGTTCTCTTTGATGATGTAGATCACATGCTTGATAGGGTTGTGCGCCCCGCCTGCAAAGGGTAGCTTTTCCGCCGCTGCCTTCATGCGATTGGACTCCAGCACAACCGACGTCCATTGCGGCAGGTTCTTCTCAATTTCGGCGGCATTGAGCGCGGCAAGCGAGCCGTAAAGCAGGGTGCCGATGTAGGTGCTGCTTGACTTGTAGTGCTCGGCGCTTGTGTCTGCCGTCTCGCGCTGCGGGAAGTTATTCGGTCCGGTTCCCTGCCCTTTGCCTGTGGCTACGTAGAGCTTGCCACCTGCGGCCGAGGGAAGAAAAGCCATGCAAAATGGCAGCCACTCGGTGGGGACAAAGCCATCCGGCTCCACCATGGTTTTGCCGGCTGTCTTCGACATCAGCTTCCGGGTGTCCAGGACGGCGACGGCGTCGGAAGCCATGTTGGCCACAAACAGCCGCCTGCCGTCCGCGTTCACGGCCAGCGCCACTGGCTCCGCGCCAAGGTAGCTCTGGCCGGGGAGACGTGTGTCGAAGTAGCCCTTAACGGAGAATTGCCCAGCGCCAATATTGACGGCTGCGACCGCGTCACGATTCGCGAGCGCTACATACAAGGTCCTTCCATCGGGCGAAAGCTCGAAGGCGCAAGGGTGGGTGCCTGTAGCCACCGGGCTCGGCGGCTTGAGCAAAGCAAGCTTGCGCCCAACTGTGGATTTGACAAGATCGAGTTCCGCTATCTCCGAAGCGTTCCAGAGGGCAACGTAGGCGCGGGCGCCGTCTTTTGAAACGGCCAGCGCCACGGGAAATGTTCCGGGCACGGCATCGGTTTCGGAGAGATCGAAGCGCTTCTCGATTGCGCCCGTGGTTGAGTCGACAAGCAAAACGTCGTCGGAAAGGTTATCTGCAATGAGCAGCTTCTCCGGACCGGAAGGCGGGCCGGAAGAACTTACGACAGCGATTGCCGCGGGAAATGGAATGCCTTTGTCGCTCTCCGCGCCTTCGGCCGTCTTCGACTTTCTGCCCGGAGCCAGCGGCTGCAGAGGCAGGTGAATCATGCGCTCAGGCGCGACCTTACCTTGAGCGAAGCTGTACACCAGGACGCCGCTACCCGTTGCGTCCTTGCCGCCGCCAGCGGGATCGGTAATCGAGCCGATGCTGACGTAGAGATGGCTGCCGTCGCGGCTGAAAGCCAGGCCTGAGTACAGGGTCTGCTTGGCGGTGCGGGCCAAGGTGCGATCGTCGGGAAAGTCGGCCACTTTGCCTGTCTGCGTATCCAGTACCGCCAGCGACTGCTTGTACTGGGACTCGAAAGTTCCATAGCCCGCGTTCACGGTCACCACGTAGCGACCATCGGGGGAAGCTGCCATCGACATAGGCAGGCTGTTCAGCCGCTGTGGGTGGCCCGGAATGGGGCCGATCAGTTGCTTGCTGGTTGGCAGATCGAGCGTCTGCGCATCAACAATACCTGTTCCGAAGACGAGAGCCGAACTGACAACCGTGGCCAAACCCATTTTGTTCATGGGAAAACCTTACCAAAGCCGCCTTCAATTTGGATTACGGTGAAGTTACTTCCGCCTGGTACATTACCGGCGGCGGTCCAACCGTAATGATGCGCTCTGGCGAATTCCGCATTAGAATCCCCACATGAATGAGCCGATTGCTTCCCTTGCCCAGTTGCTTTCCGACGTGATTCTGCCCAACCTGAAGGCGGTGCAGGTCAGCCAGTCGGAGCAGATTGCCGCCAACGACAGGCTGGAAAACGCCATCGAAGAGTTGCGCATGCACCTGGACTCACAGTTTACCCATCTGTCGGCGCAGCTTACCGCTTGCCGGGCCGAGCTGGCGGTAACGCAGGCTGCCTTCAAAGCCGCGCGCGAGGGCGGCCTGGCTGCCTCGGACCGCAAAACACTCATCCACTAGAAGCTGCGTCCCAAGATCGCCTTGGAAGCACGCGGGACTTTACATGCTGCGGAAAAACTCGTTCGGAGGGAGGCGGGGGTTTTGACCCCCGCATAAAGCCCGCAGAATCAGCGGGGCTTTAGCCCCGGAGGGACGCTTTCCGAATCTTCGCGTTCAAATCAAGCCTTCTTCCGCAGCCTGTTCAGGCCACTGAATGCCGCCTCGATTGGGCCAGCGTTGTCGAGTAGGCCAGTGGAATCTCACCACCAGCCTCTCACGGATCCGTGCTTGAGCCTCTCGATTCACACGGCTCTTCATGGCGATTGAGTTGCTCCCTTGTGAAAGCAACCCCTTTCTGTAGCGGTATTGCGGTTCCTCCTGGTTTCCCAGTTGACCAAAGCCGCCCATCTAGCCATGTCATCCCCTTCGCTCCACGCCGATTACAGGCGCTTCAACGCTAATACGGGATGATCCGACATCATCAAGTGCATCGGTAATATCCCCCTTCGAGGTTCACTCTTATAAGGTTTCCCTTAGCATCACTTGACGACTTCCCATGTTCCGCATTTGAGCCCAAATCAGATTCACGCCACCTATACACCGGACACCACATGGACAATAAACAGGTTCTCTCCATGCTTATCCTGGGAGAGCCTAAAACCCCCAGTTTTGATGCCATCTATACCCTTTCGATGCGTCATCGGTGGTTCATTTGCATTCGTCTCTCTGATTCATACCTGACGGATCAATCCGCCTTTTCCGTATCGTTCACGACCTCACAGTTGCCCGATTAGCCGCATACGGTAGTTTGAAGTCAGCCCCTGTAGGCCGACTCCGGAGGGCCTTCCTCCATCTCAAATACGGCATCGCACTTTAGCTTCAAAACGCGCTCATGGCACACTTAGGCCCGGGCCTTGCCCGTTTAGCCCCTTCAGGAAGCCTTTCGGCATCTTCTTCTTGAATCACGCCTCTTCCCCAGCCTTTTGAGGGGCCCGCAGGGTCTTCCTTGTTGCTTGCCCCTTCCCCTTTCCAGCCGTTGATTGGGCGCGACTTGTGGCGTGTCCCCGAAAGGATAACTTCCGAATCATCCACGGCTCGTTCAGGACTCAAATCACGGATGCATGACGGCTGGATGAGCGCGCTGAGATGTTAGCGCCAACTGAAGATCCTGCCTCGACAGATTGGCGAAAGCTAGCCGGTCGGGTCGAGGACTGGCGCGGTGTTCCGAAGGTCCAGCCTAGCCGTTTCTCCCCGTTTCCTAGGGGAGTGCCTCAATAGCCAAACCGTG
>PLZC01000181.1:0-475 GCA_003151985.1 Acidobacteriaceae bacterium
CGCGCTTGTATTCCACCAGCGGGTCCCGCTGCGCATAGCCACGGAGACTGATGCCTTCCTTCAGGTGGTCCATCGCCAGAAGGTGATCTTTCCACAGGCCGTCGATGACGCTCAGCATCACCATCCGCTCGTGATAGCGCATCGTCGCCGCGGAGAGAATCTTCTCCTTGGCCTCGTAGTTCTCTTTCAACTTCTCAAAGATCGCCTCGCCCAACTCATGGCGATTGATCTGGCGCACATCGATGCCGGCCGCCGACATGCTTAGGCCGAAGTGGTCAACAAGCTTTGCATCGAGGCCTTTCACGTCCCATTGATCGGGATGGAGCTTTTCGCCGGCAAACTCATCCAAAATGCTGCTCAGAATCCCGCCGACATAGTCTTCCAGAATCAACTCGCGCTGGTCCACGCCCTCCAGCAGTTGCCGCCGCAGGCCATACACCGCCTCGCGCTGTTTGTTCATTACATCGTCGTACTC
>PLZC01000181.1:504-22116 GCA_003151985.1 Acidobacteriaceae bacterium
TTGTCGATGCGCCGCGACTCGTGGCGCTCGGTGCCGAGAATGAACAAGCCGCCGGCCGCGATCACTTGCTCGTGATCTACTTGCGCCGCCGCGGCGTGCCCCTTGAAGGCCTCTGCCCATTCCGGCTCGGAGACTTCGAACTCCTGGCCCTGGTAGTAGAAGCGCAAGAAGCCCGCCGGAGCCATGGGATTGATGGCTCCCTCGGCCACGCTGATGGCGCGTGCATGATTTTTTTTCACCAACTCCTGGCGGGCCATGAAATCGGGATTGCCGCCGAGCAGAATATCGGTTCCGCGGCCGGCCATGTTGGTGGAGATGGTGACCATTCCCAGCCGCCCGGCCTGGGCCACAATCTCAGCTTCGCGCTCGTGGAACTTGGCGTTCAAAACTACGTGGCGCACGCCCTTGCGCGCGAGGATCGCCGACAGGCGCTCGCTTTTCTCGATGGACGTGGTGCCCACAAGCACAGGCTGCTTCCGCTCGTGCAGAGCCGCGATGTCGTCGGCCGCGGCCTTGTACTTTTCCTTTTCAGTGCGATAGACTACGTCCGGATTTTCCAGGCGCAGCATCGGCTTGTTGGTGGGAATGACGACAATTTCGAGCTTGTAAATCTTCTCGAATTCGGCCGCCTCGGTTTCAGCAGTGCCGGTCATGCCGCTCAGCTTCTTGTACAGGCGGAAGTAGTTCTGGAA
Organism: Acidobacteriaceae bacterium; assembly: GCA_003151985.1. Taxonomy (GTDB): domain Bacteria; phylum Acidobacteriota; class Terriglobia; order Terriglobales; family Acidobacteriaceae; genus Telmatobacter. Next base: position 1,197 of record PLZC01000181.1, read on the forward strand.
GGTAATGGTGGCCAGCGTCTGGTCTTCCTTGCGGATGTTCACGCCTTCCTTGGCCTCGATGGATTGGTGCAGCCCGTCGCTCCAGCGCCGGCCCGGCATCAAGCGGCCGGTGAAGGTGTCCACAATGATCACCTCGCCGTCCTTCACCACGTATTCCACGTCCCGCTTGTAAAGCGCGTGGGCCTTGATGCCCGTCTCCACGTAGTGCTTTAATTCCCAGTTCTCCGCGTCTGCAATGTTGCCGATGCCAAGCAGCTTCTCGATCGTCTCCCAGCCGCGATCCGTCACACCGATCGTCCGCTGCTTTTCGTCCACGATGAAGTCGCCGGTGAGGTACTTCTCGCCTTCCCTCAGTTGCAGTCCCAGCTCGTTCTGGCGCTTCATGTTGCTGGCTTCAATCTCCTCGCCCAGCTCCAAATCCGGAATGATCTTGCGCACCCTTGCGTACTTGTCGGTGGTCTGTTCCGTCGGTCCGGAGATGATGAGCGGTGTCCGCGCCTCGTCGATCAAGATCGAGTCCACTTCGTCGACAATGGCGTAATAATGGCCGCGCTGGACACAGTCCTTGATCTCGAACTTCATGTTGTCGCGCANNAGCCCCAGGAACTCGTAGATCTTGCCCATCCACTCGGCGTCGCGCTTGGCCAGGTAGTCGTTCACCGTGACCACATGAACGCCGTGGCCGGCGAGGGCATTCAGGTAGCAGGCGAGCGTGGCGACGAGCGTTTTTCCTTCGCCCGTTTTCATTTCCGAGATTTTGCCCTGGTGCAGGACCATGCCGCCGATCAATTGCACGTCGAAATGGCGCATAGTGACGGCGCGCCAGCCGGCCTCGCGCACCACGGCAAAAGCCTCGGGCAGCAACCCCTCCAGCGCCTCGAGCTCGGCGGCTTTCAGGGCGTCGGCGTCAGTGATTCCCTCGACGCGAGCGGCAATCCGCGCCCGAAATTCGACCGTTTTGGCCCGCAACTGCTCGTCACTTAGCTGTTTTATACCCGGTTCCAGGTCGTTGATGGTGGTAACCAAGGGCAGCAACTTCTTGATGACGCGTTCATTTGAGGTGCCAAAGATCTTTGTAAGGATTTTATCGAAAAACACGGCTATCTCCGTTTACCAGTGTAAATGGTGGGGGTTGAACGGGTTTTACGGCGCCCGTTAGTAGAAGGGCCTGTATTCATTCGGGCTGATCAACTTACAGCCGCAACACCAGCGTGTCGATCTGCTCGCCTCGTCGAATACGCCTCAACTGGCGGTGTAAATGTTTGGTTGGCGTATCCGGGTCTCCCTGGTCGTCCTCGTCCGCGTCTTCGTCCTGCTTTGCTTCGAGAACGTAAGCCATGCTGGGCCGATGAAACACCTGCATGAATTGAAATGCCATTCCCAGTGAGGTGGAAGAAGGACAGTAACCAACGCTGACGATTCCCAGCCGTCTTCGCCGTCTCCATCCGGCGCGACGCAGGGAGTAATGAATGAGAAGGCCAGCAATCGCCCAAAAAGGCGAACCAACAGCCAACATCCCCAGGATGTCGGAGATCGATATTTTCATGTTCCAACTCGCAGTTCGCAGGCAAAGGTGCATAAAAGCCGGGTCCGCGGCGCAAGGCAGCCGAAGCTGGGCTGCAAGGGCGGACCGTTTCTTCGAGAGCTAAGCGAGTCTGCGAGGCGGGGGGCGCTGGAAGGACGATGGGAGGGCCGGTGCGTCTGGCGTACGGCCGATATACGCATAAGCCATCGGCGACATCAGGGTGAGCGGAGAAATGAGCCCTAAAAGGAAGATCGGCAGAATCGCCAGCCAGTCCGCATCGCCGGTGGCGTGGCCGTGCGGAACCATCAGCAACACGATTGCGAACCCGATTGCGATTGCCGCAAGCAGGAGCCATCCGCGCCGATGCTGATTCTGGCTCATCGTGAATTACCCTTTGCAGAGTATAGCAAGGACCGTAAAACCAATTTTAGTTAAGCCTCCATGCCAACACGAAATGTGAACTTGAAAAGAGAGCGGCTCTACGATGCAAAGCTCGCGCGGTTGCGGGCAGCTATCGACGAAGGGGACGCAAGCGGCCTGGCCGAAGGCGATGTCTTCTCCCATGTCCGTGAGGCGCTCCATTTGCCTGCAAACGACAGCGCCACTACGGATGCCGCGTGATCGCAACGATGGTGATAACGAGGATTCGCTTCTCGCCGCTGATTTTGATCTTGCGTTCCACGCCTATTTCCGCGTGAGCTTGGCAAACGAGCCGCGGTAAACACTCTTGCCTTCTCCCGATTCCTTCAGTCCCTGCTTTACACTCGCCAAGGCTTCAGCATCCTCGTAAAGCCACGTCTCAGAGGGAGGAATGGTTTTCGCTGCCAGTTCCATCTCTTTGAGCGACTCGCCATAAGGCCCGCGCAGCACCCCGCGTTCAGTAATGATTGCGGTGACGTACTTCGCCGGAGTTACATCGAACGCCGGGTTGCAGATGCCTACGCCGGGTGGAGTTAGCTGCTTGCCGCCGTGGTGGGTGACTTCGACTGCGGGGCGCTCTTCGATGGGGATCGCTTCGCCCGTTGCGGTGGCAAGGTCGATGGTGGACCAGGGTGCGGCTACATAGAACGGAATGCCATGCTCCTTGGCCAGGATTGCGACGTTGTAGGTGCCGATCTTGTTGGCAACATCACCATTTGCTGCGATGCGGTCCGCGCCGACCACCACGGCCTGAATGCGCCCCGCGCGCATAAGGCTGGCGGCCATGTTGTCGCAGATCACTGTGGTCGGAATGCCGTCGGCCATCAGTTCCCAGGCCGTCAGGCGCGCGCCTTGCAGGAAGGGCCGGGTTTCGTCGGCGTAGACGTGAATGCGCTTGCCCTGCTCGACAGCCGAGCGGATTACGCCCAGGGCCGTCCCATAGCCGCATGTAGCCAGGGCTCCGGCGTTGCAGTGGGTCAATACGCCACCTTCGCGGGGCAGCAGCGCGCCGCCGAAAGCGCCCATGGTCTTGCAGGCGGCGATGTCTTCTTCGTACATGGCGTGAGCTTCCGCGAGGATTTTCTCCTTGATTTTGCCGAGAGACGCGCCCGAAGCCAACAGGTCCGCGAACAATCGCTTCATGCGGTCGATGGCCCAGAAGAGGTTGACCGCAGTAGGACGGGTTCCCGCCAGACGGGCGCAGATTCGCTCGAACTCGGGGGCGAACTCCTTTGCCGTGGCTGCTTTGGTGTGAAGCACGCCGAGGGCGACGCCGTAGGCGGCGGAGACGCCGATGGCCGGCGCGCCGCGCACCACCATGGTGACAATGACCTCGGCCACCTGCTCATACGTAGTGGCGAGTACATAGCTCTCCTCGAGGGGGAGCTTGGTCTGATCGATGAAACGGACGCCTTCCGGGGTCCAGGCCAAGGTAGGAATCATGCCAGTCCAGTGTAAACTGCCGGGGGATTTTGGGGTGGTTCGAGCACTTGTGGAATCCCTTTCCGTTTCCGCTGGACGCACCTCAGCCCCAATGGCGTAGAGTTGTTTCGGTAGACTCCAAAACGATTTTCTAGGGAAACGGGGAAAGACTCTGATGGCCACACGATCCACACAACCGGCGGCAAGCACACCCAACTACACTGGTCCGTTTATCACGGTCACGTTTTTGTTCGGCGTTTTCGGGTTTCTCACCAGTTTGAACAGCACGCTGGTGCCTTATCTGAAATCGATTTTCGAATTATCTTACGGGCCGGCCATGCTGGCGGCAGTGGCGTGGTTTTTCGCCTACCTGGTCTTCTCGGTGCCCAGCGCCAAGCTGATTGAAGCTGTCGGCTACAAGCGCACCATGATCATTTCGCTCTTCATTATGGTGGTGGGCGCGTCCTTGTTTATCCCCGCGGCCACGCTTGTGAGCTTTAAACTCTTCATGACCGCGATTTTTGTGCTGGCGGCCGGAGTCTGCGCACTGCAGACCTCAGCCAATCCCTATGTCTCGATCCTTGGCCCCGAGCACAGCGCGCCGGCGCGCCTCACCCTGGCGCAGGCGTTCAACTCCCTTGGCTCGGCCTTGGCTCCGGTGGTGGCGGGCGCCATCATCCTCAAGCACAAGGTGGTGTTGGACGCCGTGACGTTGGCCACGAAAACCGTCGAGGAGCGGTTCGCCTACAAGGCAGATATAGCCAGCACGGTGCTGACGCCGTATATAGCAATTGCCGGCGCGCTGCTGCTGCTGGGGTTTGCGGTCATGCTCATGCACCTGCCCGCGATCGAGTCAACCCGAACGTTTCGTCCCGGCGAAGCTGGCGATCCACTGCTGACGCGAAGCATCTGGAGCTACAAACACACAGTGTTGGGCATGGTGGGCCTCTTCTTCTATGTAGGCGTTGAAATATCGCTGGCCGCCATCACCATCAACTATTGCCAAACGCAGGGGATCACCAGCGTTGAGACAGCCGGTTTCCTTCTCTCGTTCTTCTTTGTTCTGCTCATGATCGGGCGCTTCATGGGCAGCTTCTTGATGAAGTGGATCAAGGCGGAAAAGCTGTTGGCCCTGATGGGGATTCTTGGCGTGGTGCTGCTGTTGATTTCCATGTTTACCCATGGGTACGTCGCGGTCTGGAGCCTTGTGCTATGCGGGTTTGCCTGCTCCATCATGTACCCGACCATCTTTACGCTGGGCATTGCCGAGTTGGGGCCAATGACCAGCAAGGGTTCCGGGATTTTGAACATGGGCAACGTGGGCGGGGCGGTGATTCCTCTGCTGTTCGGCGCCCTGGCCGACAAGGTTGGGAGCATTCAAATCGCGTTCGTCGTGCCGATGATCTGCTTTATCTACGTTGCCTATTACGGTTTGTCGGGGTACAAGCCAACGCACATCGCCAAGGCGTAGGCAGAATACTCTGGCTGCAGATTCCAACGCCCTCCGGTCTCTATCGGAGGGCTTTGGCGCGTCTGGCGGGCACTGAGTTTGGCCCGAGTTGGCCACCGTCTATGGCGCGACTGGAATGGAAAGCGTGGCCGAGTGATTCGGGTTGAAGGTGCTGTCCCCTCCATACTCAGCCTTTATCTGGTGCGTTCCCGCTTTCAGCCGGGTGGTAATGCTGGCGCTGCCGCCCTGCAGGGCGATGTTTCCCAGGAACTTTGCTCCGTCCTTGAATGTGACCTTGCCGGTTGGCGCGCCCAGTTCTGCAAAACCAGCGGTCACATGAGCGGTGAACATGACCGGCTGATTGGCCTTCGGCTTCGTGGAACTGCCCGCCAGCGCAACGTGGTCTGCGCCCTGGTTGTAGAAAACGGCAAGCCGGCCATTGCCGAGGAGGACAACGTCGGGGGCTCCATCGCGGTTCAAGTCGGCCGCCAGAATTGCGGTGGGTGTGCGATCGACGGGAAAGAATACCGGCGCGCCAAACGTTCCGTTGCCCACTCCCGGAAGCAGTGCGAAACGTTGCGAAGTTGAGTCGATTCCAAGCAGGGATTCGATTCCATCCTGGCGCACCGAGGCCTGGACAATCCCGGTGACGGGGCCGGCAGCGGTATAGGTTTTTCCCGGCTGGAAGGTTCCATTGCCATTGCCCAGCAGAATCGAAACTCCGGTACTGCCTGCAACGGCAACATCGATCTTGCCATCGCGATTGAAGTCGCCTGTCGCGGCGGCCACGGGCGCATTACCCGCAGCGAAGCGCTTTTGCGGTTTGAACGTTCCGTCTCCGTTGCCCAGCAGAATGCTGATGTCATCGCTATCCATGTTGACCACGATCAAATCACGTTTTCCGTCTTCATTGAGGTCGCACTGCAGGACAAAGACGGGATTCGTACCTACAGCATAGGGAACGGCCGGAGCAAACGTTCCGTCTCCCTTTCCGAGGAGGATCTCAAGGGTGGGGCCGTTGAGAGAAGCGAGGTCCGCGAAGCCCCCGGCATTGAAGTTGCCAGCCGCAAGATAGTTGCTACTCAAGGGAAGCGCCGGGCCCTGGTTAAAGTTACCCTTGCCATCGCCGAATTCCACCTGCATGACGGATACGGGCTGTCCGTTTGAGTCGGTGTACACCGAGCTAAATGCCATATCGAGGTGGCCGTCATGATTGAAATCGGCGATGGCAGGCGGATTCGACATGGGCACAATGATGCCGTCGAAAGGAAGATACACCACCCCTCCGGGATTCAGCCGGTTCGAGGGCGCGCCAAGGAGAGCGCCGATCTCGGGGAGGAGATTGCCGTGCTCATTGAAAGTCGATTCGACCGCCAGGTCGGCGAATCCGTCCCCGTTGAAATCGCTGGTGTTTATCGACGTCATGACTTCGTATGGAGTTCCAGGCGGATCGATATCGATGGGCGCATGCAGAACTCCGGCGCCGGCGTTCAGCAAAACCTGGATGCCGCTGCTATTGCCGGCGACGATATCCTGCCGGCCATCACCATTGAAGTCTCCCATGGTCACGGGACCGCCGCCGGCTGCATATCGCGTTTCAGACACGACAGCCGAGGCGCTGTTGAGGAGAACCCTGACGTGATCGGAAGGAATTACGAGTCCGGCCCTGCCATTGAGGTTCGTGACCTGCATCTGCGTGAATGAATCCGGAGAGCCATAACAGGGTGGGGAGCTCTGATCGAAAGTTCCATCGCCGACGCCGAAAAGCAGGCAGACCTCGGCGTTGAAAAATAGCGGAAGCGGGCCACCGACGCCGGCCACCAAATCAGGCTTACCATCGAGATTGAAGTCGGCGATCGCAAGCACAATCGGTCCGATTGGAAGATTGAAGGTCGTAACCGGCTGCACGGCAAAGGTTCCATGCCCGTTGCCGAGCAGGATCTGAAAGCTGCCGTTTTGGTCGGTCACGGCGGCGTCGAGATGTCCGTCCCGATTCACATCCCCCAGGGCAACCGCCAAAGAAACCGGCGCGCTGAGATTGGTGACGGTGACGATCGGCGTTGCAAAGAAGCCGCTGGGCTTTTGGAGCAGGACTGCGAGGGAGGTGCTGCTGGTGACGGCCACATCTGCTCTGCCGTCTCCATTGAAATCGCCGACAACGAGGGTACCCGCCGACGATAACCCGTCGCCTATATTGACGGGCGCCGCGAAGCTTCCATCGCCGCGGCCCGGATAGATCGTCACAGCGCTGCCGGGGCTTGGAAAAACCAGCAGGTCCGGGTTGCTGTCGCCGTTGAAGTCCCCGGTAAACACTTGTGGCACGTCTCCGTTTAACGCGATGGGGAGCGTAGCGATCTTTCTGGGGGCCGCGAATCCACCCGTCCCGTTGCCCAGGAGAATACTGAGCACGCCATTGCTGTTCACGGCTACAACGTCGGCTTTTCCATCACGGTTGAAGTCCGCGGAGACGAGGCCTATCGGAGTACCACCGGATGCCGAGGTTGTCAGGCGAATGAACTCGTTGCTTGCTGACGCGCAGCTATCGGGGGGACCTGCAAGGGCCATGACGAGAATCGCAGCACCCGTGCAACGGGTCAAAACCGCAATTTTCGAGAATCTTGTTGCTGCATGGGGAATATGCGAGAACATGGGGAACTCCTTGGCGGGAAATGCGGAATGTCTCGACCGCGAGGATTACAGCACTGTCATTAGCCGATGTCAACACATTATGTGTTCCGAGATCGCACGCGGGAGTCCGGTCCTGAGCCGCCAGGCCAACAACCCCGCCGCAACAATCCGGTGGATCATTGGCCCGTTGCAATCCTACTGGAACGAGTTGTTTTAGGAGAGTCCCAGCTTTGAAAGGGCACGGCTTTCAGCCGCCGAGGAAATGCGATCTCACAATAAGGAGATCTTCATTGATCCCCTCAAGAAACCTTGCAGCGCAGAGCTGTCATAAGCTCTGCTATTCCGCCCTGACCCCAAACCGCATGGTCCGATAATCGAAGGTATAAGCCTTCAACTGTTCCAGCGCGTCCATCCCAAGCACTCCATACACATCGTCAAGCGCAGCGGAGCCAAGCGGCTGGGTGAGGACTCGCACGAAATGAACGGTGACGGTGGTGGGACCCGCAGTAAGCAGGACGGTCTCGCCGACGTAAGCCGGTCGCGGCGTCGGAGATTCAAGGCCCGGAAGCGAGAACAGCGTCGCCTTCATGCCGGCAAAATCCGCGCTGTGCTCAGCGTAGTAGCGGGAAGTAAGATAAGTCTGCTGGCCGCCCGCATCCACCACGTACATGCGCTCCTGGGTGGGCACGCCGAGAGCCACAATCACCTGGTCGCCGTCGAGAAAAAAGCGCGCCCCCATCGTCAATTCGTCGTCTTTCTCGGCGGGCAGGATTTGCCGGGTGGGCCGCACTTCGATGGTTGCATCGGCGGTAACGGTCAAGCTGCCCAGCGCTGCCAGCGTCGGATAGCCGAGTACTCCCTGGACCTGATAGTGCGATCGGGGGTAGACGTAGTCCGCGTCCTCATACACAAAGGCAGTCATATTGCGGAAGGTAAGCCGGCCACCAAGGGTGAAGCGCGGAATCACAGTGACGTGGACCTGCATGGGCTTGCCGGTGAGTGTGTGGATGGTCGAGGCCTCGTCGGAAACCTTGAGGCCGGCCTCCTTTGCCAGCGAGCGGGCGATCAAGTTGAAAGGTGCTGTGGGATCCAGCATCCAGGTGTGCGGCCGGGCATCCACAAAAACGGGAATGTCGGTGAGGCCGAGAGGGTTCCTGCTGACTTGTAGTTTGAAGGGGTCGCAGGGCTCGACGGTCATCGGCGGGTTGGCTTGGGCCAGGGGCAACAGCTTGAGCGGCATTTCAATCTCATCCTGCTCTTCGATGCTGAGCTTGCCCTGCAGCCGGTTTTCAAGTGTCTCGTAGGCCTTGGCCGCCTTCGTCCAGTCACCGGCGCGCAGATAGTCCTCCGCCAGGGCCTTGCGCAGCAGCTTTTCCTGTCCGGTATTTCCACTGGCAGCGACCTTGTCAACCAGCGGTTCCAACAATTGGATCGATTGCTTCAGGTCGTTGCTGCGGTTGGCCAGGATGCCGCGATAGAACTGGGCCTGCTCCGGCGGCAGGTTGTCCAGTTGCGACTCGACGAGGAGGAACTGATGGTCTGCCAGCAGGTTCTGCAAGCGTGCATCGGCGTCAAGTCCGCTGGTTGTGCCAGTATGCACTTGCGCACCGGCACCGGGCTCTTGAGTTTCAGGATGGGCTTGTTTCGTGTCGGGCGGTGTCGGAGGAGGTGCGGGCTCCTGTGCGAATAGCCCCGTTACAGCAAGCACCAACATGCAGGCAATGAGAGCATCAACCGACCTTCGCAGCGGCAAAGACCAGTCGCGGGGGACTATGGCCGACCTCTGGCTAATCGCTGCTGTGGCTATCCGCAAGCCCTTCATGCTCAATATGTATGAAGGTATCAGATTCAACCGGCACGGCCTGGCCTGTCGCATTGCGGGACTCTTATCCCCGTCGAATCCGTACTTTACACGTTCTTGACGTCGGAGCCGGTAAACTTGAACTGTGGCTACGAAGCGAAGGACTATCGAACACTACGAAATTGTCCGCAAACTGGGCGCGGGTGGCAGCGGCGAGGTCTTCCTGGCCAACGACACCCTTTTGCAGCGCCCGGTGGTGCTGAAGATCCTGCGCACCGGCCAACTCTCCGCCGTTCAATTGCGCACTACGGTCCTGCGCGAGGCGCGCCTGGCCTCGGCCATTGAACACCCCAACGTCTGCGCCATCTACGAAGTTGGCGAGGACGGGGACCAGGGCTTCATCGTGATGCAGTACGTGCCCGGCGAGTCGCTGGACCGCCTGATCGCGCGTGGCCCGGCCAGCCTGCAACTGGTTCTTTCGGTCGGCATCCAGGTTGCCGACGGCTTGCAGGCGGCGCACACGCTGGGCATCTTCCATCGAGACCTGAAACCGCAGAACGTGATGCTCACCGATGGGGGCCTGGCCAAGATCCTGGATTTTGGCCTGGCGCGCCGCCTGCCGCCTGAAGACGCCGGCTTTGACCCCTCGAAGCCCAGCCTGGCCAAGGATGCCTCGATGGCCGCCACCTACACCGCTCGCGGCGGAACCATCCGCTACATGGCGCCGGAGCAGTTTGTTACCGGCCAGTCGAGCGTGCAGTCCGATGTGTGGGCGCTCGGCGTGATCCTGTATGAACTGGCCAGCGGCCGGCATCCCTTCGTCCGCCCTGACGCGGAGGATTTCCAGACCATTCGCGCCATCCAGTTCTCCAGCCCTGGCGACCTGAGCGAGATCGTGCCCGGCATTTCGCCCGAGCTCAAAAGCGTGATTGCGGCTTGCCTCGAAAAGAACCCCGGCGCCCGTTATGCCTCTGCCGCCGAGGTGCGTGAGGCGCTCAAGACCATCATGAAAGCGCTGCGCATCGAGACTGGCGTCATTCCTGGCGAAGCCGCGGCCAACCTGCCCACAACCGGTGCCGAGGCCGAGAAGCGGACTACCGGCCTGCTGTCCATGCTCGCCGAGCGCTTTCGCGAGTCTGCATCGGACCGTGCGCCGCAAAATTCCCTCGTCGTCCTGCCATTCGCCAACCTGGGCGCCACGGAGGTTGCGCCGCTCTACGGATTTGCACTGGCCGACGCTATCGCCGCGCGGCTGGCGCGAATTCCTGCCCTGGTCGTCAGGCCGTCCAGTACGTTGATGACGGTGCCCATGGCCCAGATGGATCCCTTGGCGATTGGCAAAAAGCTGCTGGTTTCCTACGTGCTGGCGGGCAGCTTTCTCCGCTCCGAGCAGGGATTCGATCTCAACTGGCAACTGCTCGATGTCAGTTCGCAAAGTGTCCGGTCGGGGGGAGCGATTCGCGTTTCGTCGCTCGACCTGATCGCCGTGCAGACCGAAATTTCCAATGAGGTTTTTGCCGCTCTGCATGGCCTTTCGGCAGGCGACCAGATTGACGCCCCTCGACCCGCACTCCGTGAAGCCTCAATGCCTGGGCCGGTCAGCGAAAAGTACCTGCAAGCGCGCGCGTTGCTGAGCTCCTTCATGGTGCGCACGGGTTCCCGCGGCGACCTCGACCGGGCGCACGCGCTCTTCACCAGCGTCACGGAAACCGATAAAGGATTTGCCGCCGGGTGGAGCGGCCTGGGCATTGCCGATCTGCAATATGTGCGCCACGGTTTTGGTGGCCAGATTCACGTCATCCATGCGCGGCGGGCCTTTGACGAGGCGCTGAAACTGGACGCGGCATCAACCGAAGCCAATCTCTACCGCATTTACATGCTGCTTTCGCGCGGCGAAAAGGAGTCTGCGCGTCACGGCATTGCCAACCTGCTGGCCGGCGCCGGCAACGACTGGAACGTGCGCATGGTGGCCGGCCTGGCCCTGCGCGGCGATGGAATGTACGACGAGGCGCTGGAGGAGTTCAGTTGCGCCCTCAAGCTGAATCCAGCCAACGCGCCCATCCTCTACAATCACCGCGCGCGCGTCTACCACTATCAAAATCAAATCGAGTTGGCCGGCGACGAGCTCTCCAAGGGCCTGGCCCTCGAGCCGCGCCATCCGCTGCTGCGCACCTCGGCCGGCTATCAGCAGATGAGAATGGGGAACCTCAGCGAAGCCATCGCGATTCTCGAGAGCGTGGTACGCGACGACGAATCGATGCGCATTGCCGTGCCTACACTTGCCTTGTGTTACGTGCAGGCAGGCCAGCGCGAGCGAGCCGCCGCGCTGCTTGAGGACGACACCCTAACCGCCGCCGAAGCCGACAGCGAGATGGCCTACCGCCTGGCCACTTACTTTGCCGTCGAAGGCGACTCCAGCGAAGCCCTGCACTGGCTGCGCCGCGCCATCTATTTGGGCAATGAAAACTATCCCTGGTTCCAGAAGAACCCCGCCTGGAACAACCTGAAAACCAACGCCGATTTCGAGCGCATTCTGGAAGATTTGAAGCGAGGCTTCCGCAAGAACCAGAAAACCTGGCGCCGCTTGCTGGAACAGGTTCCCGGAAACGGGGAGTAAGGCTGGATTGTGATTCAGAGTTAGAGTCCGCCCCCCCAAGGTGGAACCAAGATGTCAAGGGGTACCAGCATTCATCTCTTCCGCCCCCAATTACCCAACCACCATGAGCGGCGCCGCATTGTTGTGGAAATCGGAGTGGGGATAGCGGTGCCCCCACAGGGTATGAAACTCGCCCTTGGAGGAGCGGCGGCTCTATTGGCCCATTCCAGCAGACCTTCAATGGACTTTAGCCGAGTAGCGCGGTCCAAGTCATTCTTAACGAAAGCCGTTACACTGGAAAGCTCATTTCCCGCAGCTATGATCACCTTCAGGTCTTCGGGACTTTCTAAGTCCCTTGCTCTTGCTGCTAAGGCAACATAATCTCGAAGCCGAAAGAAGATTTCTCTTTGCCGATCGTCATCTAACTCTAGAATGTTGATGTTTCTAAAGAATTTGCGCAAGCACTTTCTCACGTTTTCAGGTTGGTTGAGATCGCTCCATCCTATTCCAGAATAGGCGTCTGCCAGCGCAGCCCAACACAATGTGACCCCATGACGTGTGCCTTCGTTGAGCCAGTGAAGGGCTTTGGATCTGTCTCTTCTTCCGTTGACTCCGTAGCCATACAACTCAGAAAGGGCGACGAAAGAATCGGGAGCGCCAAGTTTAGCTGCCTGTTCGTACAGTTGTATGGCTAATAACTCATTCTGAATCTCATCGCCTAACCCATATCTCGAGTTCTCGGCCGCATTGATTATTGCCTCCCAAGTTTGCTTGTTGGTAAATCCCAGAGGCTCTTCATTAAGCAAATACGCCAATGTTTCCTCGGTTCCGTTAACTGGTGCTGCTTTAATTGAGAAGTGGGTATATGCGGACAGGACGGCTTCAATTGCGATTGGGACCGGAGCGTTAAAGAACTCCCTGTTAGTTGCGACTCTGTACCCTTGAGCTTCAAGAAGCGTGTGGACGTAGCTTTCAGCAGAGTTGCAATCGCTGAAGCCCTTTTCGTACACAACTACAAAAGATGCAGGAATTCCCGTCCCGCTCAATTGACGCGCTCTTTCTTCCGCCGTACCTTGGGTCTTGCCTATTTTTACTAGGTTCGGCAATGCAGGGTTGATTAAGACGTATACAAAGCCTGGGTATGGCGTCTTGTGCCTCTCTTGTACTTCGCAAAATGAAGAGCAGTAAGTAGAGTGCATTCATTTCTAACCCTTCATGCCGCCTGATCGCGACCATCCGATCTGATTGGGGGCGAAATAAGAGGGTATCCGACTTGTTAAGAACGCGGAATCAGTGTAAGGGCGTTCCTCAGGTCGGGCGGGAGAACTCGGGTGATTCTTGTATTGGGGTCACCGGGCAAAACCTCGTACACGCTGCGCTGGGATTGGTTCTTACTCCAAAGTGAGGCCGCTTCCAATTTGGAATCAACTTTGCTGATTTCGGTCCCATTTTCTGTCACCGAATAAAACTTCGATTTATCCATACCGCGATTATATTAGCGCGCGGTCCAGTCGGCTATCTGCCTGGTTCTTCGGCGAGGCCATCACATTTGCTTTCCAGGCGGTCGAAAATCACGTCCGGATCGAGCCCCTCGGAATCGTCGGCAATCGCTTCAACCCAAATCTTGCGGAGATTTGTCAGTCCTTGCACGCGCAAGTTGCGTTTGTGCGTCCAGGGTTCAGCCTTGCATCAATCCCGCAATCGTTCGCATGGGCAAAACCAGCCGCATCGACTCCGGTAATGGAATGAAACCATGCGCCTGATAAAACCGGGAAGCCTTCTCGTCAATCGCATCCACCACGACCATGGAGGAGCCAACAACCGTGGCGTTTTCGTATGCCTTGGCAAGCGCCTTTGCCAGCAAAATGGAGCCGATGCCTTGGCCCTGCAGATCCTTGCCGACGGCAAGGCGTCCCAACAACGTTGCGCTCACCACCGGGTAACGAGGGATGAACTTTCGCGCGGCCTCAGGGATGGCTCCGGGGGATAGCCCATAAGCGCAGAGCGTGAAGTAACCGGCAATTCGGCTTGGGGAGTGTTCCGGAGCCAGCACAAAAACCGCATTGGCCTTGCGCCGCATGTCCTGCGAAGCCTGCGTCTTCAGATAGCTATCCAGGCTTGCAACTCCGCAGTTGAATCCGCCCCGGTCATGTTGCTTGTGCAGCGGCTCAAGTCTGTAGAGGCTGCTCCCCATCAGGAGGCGACCCGCTCCTGTGCCGAGCGGAAGGCACGCCGCAGCCGCGCATTTGGCTTTGGAGCATGAACCAATGCGTCGAAAAAGACCTTCCTGTCACGCGCGGATAGCACCAGGCTTTCATTTCGGGTAATCGTCTCTCGCGCCGTCTCGGTCAACGCTGTCAAGCAGAAATCTGTAAGACTGCGCCGTTCCAGCGAAGCGGCGTGTTCCACGAGCTTCTTGGTCTCGGCGTCCACGCGAAACCCGAGCCGTGTGCCGCGGACGCGGCGCTCTCCCATCTTCGATAAAGCCGACGTTTGAGGCATGGTCATTCTCCCTGCCTCGAGTGTACGTCCAGTGGACTAACAAATCAAGGCGACGCTATCCCTTCAAGTGCCTGCGCATGTCCTCGGGGTGGTTACAGTGGGCCAACGCTGTTTCCAGAGATACTCGCCCGGCGCGAACCAGTTCAGCCAACGACTGCTCCATGGTCAACATGCCTTCGTTGCGCCCCATCTCGATGTTGGCCCGCAGTTGATGATCGTCTCCGCGCCGAATCAGGTTGCGGATTCCAGTGTTTGCCACCAGGATTTCAACGGCCGGGTAGCGACCGATTCCGTTGGCGGCCGGCAGGAGTTGCTGCGAGATCACCGCCAGCAGCGCCAACGACAACTGCTGACGTATCTGAGACTGATACCCAGTCGCGAAAGTGTCCAGAATGCGCGAAACAGTTTGCGCGGCATCGTTGGTATGCAATGACGAAAGAACCAGGTGTCCGGTTTCAGCCGCCGTCAACGCCGCTGCAATCGTCTCGCTGTCGCGCATCTCCCCAACCAGGATCACGTCGGGGTCCTGTCGCAGAACCGCCCGCACCGCCTGGGCAAAGCTGAGAGTGTCATATCCCAGTTCGATCTGCTCCACAAGGGATTTGCGATTTGGGTGCTGATACTCGATTGGATCTTCGATGGTGATGATGTGGTCGCGGCGGCTGGCGTTGATGCGATCGATCAACGCGGACATCGTCGAGGTCTTGCCGCTCCCCGTCGCCCCGGTGAGCAGGATCAACCCTTGCCGCCGCTCGGTGAGCATAGCCAGGGATGCAGGGAGATGAAGAGATTCAAGCGTCGGAATCTGTGCCGGAAGAACCCTGATGGAGGAGGCAAGCGTGCCGCGCTGAAAGTGAAAGTTGGCGCGAAATCTTCCCGTGGCTCCTCGCACAAAACAAAAGTCGAGGCATTTGCGTTCCTGCAATTCCTGCGCCTGGCTGGGCGTAAGCAATGGCAGGAGCAAGCCGCGAATGCCCTCGGCCGTCATGACCGGACCCGAGTCGCTAATCAGGGCGCCATTCACGCGCAAAGTTGCTGGGGAGCCGGCGACGAGGATTAGATCGGAAGCGCTGCTTTGCAGGGCGACCGTCAGAAGCTGGTCAATGGACCTCTTCTCGCCGGACCGGGCGCCGGTTGTCGCCGAGCGATTGAGTTCGTCGACAAGCCTTGAAAGTTCGTTCTCAGGCTCAACCATTTCGCGCAGCTCCTATGGAGGATTCGCCGGAGGTCCGCGGTATCCCAGGTCTGAAAATCCAGGGTATTAAAATCCAGACCTGGGGCACCCGGCTTGCGTTAATTGAGTTACTTCAGGTTGATGGTCGCCTTCAACGGCAAATCCTGCGAGGAACCGCCAACCATGATGGTGTAGTCTCCCGAAAGACGCGTCCATCCATCCTTCTGCTCATCAAAGATGGAAAGAAACCTGGGGTCGATTTCTACAGTTACAGTTCGTTTTTCGCCGGGTTCGAGTTTTACCTTGCTCCAGCCAATAAGGCGCTTGGGTGGCTCCTGCGCGGCGGCGGGCAGCGACGCGTAGACTTCTGCGATCTCCGCTCCGGCGCGGGCGCCGGTGTTGGCCACCGTGAAAGTTACCTTGACCTTGTCCTCTGAAGTTACTTTCAACTCCGAGTATTTGTAACTCGTGTAAGAGAGTCCATAGCCGAACGGGAAAAGGACAGGCTTTTTCTCGGCGTCGTACCACTTATAGCCAACCTTCACGCCTTCGTCGTAAACAACCTGGAACGGCGGCAGACCTGCGGCGCGCATCTCCGGTGAAGCGGGGCCGGAAAAATGCGCCGACTCCGGTGGTGGTTGAGTGATCGTCGGGTGCGGCAGATCGGCCTCGCTCCTGGGGAAAGTGTTCGGCAGCTTGCCGCTCGGGTTGACCGTGCCGAATAAAACATTGCCCACCGCATTGGCGCCGTCGCTGCCCCCATACCACGCTTCGAGGATTGCGGCGGGAGCGTCGACCCAAGGCATGGTCACCGGGCTACCTGTCTCGAGGACCACGATGGTGTGCGGATTGGCCGCCGCAACCTTGGCGATTAGCTCGTCCTGGTCATGCGGCAATGAAAGGCTCTTCAAGTCCATTCCTTCGCTTTCCCACTGGTAGGCAAAGACAATCGCGACATCCGCGCCCTTGGCCACCGCAGCCGCCGCAGCCGGGTCGGTGCCGGGATCGTACTTCACTGTCGCCTTGGGCGCGCGGGCCTGGATGGCCTTCATCGGCGAGGTGGGAAACCAGACTTCCTGAAGCCAGCGAGTTGCGCCTTGTCCGGGGGCCGCGATGGCGTTTCCTCCGATGGGATCGACCTGCGCCGAGCCTCCGCCGGAGATCATGCCTACATCGGAATGACTACCGATGACCACGATGGTGTGCAGCTTTGTGGAATCGAGCGGCAGGGCGGCTTTGCTGTTTTTCAGCAGTACGATGCCGCCCTCCTCGATTTTGCGCGCGGTCTCAAAACCCGCGAAGGGATCGACAACAAAGCGCTGACGGGGAAAATCGATGACCCCGGCGGTAAACATGGAGCGCAGGATGCGGTGTACGTGGTCGTCCAACTCCGTCTTGGGAATCTTTCCGGCTTCGACAGCAGCCTTGTAACGGTCGCCAAAAGAGAAGCGTCCCGGCTGCTCGTTGTCGAGTCCGGCGGCAGAGGCTTTTTCTGTGCTGTGCGTCCCGCCCCAGTCCGAAAGCACAAAGCCGGGAAACTTCCAGTCCTTTTTCAGCAAATCGTTCAGCAGGTATTGGTTTTCGCAGGCAAAGTCGCCATTCACGCGGTTATAGGAGCACATGACCGCGGCCGGGTGGCCTTCCGATACGCCAATCTCGAATGCCAGCAGGTCCGACTCGCGCGCGGCCCGCTTGCCCACGGTGATGTTGACGGAATTCCGCCCGCTCTCCTGGTCGTTGAACGCATAGTGCTTGATGTCGCCGATGACGTGTTGCGACTGGGTCCCTTCGATCAGTTTTGCCACCAGTTTTCCGGCAAGAACGGGGTCTTCTCCCAAATACTCAAAAGTGCGTCCGTTGCGCGGCTCGCGCGTGATGTCAACGCCCCCGCCCAGCGACATGTTGAAACCCTGCGCCCGCAGCTCGCGGCCGATCAAGGCGCCATATTCATATGCCGCGTCAGGGTCCCAGCTCGCCGCTGCCGCAACATTCGAGGGCAATGCGGTTGAATAGCGGCCGTTCGTCCCGCTGGAGCGAACACCGTAGGCCGCGTCGCTCATATCGATTCCCGGAATCCCCAGCCGGGGAACCCCGACCGCATAGCCGACACCGCGGTTGGAGGGCGCGTTCTCGGGGGTGACCGGGTCGTCTGTCGGCATGCCCACGCCGTGCAAGAGGGCAACCTTCTCGTCCAGCGTCATTTCTTTCAGCACCAGATCGGCGCGCTCGTCAGCCGAGAGGGTGGTGTTCATCCACGGACCCGTGGGCTTGGGGGGCTCCTGCCGCCGTTGCGAGTAGCAGCCGGAAACAGCCAGGAAAAGGAACGCGATTACCGAAACGCCGGTTTCGGCGTGGCGCACAGAGACTTGCATGAATACACCTCGATGGATTGCTCTAATCAAGAATCTTGATCTTATCAAGTAGACGAGGTGGGTCGCCCGCAGGCCTCACTCAATCCGCTCGTAAGGCAGATAGACCGGCTCCCACACGTAGGCCCGCAACTGGGCCTGCAGCGTCTCCGGGTTCTCAATCTGGGCAACACCATCGGCCATGGCCTGTCTCGCCACGGCCTCAGCCACATACAGGCCTACCCTTCGGGAGTCGGAAACCGGAGGCAGCAGAGGCTTGCTGCTGTCCTCGCGCGCCGGAGACAACAGCGCCAGGGCCTTGGTGGCCGCCATGATCATGTTGTCCGTCACGCGCCCTGCATGTGCCACCAGGATGCCCAACGCCAGCCCGGGAAAGATATACGAGTTATTTACCTGGGCGATTCGAATCAGCTTTCCATTCACCTCGACAGGAGCAAAAGGGCTGCCGGTGCCGACCAGTGCGCGGCCATCTGTCCAGCGGAGAAGGTCACCAGGCGTGGCCTCGGCGCACGACGTGGGGTTGGACAAGGGAAATATGATGGGCCGGGGCGTTTGGCGGGCCATCTCGCGCACAATCTCCTCGGTAAACGCGCCAGCCTGCGCGGAAACTCCCGCCAGCACGGTGACCTTGGCGTTACGCACGACATCGAGCAGCGAAATATCTTGAGCGCCGGATAACTGCCATCCCGCAACGTCCGCTCTCTTGCGGGCGAAGGGTAGCTGGCTGGGCCGGGTGCCCTGCCCGCCCTCGATCACAAGGCCATAACGGTTGAAGACATAAAAGCGCTTGCGGGCCTGCTCCTCGCTTAGTCCTGCTGCCTGCATCGCCGTCATCAGCAGGTTGGCAATGCCGACGCCTGCCGCGCCGGAACCGAACAGCGCGATGGTTTGTTCTTTCAAGGGAGGGCCGGCCGCGTTGACCGCTGCCAGAAGTGTTGCCGTGGTAATGGCGGCAGTGCCCTGGATATCGTCGTTGAAAGTGCAGAGCTGGTCGCGATAACGCTCCAGCAGGCGAGCGGCGTTGGCGCCGGCAAAGTCCTCCCATTGCAGCAGGATGTTTGGCCAGCGGCGCTCAATGGCGCGGACAAACGTCTCCACAAAGTCGTCGTACTCCTGGCCGCGCACCCGCTTGTGCTGCCAGCCGATGTAGATCGGGTCGTCGAGCAGGGCCTGGTTGTCGGTGCCCACGTCCAGCAGCACCGGCAGGCAATGTTCCGGCGGAATGCCGGCCAGCGCCGTGTAGAGCGCCATTTTGCCGATGGGAATGCCCATGCCGCCGGCGCCCTGGTCGCCCAGGCCCAGGATGCGCTCTCCGTCGCTCACCACAATGCAGCGGACATCTTCATAGCGCGCGTGAGAGAGAATCTGGTCAATGCGATTCCGGTTGGGATAGCTGATGAACAGCCCGCGGGGCTTGCGCCAAATCTCTGAGAATCGCTGGCAACCCTCGCCCACTGCAGGCGTGTAAACGACGGGAAGCAGTTCCTCAATGTTATGCGCAATGAGGGAATAGAAAAGAGTCTCGTCGCTGTCCTGAAGGTCGCGCATGTTGCTGTACTTGCCGAAAGCCGTTGGCCGGCTATCGAGAACCATCTTGCGGCGCAGGCGCTGGTCTTCAAGCGTGCCCACGTGCGGAGGAACCAAACCGTGAAGCTCGAAGAGATCGCGCTCCTCCTCGGTAAAGGCGGTCCCTTTGTTCAAGGCTGGATCAAGCAGCAGATCGATTCCGGACAAGCGGGTACGAACTACGGGTCCGGCGGCAGCAGTTGGCTTGGAAAGCTCAGAAGCAGGCATAGTTTCTCCTCAAAAGACAACTCAGTGCCATCATAGGAAGCGAACCATGCGCAGCGCTGTAATCTAGCTCACACCGGTTGCGGGGAATCCCAGGGATTCAGTAGCGGTACGCCCGTCCGCTCGAAGTGGGAGACATTGCGCGTGACCACGGTCATGCCGTGCACCAGGGCGGTTGCCGCAATGAGAGCATCTCGATCGGAACACCGATCGGGCACGTGCAGAGCTGCGGCCCTCAATGCAACCGAAGTATCGACGGGCAGCACACGGCCAGCGAAGGAAGGCAACACCTGATTGTCAATCCAGGTGCGAAGAACAGCTCCCTGCAGGTGATCCCGCCGTTCAAGCAGCAGGCAGCCAATCTCCAGTTCCAGAACAGAAATAGCGGACAAGTAGAGACTCGAAGCAAAAACCGAACCAAACCACGCAGAAACGTGCTCATCAATGGTCGAAGACCTGGTCTTTCCCCGTGTAGTCTTGCGTGACTCCGAGACGACGTTCGTGTCGACCAGGTACATCATGAGAAATCAGCGGGGCGGAAGAGCTCGCCGCCCAGACGTGGCGGCTCGAACTCGATTTCAGCTGCTTCGGGCATCGCCAGCATCTCAACGATCGTCTTCTGCTTGCCACTCAGCTTCAGATACTCCTCAATCGAAAGCAGCACATGCGCAGGCCGGCCGCGGTCGGTAATGAATACAGGGCCGTCCTTAGCCGCCTTCTTCGCGCGGCCGGTGTCCTGGTTGAATTCCCTGCTCGAAAGAGTCGTGATAGCCACCGCGTCACCTCAATGTAGCAACATATCTACATTATAGCAGTAAATCGTCACCTAAATGTAGCAACATATCTACATTGCGGCGCAAGTCTTTCTATTCAAAGGTCAAAATCACAATCTCCGGGCTGCTGCCGACGCGCATCGGGGGTCCCCAGGTTCCGGCGCCGCTGGAAGTGAGCACTTGCAGCGCGCCAAAGCTGTGCAGCCCCCAGGTGAATGCGCCAAAGATGCGCTGTGTGACCCAGGTGAACGGGAAGATCTGGCCGCGGTGGGTATGGCCGGAGAGCTGAAGGGCAAATCCGGCTGCCTCAGTAAGTGGCATGCGGGTAGGCACATGATTTAACAGAATTCCGGTCTCGCCGGGATTGATCCTCATCGCCTCAAGCGCGCTGCGAAGTCGCATGGGAGAGTGCGTGAGGCCGTAAGAGACGCCGGCGATGTGCAAGCCTTCCACGGTTACGCGTTCATTG
>PLZC01000268.1 GCA_003151985.1 Acidobacteriaceae bacterium
CGCGCGTGGGTGTTTCAATGCCCGACGCCTTGGCCAATCCAGTTAGAAACTCGTTGTAACTCTCGCCGGTGTCGCGCCGCACGATGGAGCGCATGGCTGCATTGGCTTCCAGCGTGGTGGCATCGATACCGATTCGCTTGCCCTCTAACAATCCGCGGTCGGCCAGCAAGCCCAGCACCCAGGCAAAGACTTGCTGGTGCGTTTCCAGATCGATCAGCCTGCGAGTCCGTGACAGAGTCGAGTGGTCCGGAGTTCTCTCGGTCAAGTCAATGCCCAGAAACCGCCGCAGCGCCAGAGAGTCGGCTACTCGCCATGCAATGCCACGCTCGCCTTCAATGCCTTCAAAATACCCAATCAAGAGCGAGCGAAAGTAGACGCCGGGCAGAAGCGATGGGCGGCCGAACTGCGGCGCATAAAACTTGGCGCTCAATCCTTCGACAAAGGTATCGAAGCGCTCGGCATCCAACAATTCGTTCAGTTTTTCATAAAACGGATGCCCCGGAGCCGCAGCCAATTCCGTGTGCGCAATCCATAAAGGCTCCTGCTTTTGCTGGNNCTGACTTTAACCACGGGCTGCTAGCGATAACTCCTCGGTAATGGCTTGAATATTGGTGGCCTTGTCGTTCCAGTTGGCCTGGAATATAGCGATGTGGTCGAGCTTCAGCAGCATCTCGGGATGCTTTTCAAAAGGCTCGCGGGCGACCTCGTCGGTGTTTTTGGAGGAAACGGCAAGGACGATTCCGCGGTTGCGCAGGTCCAAAGCAAGGCGCTGCACGGCCAGGTGGGCCTCGCCGCGGGAATCGCCCTGCGCCACGTGAATGCCCTCAAGACCGTCGTCGCCGATAACACCGCCCCAGACGGTGTTATCCAAATCCAGAATCAGAACCTTTCGGCTTTTGCCGCGGATAGCTGCAATCGTCCTGGCAACATGATCCGCATACAAAGGGATGAATTCGTCGGAGAAGGAGAACTTCGCCATATTCCACAACTGAGTGTTGTGCCAATCGGCAGATCCAACCGTTTCTGCAAGTGCTGCCACGTCCAGCAACACATCGCCCGAGCCAAGGATATGTTCGGCCAGTTCGCCGTTGATAGCGTCGACCAGGCTTCTCATGGTTCCCGGCAGAATACGGTCCAGACTTCCAAAGAGGGTTTCTACCGGGGGAGCGAAGGTCTGAAAGATGCAAACGGCATTCGAATTGTCCTTGATGCCGTTCTGAAGCGCTTGCAAGTAGCCGAGAACGCCTTGCACCGTTGCAGAGGAGGCCCCGGAGTCACCGAGGGAGAGTTTCAACGGCAAGGCGCGATAGTCGAGCGCGAAGAGGACAGCATCCGGTTTCGCGGTGTTGACCGTGGAATCCGGAGCCAGAGCCTCCTGCGCCACCTGGTCGTAAGAGGGCTGTATGACCTCAAGCGCTATGCCATGTCGGGCGGCACTTGCCACGAGCGCGGGCACAATCAAATCAATCGTCGAATTGCTCAGCATCGCCAGCCGGAAGGGTGTCAGCGGATTGAGATTCCGGCCTTCCGATTGCGCCTTGGCGATGAATCTGGCGAGTTTCGTCAACTGGTTCAGGTCCAGAGCCTGTAAAGCCAGAGCTTGCAGTTCGCACCCCAGCGGGCCGGCCGAATTTTCCAAAGCCTTCAGCCGCGCGGAAAATTCCTGCGAAACGCGAGGCAGCCATTGCAAGTCCGTATAGAGTGAATTCATTTGCAAATTACCGTCACTATCTCTTCACAAAAGAAAAGCAGTTGCGTATCCTGATGCTTTTCTCTAGGTCCGCGCTTTGATCAGCCTGACTAAATCACCCACGTTCGCAAGCTTACCGATCTCGGAGGTAGAGAACTTGATCTTGAATGCCTTCTCGACGGTAAGAATGAGCCGGATATGAGCGAGACTATCCCAGCCGTCTACATCCTTGGCAGACAGTTCGGGCGTTAGTTCGACTGAATCTTCATCGAAAACGCTTTCGAATATCTGCGCCAATCGAGCATAGATTTGTGTTTCATCCATTGCAAGAATCTCCTCACACTGACAGAATGTTTACGTTAAGCACTTCAACCATATCGTTACAGCGGATGCCCGTAATATGATCACCATATACAAAGGTACACCAGAGCCTAGGCGGTGTGCTTCGCAGGCGCGCTTTTCTGTCTTATCTAGCTAGAAATTAAATCAAGCACGTCCTCAATAGTTGGCTTGTCCTCGTCTATGGCTATTCGCTTGGACCAGAGGCGCTCGATTGTCCGCAGGCTAATACCGTATCTCCTTGACGCGCGTTCCTTGGCGGCTTTGAAACTGGTTCCCTTTTCATGCAGACCTGATATGAATCTAAGAATCTCTCGGGCTTCGGTGGCAGAGATCGCGCGTGGGCGTCCGCCAGGTAGTGCCGGAAGAGTGTTTTCGGCCTTTTTCGCCGCCCTCTTGAGACCGATCCTGAGCAGATGGGGCATCATTGTTAGCCCCATTAGAGCGATCTTCTCTTCGCTTTTCGATACTTCTGAACAGGAATCCAGTGTTTTCCGGAAGGCATCTTTAGTCTGCATCATTTGAACGTTGTTATGCAGAAACGCAATTAGTTTGCTTGCCTGTGCCATCCCCGCTTCGTAGTCTTTCGCTCCCGCCGCCAAAATCGCATTTTCAAGAGCCGAGACCATCTTCTCCCGAGTTTTCTCGTCCACATTTCCTCCGCCTAAACCCTATGGACCATTTTGGCATCCGGAGCCCCACAACTAGTGCTTCTTGTTAAGGCGGTTGGACGAGCGGAAGTTACACACATGGGCGAGCGGAGTGCGGTCCGACAAAAATCCGGGGAATCGGTTAGCCAGTCCGATCCGGGGCTGAGACGGCCTACAACTCCATCGACGGCTGGCCGAAAACCAGCGGCTCGCCCATCGGTTCAGTTCAATCCCACAACGGACTCTGATTATTCCCGGTCCCGCGCAGCGGGCGGCACTCAGCGTAAAACTGGCCGGGGCCGGGCAGAGCCCCGCCATACTGTCCCAGCGCGCCGCGCTGTGCTCCTTTACCCCTTCCGTTGAATCAGACGCGGTCCTTCCATACGCCCTGGACGATTCCCAAATCACAGCCCTGATTGAGTTCTTCCAGATACTAGACCGCTGGGATAGGGAGGCGCATGGACAGCAAGTCTAGTAGCCGCTGCCTTCGACCATCGGATTTTTCGGTCGCCTTCTTGATGTCAACCATTGGCGTCCGACCACGAGGTTCCAAATGCACCCAGACAATTCCCTCCTTCAAATCCTGCATACGCTCCGCCGACCCCATTCAAGACTCCACTCCCCTCCAAGAATTCCAACAGCCCCACGGAGGCGCGTACACGGCGCTGGGCGATGCCGTCCCTGCGTCGTCTGGAAGCGGTGGCCACTGCCAATTGGCGGACGAGGTCCACCAGGGTGGCGAAGTCGCCTTGAGTTGCAGGCTCTGTCTAATAGCCTGCAACTCACGTAAATTTACGTTTGTGCAGGCTCTCTTCCTGCCTTCGGTCCCTGAGGAGGGCTTCTCAGGTGATCGATAAGCTGGACGTGCGGGTCTCCGAGTTTGCTCTTCCAGGGCCGATCCTCGCCGGGCCTCTGGAGGATCTGAAGAGGCACCCAGTCCCCCTCTTCCGATCCTCCAAGTATTACCAATACGTTTGTGATCTGCGAGATCAATTCGGAATCGATGCAGTCGTTCATCTGTACCTGCGGCACGGACGGCCAAATCACAAGGTTGAGATCATCGATGCCGGAGAGAAGACCCTCCCGGAGATCGCGGGCATCATCACGCAGTTGTTCGATGCGGACCCGTGGCCTCTCAAGGTGATGAGGACTGACCTTGCTGCCGACCTGGAGGGCGTGTCTGTGCCATGGTTCAAAGACCACGCATACGTGAATCGGAAGCAGTTTTCATCTCGTATCGAAAAGTCATTTGAAAATGAACTGCAATTTGTCGGAATGGGCAGTGCCGTTGCCCAGACACTTTACGCGGGGAAGAGACCATGCTTGATTCGTATCTACAACAAGCTGGCCGAGTGGCAGATGCAATTGCGGAAGGTGGAAATTCAGAACAGGCGGTTCAACGACCGCATGGTGGGGTTAGAAATGTCCGAGGAACAACGATATTATGGCCGTCTCATTGCGCCGACCTTTGCAGAATATTGCGCAGCGCGCGGTTATCAACTCCACGACGGAAGCGTGCTGACGCGAATCGAGCGGCAAATCGGCGGAAACAGGATTCCGCCCGAACTTGCTACGCTCGGTGACCTTCGCTATGCCCATGAGTTTCGCGCGTTCAGCGGAGTTCAGATTGTGGGAAGCGAGCCGGTTCAGAACTTTGATTCTCCCCCAGCTAAGGTCCCTGTTCGAAACTGGCTTGCTTCCATCGGCTACGAGACCCTAAAGGAGCAACTTGGCAGCGAGCAATTGGCCAGATCAGTTGTCCTCAAGCATGGAAGCGGAAATGGAAAGCGGATTCTCGATTCACTTGCAGAAGCCGCCCCGACGAAACGACAACCCCTAACGATGGAGGAAATCCAAGAATCATTCAGGAGGTCCACGCTTCTCCAAACTTCCCATTCGAGCGAAAGCGGAGTACACTTATCCCCTACGTATGACCACACGAAACAAATTGCCTGAAGCCGCATTGGAATTCTTCCGCAAGCAGGGCCACATCGGCGGAACTCGACGTGCAGCAAATCTCACCCCGGAGCAACGCAGTGAACAAGCCCGGAAAGCGGTTCAAGCCCGTTGGGCAAAACAGGCAGCGAAGGCAAGCAAGAAGAAAGGCACGAAATGACCCCACGTACAGCCGTCCTCTATGCACGTGTATCCAGTCGCGAGCAGCGCGAAGAAGGATTTTCAATCGAGGCGCAAGTGAAATTCTTGCGTGCCGCCGCATCGAAAGACGAATTCGACATCGTCCGGGAATTTATCGAGGTCGAATCTGCGAAGTCCGCCGGCCGAAAGCAATTTGCGGAGATGGTGACGTTCTTTAAGAAAAACCGTTCATGCAGGATTTTGCTGGTCGAAAAGACTGACCGACTATACCGCAATCAACGGGACGCTCTCACGCTGGAAGACCTCGATATTTCTATTCATTTTGTGAAAGAAAACGAGACGCTCTCGAAGGACGCAAAATCTCAAACTAAATTAATGCAAGATATACGTCTGGCCATGGCCCGCAATTATTCGGAGAATTTGCGCGAAGAAGTCAAAAAGGGCATGGGAGAGAAGGCATCACAGGGCACATATCCCGGACGTCCCCCATTCGGATACCGCAATAACGTGGGGACACGTACCATCGAATTTAATCCCGAAAAGGCTCCTATAGCAAAACGTGTTTTCGAGCTATACGTGTCGGGACGTCACTCGCTTTTGACGCTCTCGAAAACACTACGGATGGAGGGTACGTGCATCTCGAAGACAAATCTGCACAAGATGCTTACGAACCCGTTTTATATTGGGCGATTTAATTGGGGTGGGCAGACGTACCAGGGCACGCAACCGCATTTAATCAGTTCCGAATTATTTTCGCGGGTACAGTTTGTCCTGAACGGGGGAAACACGCCCAAGTACAGCAAGCACGAAAATGCATTTCGGGGACTCCTCAAGTGTGCTCACGATGACTGCACCGTCACCGGAGAGATTAAAAAGGGCAAGTATGTGTACTACCGTTGCAGCCATGGACGCGGTCCGTGTGACCTGCCATATTTCCGCGAAGAGAAGATCGCCGAAAAAATGGGGGACCTGCTACGGGACCTGTACATTCCCGGTGACGTAGCTAAGACCATCCAAGGCGCGCTGGAACGTGGGCACGGGGAGGCGCGGGCCCGACAAAGAAGTGAGCGTTCACGCCTGGAACATACCCTTCAGACGCTTTACCGCCACGTGGATGCTGCATACACCGATAAATTGGACGGTAAGATACCCGAGGAATTCTGGCAGCGCAAACAGGCAGAATGGCAGCAGGAAGAGGCGACGATCAAAGGGCAGATCTCCAATCTGGGGGAGGCTAAAGGAGCAGACCCGTTGCTGGACGTGCGGAGAATTTTAGAACTCGCGCAAAGTGCTCATTCTCTGTATGTGACGAGGGAAACCGGCAGAACAAGCGGAATTGCTGAGAAAAGTACTTTCGAACTGCTCTATCGATGCCGTAAGTCTCTATCCTACTTATACATACCCCTTCGACATCATCTCGAAAAGGGTGAAAAATCACGAATGGTCGGGGAGAGAGGATTTGAACCTCCGACCCCCTGGTCCCGAACTGTGAAAATCAAAACTCTAAGTGCTTTGTATGGTGTCGCTTAGGGACGGAAAGACCATTCTATCTTCCCCTCACTTGTACCGAAGTTGTACCGAGGTTTCTTTTTCAGGTTCAGGCCGAGCTCTCCTGCGGTTTGTGCGCCCCCAAAGGATGAGTACTTCCGCTCATGATATCTGGTGATTCGTCAACCCGCGCATCCAGCCCGCGGTGTTGAGGTAGTCCGGATCCATCGCGGGTGTGCGCAGGCCTGCCATCTCCAGGGCTTGAAGCACAAAGGAATTCCAAGCAAAGAGTCGATGGTAACCAAAAAACGGATTCCCAAGATCGGTGGCCAAATATTCCTGGCTGGTCGGGTAATCATTGTCCGTATGGCTTTCAGCCCACAGCCGGTTTGAAATCGCGTGTTCCGCCCTTTGCCATCCGTGTAACTTCCCTGTGACGTAGCCGCAGATCTCAACCCTCATCCAGCTGCCGCCGTTGTAGTACACGCCATCCGCTGCCTTGTTGGCATAGCCGGCTGCGAACGAGTCACTTACCATCGGGTGCCACTTATCTGTAAAGTAACTCCACACTTTTCCGGGCGCTGGCAGCCCTATAAAGATCGGTCGTACCGTGCCGCCCTCACCGGGGTAAGGACAACCGCTTTTCGGTAACATGACAGGAATGCGATTGAGGTGACTCACAACCATTTCGTCAGTAAGCAGTTTTCGGTTGAAGAGCCAAAGCGACAGGAACTCTGGGAATATATCGGTAAAGCCTATTGCGTCGGATATGTTCCGAGCCGGGCGAAAGAATCCGCGCTTCGCATCATAATAGCTACGATATTCCTCTTCAGCCTTTTCAATGTAGCTTTCCGAGATGGACTCGCTTAGTTTCGGAATTCGAAGTTCGCGGATGACCCTAAGCAGCACGGCAAGGACACCCTGATTTTCGCATAATATTTTCGTGCCCTCCGGGTAATGAATAACATCGAGTTGACCGATGACAAACTGGGCCGTGCAAACGGCTTCGCGCCTCGGATCGTAGGCGGCCAGGCAGTATTCGGCGGCTCTCTTAACCCTATCCATCGGGAGTTCAGTTCCGAATCGATGGCGGTTGAGGTACGCCCACATCAACCACAATGGCGTTGAGTCGTTGGACTTGCGCTCCAGATTCGCAATATTGGGTTCCACCAGCGTATTGATTGCCCCGTCTGAACCCTGGTTGTCGGCCCAGAGAGTAAACACCTTCTCGTTCAGCTCGCGGTTATGGGTGCCGTTGAGGGCGTAAAAGCTATCGCGCAGATACATTTCGCCTGCAGCTGAATACCAGATGCTTGGAGCCAGCATGGGAAGTCGGCCTCCCAGTTCGGCGCTCCAACTCAGCATCATGACGTCTGCGTAGAGGATCTTCTCCGTCTCTCCACCTTTGAATCCAAGGCCCTCCGCGAGGTGAAGCTGGCTGGCAAGTCGGTAACCCCGCACAGTATCAGCAACCGCGTCGTCCACAAAAATGAAAGCAGCCTTTGTTTGTGGGACTCCCATTTCCAGAAGATGGCAGGGCTCGGTGCGGGTGGCAACACGAAAGAGTTCGACATCCCGGACCTGAAGCGAGGGTTGTTGGCCGCCTTCCAGATGGGCGAAATTTGAATGGAGATCGGCGAGTGAAAGCACGAGCGCAGCGCCCGTACCCCGCAGCGCGGGCACGACAAATGATTGATGAAACTCTGTAAAGGTCGATGGAGAGGCAGGCGCCGTGTCATTAAACAGAGTGAGGTCGGCTAGCTCGCGAAACTGATCGTCTGTGTCCCATGCGCGGACTGATATTGGGCCAGCGGCACGATACTTGAGGCTTACGGAATAGATATTGCCCGCCCTGGCGGCGAAAGGCAACAGAACAAAGCCGCCTGCATTCATTTGGGAGAGAATGACGATGCCATCTTGTTGCTCGAGTTGCATCTCGCCTCTCTTCCTCCACAGCGGAGGCAGCGGGAGATCGACTCGCGTGCGGGCTCCTTCTCCGGATAACTGAACTGTAACCTCGCCAAATGTTTGTCGGATGAATGCGCCTTCCTTTTCGCGCTCATCGATTCGCGGGAGGAAATAGAGATTGAGATCCGGAATCTCTATTGGTGCAGGTTTGACGGGTGTTCCATCCATTCGGATGATGCGACTCCATTGATTGCGATATCCGCAGTCGGTGAGCAAACCCACGGTAACTCCGCCATCTGTGCGAAAGCCTGCTGCAGGAAAGTACTCCCGCAATGGTCCCCCCTTACAATCCGGATGGTCGAAGCTCCAGAGCTTCGCGTGTGCCGCCTCGGGCTCCAGGCGATTTGCAAGTTGGTAGAACAGCGTGAACATATCTGCCTGACGAAATCGAATTGTCTTTCTTACGACCTGCGAGGTGATAACTTCATATCCCACCTCTACGGATAGAGTAGTTCGCAGGCTTTTGAGCTGCGTTTCTCCGCTTAGGGTGATTTGCTTGGCGCCTCCGCTCCACGCGCTGGCTTTCCAGTTATCAACCCTGTCTTCGAGACTGCGATCGGGGTTTTGGAAGATTGCGGAGAACTCTCCACCTTGATGGTGCCGCGCGACGGCTTGACCGCGAAAAAGGATCGTGACTCCATATTCTCGATTCGCATTACCGGTAACTTGCAGAGAAATGAAATCGGCTTCAGACGATACGGTGGCGCGTGCGGAATTCGACAGCAGCATTGCCGCAGTCGTGCTTGCCGAGAGAGCAAGGAATTCGCGGCGATCCAGTTCTCTGGCGGGAGCCATGTTCCTCACATTGTTAGAACCCGATTCGCCTTGTCCGAAGACCCTGCGCGAATGGGCACTTGGCCCGATTCAAGGGTGGAGTAACTGGTTTGCGCTGGCCTGCGGCTGGAAACTGCCCGCACGCTCGCGTTGCCTGCGGAGTGCTTCGTCGCGTTGTGTGTCAACGAGCATGTGAGTCTGCTTGGCCTCCCGCTCTGCCTTTGCGTTCAAGCCCAGGCGCGCATAGACTCGGCTCAGCTGATAGTGGGCGGGCGCGAATTGGGAATTCAGCGCGATGACATGTTCGAAGGCTTTGCGCGCTTGCGGCCACTCCTGTTGCGCCACGTGGAGTTTGCCGAGTTCATAAAATGGATTAGGGGAGTTGGGTTCCAACGCTGCGGCTTTTTCAAGTGCAGTGGCAGCCTCCGCTTCACGCCCCAGTCGGCTGGCCAGGAGGCCAAAGTAGTACTCCAGCGGGTAATGGCCGGGGAGTTTGCCGCGCGCATCTTCGAGAATGCGAATCGCTTCGGAGTCGTTGGCTTCACGGGAGTAGGTTTGCGCCAGACCTACATAAGCAGCATCAAGTTCAGGGTCACTTGCAAGCGCCGCATGAAATGCGTCGCGTGCGGATGTGTAGTTTGACTTGAGCATCTCAACCGCACCCAGGCGAAGCTCGAGGGGCCCGGTTGCGGAAGTCGCTTCCATTCCATCATGGACGACCTGGATTGCCTCGTCATAGCGGTCGAGGTCCATCAGGAGACGCGTGTAGTCCAGTGTGCGATCCGGATTCGATGGGTCGGACGCTGCTGCGGCGCGATAAGCTTCCAAAGCCTCGGGCATTTTCTGCTGCAATTCAAACGCTGAGCCCAGGAAGGTAAGCATGTCCGCATTGTTGGGCTGCTCGGAAAGCAGTGTTGTTAGAAGGGTGGAGGCCTCGACGGGCTGGCCGCCGAACAGCAATGCCAGGGAGAGATTGTAGCGGCTTTGCCACGACGGGTCGAGCGAAGCGATGCGCCGGAAACAGTGCACCGCCTGGCTATAGTACGCACGACGGCTAAGAAGAACCGCGATCTGAAATTCACGTGCGGACGGAAGCTGGTTGGCTTTCTCGAGCTGCTCGATGCGCTTGGACGCATCATCCACACTGCCTATGCGAACGTACGCTTCCACGAGCCCCGCGCCAACCTCGGGATCTTTTCCCGACAACTGGCCTGCGTGTGAGGCATGCTCGATCGCCTCAGCATCACGGGATGTCGCGAGAGCGAGTAGCGACATATAGTAATGGGCAAAGTCATCGTTGGGATTCAAACGCAATGCTTCGCGCAACTCGGGCTCCGCACCGCCATAGTCCTTTGCAGTAAGGAGATTGAAGCCCAGGTTCCTGTGCGGCGCCGTTTGTGAAGGGTCCAGGCGGATTGCATTGCGATAGTGGTTACAGGCCTCATCGATGTGACCTAGCTGGGTCTCGGCAATCCCTATGAAGTTTTCAATTGCGGGGTTGCTGGGCGCGAGGCGATGTGCCGCTTCGAGCTTGACGAGCGCTTGATCGAATTGTCCCTCGCGAATGAGATTGACCCCCTCCTGCAACGGCGAAGACTGCGCGCTCAACGCTGCGGCCGATGCGAGAAGAGCGAGCACGGATGCGACCGTGCGGAGCCGTGTCATGGCTTAGTTCCTTCGGTAGCAACGTCTCCGGTTGAAAGCAGGGTCATATTTTCGATCTTGATGGCGCGCACCTGGGCAAAGACTTCAGCCGCTTTTGTAGCCCTGCCTTCTGCACGAAGGGCCATTGCAAGTTGATAGTGTGCTGCGCCGTCCGGATCATGCGTCAAGGCAGGTTTCAGCACCTCCTCAGCGCGACTGTAGTTCTTGTCGATCGCATACGCTCGGCCAAGTTGTGCATAGGGCGGCCACAGATCGGGCTTGCTTTTGATCGCGGACTCAAGATGCCGAATTGCCTCGTGGGCGCGACCCAACGCCACGAGAACGGCGCCCAGTTCCCCGTTCGCTTCGGGATTGCCGGGGTCCACTTCCAACTCGCGCTTAAACTCCGCCAGGGCGTGGTCCGTGTCGCCGTGCTTCCAGTAGAGGTGGCCCAGCCAGAAATGCACGCCGGGAAGATCCGGCTTTTCGGCAGCTACAGCAAGATACTCGGCTAGAGCTTTTTCGTCCTCCTCCCGCCGGACATAGATCTGACCTTGCATCTCATGCACCTGATAGGAATTCGGCGCTACTGCCACAAGACGCGTGAGTTGGGCCATGGATATCTGGCGGCGAGTCAGGGTCAGATTGTAGCGAGCGACATGATCGCCAGGGTTTGCCGCCAACCAGCGCAGCAATTCCGCTTCGGCTTCGTCATTGCGGTGTTTGAGTGCGGCCTGCTTTGCCTGAGCAAAAGCAGTTGCAGAGGGGCGCGGACTGGATGGGGCTGGGACAATCATTCGGTATGCCCGCAGTGACGCGTCCTCGTTGCCGGCGAGCGCATACAACGCCGCAAGAGCGGCATCTTTCGCGGGACTTGTGATTTGGTCCTCTTCCAAGTGCGCCGCGGCTTCGCGGCACAACGGCACGAGTTTGCTATCTGGCTCGGTGCGACCGGTGCCGTCCTCCACAGGAAGCCCCAAGGCATCGAGTGCCTCGCTTGAGTCGATTTCGAGAGCCGCGGCGATGCGGGACAGTGCTTCCTTCCGATTTCCTTGGAGGAGGAGTAACACTCCACTGCGTGCCAATGCGGCAGCGGAATGCGGAGCAAGTCCAACGGCTTGATTCACCTGCTCCTGCGCGTCTGCCAGGCGATCTTGCTCGAAGAAAATCTCGGCTAATTCCAATCGCGCGTCGAGCAAGTGCGGGTCTCGCTCGATGGCGCGATGAAGATGGCCCTCAGCCTTAGTCCACTCGCGCTCTCCGGCGTAAATGGTTCCATAGATCAGGTCAGAGAGAGCGGTTCCGGACGACTCCTCAAGAAGTTGCTCCGTCTGCTCGCTGGCGGCCTTCCCATAGGCCTCGCCACAAGCCAGCAGCACATCTGGATCGTCGGGAAATTGCTTGACGGCTTTGCGAAGTTGGAGCAAGGCTGCATCCACCTGGCCTGCATCCCAAAGCGCCGTGCCCAGCCAGTTTTGCGCTAACTTGTCCGCTGGATTCTCCCGGACAGCTTCACGCAGTAGCGAAGCTCCCTGCACAGGCCGACTCAGTTTCACATCGTCGATTCCCATCCAGAGTTTGACGCCGCGCATGCCTGGCCTCAATCTGGCGGCGGCGGCCAGTTCGCGGGCGGAGTCGTCAAATTTCGATTGCGCGTAATAGACCAGCCCAAGGTTCACATAGGCTTCAGGTAAATCCGGTTGGAGCCGCAGCACTGCTTGATATTCACGCGCAGCCTCGTTCAGCAGGCCTTGCTGCTGATCCTGCTCAGCAGCGAGAAAATGCCTTTCAACCTCAGAGCCTGTATGTTGAGCACTGCCAGATGCCAGCACCATGGCCGTCGCGGCTATGAGGCAGGGAATTCGCAGGAACCGGCATGAAAGGGAACAAATCATAAATTGAACTCGGCTCCCGGGCCTCCGCAAAGAGGTCCGGGAAACATTGGTGCGCTAGAAGGTTAAACGAAGATTCGCCTGAATGCTGCGTGGCCCGTTTTGTCGATTGGATGCTTGACCGAAGCCACCTGTGCCGGCCTGCGTGTTGAAGGCCGTATACTGGCCAGCCCGGTTGAATGCGTTGAAGAACTCCATCCGAAAGACTGTTTTCACCTCATCTGTAAACATCGGAATTTGTTTCGAGAAATTCAAGTCTTCATTGTGGCTGGCGAATTCCCGGATCGTGAGCGCCCTCGGTGCATTGCCAAATGTGAAGTTCGCCGCCGGCACAAACGCCGCCGGGTTCAATCGGCGACTTTGCCCGAACACCCAGCCGCCGCCGCGAAAACCATCGATGCTCTGCCCCGGCACGAGATCGGCACGAGCGGAGGCCCCGAGATTGCCCGCAAAGATTCCCGAGTCCCAGTTTGGAGAACCCACAGAGAGAGGGGTTCCGCTTTGATAGGTTTGCACACCAGCGAACTGCCATCCTCCAACCACAGCATTCACGGCTCCTCCTCGATTGGCAAATCGCCTGCCCTTTCCGAATGGCAGTTGATAGGAGTAACTCAGAACCAGTCGTTGAGGGATGTCGTACTGGCTAAGTCCCTTTTCGACTTTCAGGTTGTAAGTATTCAACGCACCGGAGTTACCATTTCCATTCCACGCCGACTGGCTCGGATACTCCGAGTCGGCATTGGTCAGTGTTTTGGACCAGGTATAGTTTGCTAGCACCGTAAGTCCCTGCGAAAACCGCTTCTGCGCCTGAACCTGTAGCGCGTGATAGGTGTAGTTGCCGAAGGGATCGGACATGGTCACCGAATCCACTTGTGCGTTTCCATATTGTGGGAACGGCCGCAGAGCCTGAGAAACAGAGCCCGAGAATCCTGCATATGGCAAAGGAACGAGTGACTGGCCCGCACAATCTGCATTGGAGGCTTGCGAGTTGATGTCGGCATGCAGACATGCACCGCGCGCCATGTTTGCTGGAAGCCCCTGGTTGGGGTCGTGCATGAAGGCTTGCAAATGATCGCCATGATCGCCGACATAGGCCATATCCACAATCACTTTTCCCGGTAGCTGCTGTTCTATGTCGAGAGTCCATGTTTGGGTGGTGCCTGGGCGCGCCGTCGTTGACAAAATAAACACCGGGTTGGCTTGGCCGTTCATCACCGTTGGGTCGATGAACGGCGGGGTTGGGCCGGGATAGGCGGTAATCTGCGAAAGCACAACTTCCGGCGTCTGCGGACTTGCAGAACCAGGATAGCTGTAACTTCCGAAAAACCCCTGCGAGTCGTTTTCGCCAAAACCGCCGATCTTCAGGTTCTGATAGTAGATTCCATATCCCGCGCGAACCACCGTACTTGGTGTAGCTTGATACGCGAATCCTACGCGCGGACCGTACGAATTGTGGAATGTATCCTGTGAGCCATTCGATCCCGTTCTGCCGGTCCCCGTACCCAGAAACTCGTAGGCGCCGGGGAGTCCGCCGGCTCCGGGATTTGGAAGGCTCGGATTAACGAACGACTGTTGGCCATGGGCCTCGGTAACTGGTGTAGGGATCTCATACCGGAAGCCCAGATTGGCGGTCAGTCTTGGGGTAACTTTCCAATCGTCTTGCACAAACGCCGCGTAGTATTTCACGCGCCATCCAAGTTCCTCGGGCAGAGCGATGTACGCGCCTGAGGCGGCCCCAAGATAGAAGCTCGCAAATCCAAACCCGGAGTTGGAATCTGCCGGGCTGCTGGTCGGGCCGGTGTCAAAGTTGAATTGTCCCGAAGTGCCCGTCAGGATATTGATATTGAACTCCTGCAACCGGGTTTCCGCTCCGAGCTTGAAGCTGTGCCTGCCATGCTGCCAGGAAACAGTGTCGTTGTATTGGTAAGTATTATCGTAAAACTGATTGGCTCCATCGCTGGGCATGGCTGCCCCGCTTGGATAGTTATAGTTAATCCGGGGGAAAGTGGTGTCCTTGACTCCTTTCAACCCGAGTTTGCTGGCCCAATTTCCTCCATAACTCCCTATGCCGCTGAACTCCTGACGATAGCGGCGACTGAATCCTGCATTGAAGTGGTTCAGAAGGTTGGGCCTGAATATGTAGTCGTAACCAAGGCGTACGTAATGCGTCCTTTGATTGGTTGAACTGGCGTCCAGGGGAGCGCCGTTAATCACGTACCCCGTGGGACGCCAGTCGTAGTCGTAGCTTCCGCTGATTTTCTGTTTCGCGCCGATGTTCTGATCGATGCGAATCTCATACTCATTGGCATTGGTCACATTCTTCGATATCTGTTGAAGATTCAGGTAGGGCGAAGTCGCAGTGGATGATGCGACAGGCAGATATGGGGCCATCGCCGTAAAGATCGGATCGGCAGGCTGAGTGACCTTGTTGCCGGGATAGGCCTGGCACGGCTTTCCCTGATTAGCTCCTGTGCAAGTGGAGTAATCGTAGAGGATGTGCGCAGGGAAGGTGTTCCCAAAGACCGTCGTCGGCGTAAGCAGCGCGGAAAAGTCTCCGCCCACCATGGCTTGTGTGGGTGCCGAATTCAGGCTGTTTCCTCCTGTATTGAATCGGAAGCCTTCATAGTTGAACATGAAGAAGCTCTTGTCCCGGCCATGGTAGAGTTTGGGAATGTATACCGGGCCGGACACAATAGCGCCAAAGTCGTTTTGCGTATCGACCGGTCTCGTTGTGCCGTCCAGATTATTGATCCAGCTGTTGGCATCCAACGATTTATTCCTCAGAATGTCATAGACCGATCCGTGCAAGGCGTTGGTACCGGATTTCGTGACAAGGTTGACGAGACCTCCGCTCATTCGGCCGTACTGGGCGTCAAAGGTATTTGTCATTACCTTGAACTCTTGCACAGCCTCGACGCTGACTCCGTAGTTCATCTGTAAGTTCGCAGAGGCCAGTTCAATGGTGGCTCCGTCCACGAAAATGTCGACACCGGACTGTTGGCCGCCATTCAGCTTGAAGCCGCCCTGCTGTGTTGGAGAGTTTGTATCGGAGCCGGAAAAACCAGGCGTCAACTGGACAAATTGCAAAGGGTTGCGAACCGTTCCATTGAATTGGAGCGGAAGGTCTTCGATTAACTCGGTTGATACGGTTGTTCCGACGTCGGAAGACTCGCTCTGCAACTGCGACGCATCGCCTGTAACAGTGACGGTTTCTGAGGCAGCGCCAACCTTTAAAGCGACGTTCACAGTCGCCGTGCTACCCACGTTAACAGTAATGCCGTTTTGCGTGTAAGACTCAAATCCAGTGGCGGTCACGGCAAGCGTGTAAGAGCCAGGTTGAAGCTCTGGGAATGTGTACAAGCCATCCGTGCCCGCGATAGCCGTAAAGCGACTGCCCGTGTTTGTCTGCGTCAGATTGATTGACGCCCCTTCAAGGCCTGCGCCGTTTGTGTCTTTTAGTGTGCCGGTTAACGTGCCTCTGCCCGATTGGGCCTGCAAGGGAACGCCCGCCGCCAGACCGAACGCCACCATCAGCGATACCATCAGGCCCCGCATTTTATGCGCTGTGAGCCTCGTATGCTTCATTGTGTCTCCTCTTGGACTCCGCATGTTTTCAGGCCTCCGTTGTGTGTCTGGTAATGCTCGCGACAGAGGGGGGTTCCGCCGCTACCAGAGCCCCGAGACATTCGGTTGGCAACGCCGATGGATGACAAATGAAAAATCACAATCACCGGCAGAGCGTATCTGAGTGCATGTCACCTCCCAGCCCTCGGCGCGCGAGCGCAGATCTCACGGTTTGATGGTGCGGTGCTCGCGTAATGGGTGTGCAGAATCGTTCATCATGAGCCCTTCGGGAATATCGGGCCTTTGCGCCGGCATTCGCGACAAGAAGCCGGGCTCTGGAATGCCATTGATAAGCTTTTGGAAATGGCGCTGCCGCTGCAAGGGCGCTCGCTCAAGATATCTTTGAGAATCAACAGGAATTACACGTGATTCTCATCCATTCACTCAATGAACAGCCATCAACGCAAGGCCTGGGCGACAGTGCAGCGGTGCTTTTTATGCTCCAAAAGAGGAGCCCTGAAGCCCTTGGGGTAAGGATGCTCTTAGGCATCTTCCGGCATTTTTCACCATCGCGAAGAGGATTGTCTGTCCCACAATGGCTTTCCCCTTTTGGATTCGATGCGCTATGATACATGGCCCCTCGTGATGCACCTGAATACCGCCGTGGAAACGGATCAAGCGCTATCGTCTTTCGATGTTCCCTTGCCCGGGCAAACAGGAGAGTTGGAAGACTGGGAAGGCGAACCATGAGACCACTTTTGCACGGATTCTAGGCCTTTGGAGTGCTCCCCCCCCCCGCCATCTGCTTCACCTGAAGGCAGATCACCATTTTGGCGAGTCACAGGGCAATGGCTGGTTCGCAACCTGTGGCATGAAATGCTCCCCGACGATATCGGCTGTGTTACGCGCCTTTTTGGGGGGCCTGGTTGGAGGAGCGTTCTAGATATCAGCGACTTCTTGTAGGTGCGGGAAGAGGCTGAGCCGGGAGCCCAACCAGCCGCTGGTGTGCGGACACCAAACACAAAAGTGCAGCAGTTTGTGGCGGTGGACCGCTTCAC
This sequence comes from Acidobacteriaceae bacterium, assembly GCA_003151985.1. GTDB lineage: Bacteria > Acidobacteriota > Terriglobia > Terriglobales > Acidobacteriaceae > Telmatobacter. The sequence continues at coordinate 17,165 of PLZC01000268.1, forward strand.
AGCAGATGGCGGATCACTGCTGACCTTCGCATATAGACTGATTTCGGGCTTGTCGGTAAGGCACATCAGATCGACTGGGAACGATCTTGATTGACTCCGACTCCAGAAAAGCTAAAGCCGCATTCGCAGCGTCAACGCTCGCACCGGGGCCAAGCAGAACATCATTAACAGGTAATATTGGAGTTGGTGTCGCTCCAGAACCTTGCGCCATCGAGATCATCCCAAGCGGAAATTCGATGTAGGGGATAAGCGATGCGCCCGTGGAGCGAAAGCGGATCGGATGAACTAGGTCCGTCTTATCTTTATCTGGCGATATTGGAAGAACGAGCCCCCACTCCCTTTCGTGATAGAACGCGCGATGTTTGAGGAGACCGGATAATCTGTGAAGATGGCCGGCGTAGCCTACAACGAAAACGGCAAGACCGTTGCAGGGATGGGGACCGATTTCCGCGATTTCGACAATGATGGAAGGCCGGATATCTTTCACGCTGCGATGTTCGGTGATACCTTTCCTCTCTACCGCAATCTGGGGAATGGCCAATTTGAAGATGTCACAGACGTGACCGGTATGGCCGCAATGACAACCCGCTTTACCGCTTGGGGAACCGGAATCTTCGATTTCGATAACGACGGGAACAAGGATATTTTTGCGGCTTGCTCCGCAATTCTCGACAATTCGATGGAGGTGAACCATAAGCCTTATCCGCTCCCCAATGGGCTCTATCGCAATCTTGGCAACATGGTGTTTAAGGATGTGAGTGCACAGGTGGGAGCGAGTTTCTCCGTTCCGGCTGCACATCGCGGCGCTGCATTCGGTGATTTAAACAACGATGGGAAGATCGATATTGTGGTCTCAGTCCTCAACGGAGAGCCGCAGTTGCTGATGAATCGGTCTCCTAATCAGAATCATTGGATCATTTTGAAGCTCGTTGGCGTGGCCGATAATCGAGATGGACTGGGAACCCAGGTGAAGATAACGACCGCGAGTGGCGTTCAGTACAATGAGGCCACGACAGCCGTCGGCTACAATTCGTCCAGCGACAAACGCGTGTACTTCGGATTGGGGAACGCGACCGTTGTGGAGCGAATTGAACTCGCATGGCCCACGGGCGTGAAGCAAGTGCTCAAAAGTGTGGCGGCCGATCAGATCCTGACAATCGTAGAAAGTGGCCGTCCTAAAAAGGCCGGATCGTCCAAATTGAGTTCTCGGGTTCAATGGCCCGCGGCGATCGGGCGCACGGACCGCTTCGAACGTGTGCGCGCTGGCAAGTACTACTCTCTGGCGCCCGGGGGCAAGCTTCTATGATCTGGCTTCTCGCACTCCAGCTCGCAATCGGCCCAGCGCAACATTACGAGAACGCAAAACAGGATTTTGCGCAGCGGAAATTTTCCGAGGCTGTTAGCGAGGTCGATACAGCCCTGCATGAGAGCCCGTACATGGTTCCCGCCCTGATCCTGAAGGCCCGGCTGGCCCAAATTGCGCATCGCCCGGACGTTGCCAAGAGCTGTCTTATCACGGCCATTACAGCTGATCCAACATCCGAAGAGGCGCAGTTCTTCCTTGGAGTGGTTTTCTACATGGAAAACGATTTCAAATTGGCGATCTCGCCGCTACAGACGGCCCAAACGCTCGCTCCCAGCGGTCCCTTGCCCGTGTTTTATCTTGCAATGACGCATGAAGCGCTGGGAGATGTGAAGCAAGCGTTGGAGCTCTACCAGCAGGCAGAGGATCTCTCTCGACAGAAATCGCCGCAAAGCTCGTCGATTCTCGTTGCATACGGAAGGTGCCTGCTTTCACTGGGACGGACAAAGGAAAGTATTGAAAAAGATCGACGGGCCATTGAGGCAGACCCCGAGTCCCGCGATGCGCACTATGAATTGGCAAAGGGATTAGACCACGATGGAGATTTCAAGAATGCCGCAGTCGAAGGAGAACGAGCTCTGACTCTGCCAGTCCTCGGCACCAGCGATTCCCAGATTCATTTTCTCCTAGCAAATCTCTTTCGGAGGTTGAATCAACCGGATTTGGCAAAGGCCCATTTGGAGAAATTCCAAGCAGATCCCCAGACAACACGCAGGTGAGTTGTGCCCCGTCAAAGTGTGCCATGAACGGAGCAGAAAAGGCTACTTTTTGGGCTCCTCAACCTTCACGATTCGATCGATGGTGAGATGCTCGAGCCGCTGCACAATTCCGCTTGGCCAGCGAATCTCCACGTGGTCGATCTTTGTCTCGACGCCAATGCCAAAGTGCGCGCGGCGATCGCTCGATGACATGAAGCCTACACTGGTGGTCACGTGGTTACAGAGCATCCTGCCGGATCCGGTGGTCACCTTGATGGTGGCGCCAATCCCGTCGCGATTGCTCTTGTGTCCGCGTAGTTCGAACATGATCCAGTGATTTTTGACCAGGGCATTATTCATCAGAATACGGGGCTTCTGGCCGAGTGAAGTCACCACCAGATCCATGAAGCCGTCATTGTTCAAATCGACAAACGCCGAACCGCGCTGGTAGCCGGCAAATGTGAAATCCGGTCCCATCTTTTCTGTGACATCGATAAAGGTCTTGCCGCCTTCATTCTCAAACATTGTGTCTTGCTGCCTGGAGGACTCGGTCATGGTGTCCACATCTCCATTCGCGGAGTACACGTCCTTCCAACCGTCGTTGTTGTAGTCGATGAACCCTATGCTCCATCCCGACAGATTCCGGGTCAGCGGGCCAAGCTTGGTGGACCAGGTTACTGCGCTGAATGACCTTCCCCCTTCGTTCTTGAGAATGCCGAAGACCTGCCCGGCCAAGTCGTTGTAGATAATGTCGACCCAGCCGTCGTTGTCGAAATCTTTGGCGTCCGAGCCCATGCCCGATACGATATCGCCCTCGTCGTTGAAGGCTACGCCATATTCAAGGCCGCTCTCCTTGAACGTTCCATTGCCCTGATTGACAAAGAGGAAATTGGGCTCGGTATCGTTGGCGATGAAGATGTCCATCAGCCCATTGCCCGAGAAGTCCGCGATCGAGATCCCCATGCCCTTGCCCAGAGCCTTCCCAATGGCGCTTGCATCGGTGACGTCCTCAAAGCGGCCGTGGCCAAGATTGCGATAGAGCCTCGACTCGATGCTTTTGTAGATAGTCGGGCTGCAAAACTCCTCGTGCGTGGCGTCCTTGAAGCACTGCTTGTCGGTCTGCGGAGTCCAGGTGGTGTAATTGGTGACGATCAGGTCCAGAAGCCCGTCGTTGTCGTAGTCGAACCAGGCCGCCCCCACGCTCAGAACGTTCTCCGGCTTATGTTCGAGCCCCGATCCGGCGGTCACATCGGTAAATGTCCCGTCGCCGTTGTTATGGAAGAGAGCGTTCCTGCCCGCATTGCAGATGAAGAGATCTTCGTGGCCGTCGTTGTCGTAGTCCGCAACGGCAACACCAAAACAGTAGCCGAGGCCGGCTCCGGTCACGCCGGCCTTGGCGGTCACATCCTCAAACGTTCCATCGCCATTGTTGTGCAGCAGGCAGTTGTAATAGGCGGGCGAGGTCTTCTCCAACTCCGGCAGCTTGGCGCCATTGGTAAAAAACAGATCCATTAGCCCGTCATTGTTATAGTCGATCGCCGCAACTCCGCCGCACATCGGCTGAGGAAAATACTTTCTGCCCGTGAAGTTGTAGCTGGTCCGGTAGGCAAACTGCGACCGGCTGGCGACATCGGTGAACCAGTAAGGACCGGCCTTCGACGGATTGTTGTCCACCGTTCGGCTATCGGGCTGCGGCAATGCGTTGGACGAAGGCGCCGGGGCAGAAGGCGAAGGCCTGGCAGCCTGGGACAGACCCGCCAGACGGCCAGGCAGGCCGCAATCGAGGCCAGGAAACTTCGGCGCCTCACATCTGTCATTTCATTCTTTGGCCGTCGCATCCCGCGCCAGGGAAGGCACGCAGACCAGCACCTCTAGATTACCATTCAAAACGGGAAGAGAGCCATAAGGCTCTTGTCCAACACAAGATGAGTCGTTCATGACCGTGCCGGTCACAAGGGGGGATGAAAATGGTGACGGAGAGCTCAGGGTGGAACCTTCATCAGAGATTAGCCTGAGGGCATTTTCAAAGGAGCCTGAAGGGGCGGTCATGCTGGGTAGTGAACATCCGCATGGACGATTCAGAGAAGTTGAGTTTGGAAGGGATTGGGCGGTTTGTCGAGGCCAGCGGCGGCAGAAGGCCCGTGCCGCAGCCACGGCCTGGCGGCGGCCCTTGGCCAGACAAATGGCCTGGGCGTCGACCTTGACGGCGTCGTAGTCGCACTTGCGAACCTTCTCCAGGATGTTGCGCATCTTGTGCACCCAGCAGCGCTGATGCGCCGCGCGCGGGTACACAGTTTGGATGGCTGCCGCCAACCCGGGACAGCCATCGGTGACCACCAGCAGCAGCTTGTCGCCCTTCAGGCCGCGCCGGTAGAAATCGTTGAGCAGCGCCTCCCAGTGGGCCCGGCCCTCGCCTTTGGTGCGCAGAAAGCCGAGCAGTTGCCGGGTGCCGTCCGGGCGCACACCGTAGGCCACCAGCATCTGCACGCACTACCGCCCGGCGGGCCGGCGCACCTTGAGGTTGACCCCGTCCAGGAATAGATAGGCCCACTCGTCGTTCAGCTTGGCCTGATGAAACTGCCTGACGGCATGGTCCAGATCGCGAGTCAGGTTGGAAACCGTCTGCGCACTGACCGGCTCACCCGTCAGCGTGGCCACCACGCGGCCCACCTGACGCGTCGAGATGACGCGCAAAAAGGCCTCGCGAATCAGTATCGCCACCTCCGGCGCCCGACGCTGGAACTTGTCCAAACCGGCGGAAAGGAAGCTCTTCTCCCGGGTGCGTGCAATCCTCAGCCGGAGGGTACCGAAGCGGGTCACAAAGTCCCGCTCGTAATAGCCGTTGCGATATCCGGCCGTCGGCCGCGGGCCTCGCTCGTAGGACTCGTAGCCCATGTAAAGATGGCGCATCCATTTCGACTCCGCCTCCAAAAACTGCTTCCAGACCAGGCGCGTCTTGGCTTCCAGGTCACCCCAGAAGCTGTCCTTCAAATCGGTGAGAAAGTGTTGGAATTGTTCATCAATGGAGATAATCTTCGCCATGGGGTGTAAGTCTCCTTTTCGAGATTGGCTTTAGCTGGTCAGGCCAACGCCAACTTACACCCTCCTGCCTTTTACACAATCGAATTTACGTCACCTTCGAGCCCGGTGCGAGTGTGGCGTTGGTGGCGCGGGCGCACGGTGTGAACGAAAGTTTCGAGAGCCTTCTGATGCACGCTGTCATTAAGCCTCCGCTCACAGAGCGCACCGTCCATTAAGTCGAATGCTTGAATTGGGCCTCAACGGAGTGAGCGGAAAACCCCATCGAAGAATGGCCGAAAGAGCAGTGCTTCTAAAGACCTTCCGCCTGCGCTTTGAAGTGAGCGAAAAACTAATGATTCACGCTCCTGAACTGCAAAAGGCCAGGCTCCGGCACGCACGCGTGTGGGTTTCTGGGGTTGGAAGGAGGGAGCGGCCGTGCGGGCCGCGAAGAACCCCGCGCAGCAACGAAGGGGGTTAGGTTCTGGCATCCGCCGGGCGAATTACCAACCAGACTCTGAAAATTAGATCCAACACCATCCAGGTTCACCTCTCAGGCATAAACAAGAAGAGAGATCACGGCCCGATTATGGTTTAGGGATGACGGCCGATGGAACCCAGATGCCGGTCAGGTAATCGAGACGGGCTTCTACAGGACAGGTCCGGTGACAGAAATGCAGTGTGACAGAAATGCAGTAACTACATAGTTATTAGCGAG
>PLZC01000202.1 GCA_003151985.1 Acidobacteriaceae bacterium
CGAACCAGCAAGCGGCGGAATTGACTGAAGCAGGCATTGGTTCTCTCGATGATCCAGTGGCGTTTGTAGCGGCGCAGTTTGCGGCCATCTTCTTTGCGCAGTTGTTTGCTGTTGCTCCGATAGGGCGCGATCAACTCGATGCCGCGTTNNAGCCGAACTCCCAGCGGAAGACCCTGACCGTCGACCAGTACCGGGTTCCCCAGCGGCAGGTCTTCGTCGCTGGGGTGGAGTACCATCCGTTTCGTGCCCTTGCCACGCCAGGTTTTACCGACTGCAGCGCCCCCATTTTGACCGGAGCAAAGCTGCCGTCCATGAAGCACTCGTCCCACTTCAGCATTCCCTTGCCATCTCGCTCCCAGCGGCGCACGCTAAGCGCTAAGCCAAACACCTTCGTCTTCCCACGGTTCAGTCGCGGCCGGCAGGTCGCGGGTGATGGAAACTCGTCGGACAGAAACCGCCAGGCTGCACCAGTTTGCAGAATCCACAGGATGCCTTCAAAACACGCGCGGTTGGATGTCCAGGGACGCCCTCAGTTATCCCGTCGCCTCCTCGGCTCGGGAAGCAAGGGCCCAGTCAACTCCCGCTGTTCGCCGGTCAATAGCTTCTGCCGCTCCTTCATGGCAGAAGTTCAACAGCAACCCGCCTCACGGTAAGTACGTGATCTGAGGCCGAACCTGTTTATGACACACGCTCTAATAACGTGTCATAGACCGGTTCTAAGTCAATGCAACCACGTCAAAGGAGACATGGAAATGACCAAGCTAAAGATTACAGTTCTTCCGGCCGTTGTTTTACTTACCCTGGTATCTCTCACGAGTCTTGCCTGGGCAGGGGACATAAGGGGAAAGGTCACAGCGCAAGGAGTGCGTTCCGCGGAGAATACCGCTGTTTACATCGATAGCGTGCCGGGTAAAACATTTCCTCCGCCCGCGCAGCATGCGGTCATGGACCAGTCGTATCTGGCATTTGTGCCGCATGTGCTCGTTGTCCTCAAGGGAACAACGATCGACTTTAAGAATGATGACACGGTGGGCCACAACGTATATTGGCCAGCCATCAATCACGACAAGAAGCTGGCGCACAATATGGGCACCTGGCCGCAAGGAATTTCGAAGCCATTCACCTTCGACGATCTGGGCGATGTTCCATTGCTCTGCAACGTCCACCCCGAGATGTCCGGCCACATCGTTGTTGTGCCAACGCCTTATTTTGCATTGACGGACAAAGAAGGCAGCTTCACGATCAAGAATGTACCGCCAGGCCAGTACACGCTTAAGACGTGGAACGTAGACGGCAAGCCTGGGACGCAAGCAGTGACAGTAGGGGCTGGCGTAGCGAATGTCACATTGACCGTGACGAAATAAGGCGTAGGGCTGCGGAGGCGCCGGCATGACTGTCGTTGCGACGGTGGCAAGACAAGCGAGCGAATCGATTCATCGTATTGACTTGTTCTTGCCCGTTGCCTTTGGCAGCCTGGCGCGGCCACCGATTCGTTCACTGCCGCAAGCACCCGAGAGGGGACGTAACCATGGATAGTTACAGGAAGTTTGTCGTGCTATTCGCCGTCTTGATCGCATCTTTATCTCTTGCGAGTCTTGCCTGGGCAGGAGATGTGAAAGGAAAGGTCACAGCGCAAGGAATGCGTTCGCCGGAGAACATCGTTGTTTACATCGACAACGTGCCGGGGAAGGAATTCCTGCCGCCTGTGCAACATGCGGTGATGGACCAGGTGCAAATGGTATTCATCCCGCACGTGCTCGTTATAGTGAAGGGGACCACCGTGAATTTTTTGAATGACGATCCAGTTCCACACAACGTATATTGGCCAGCCATCAGTCAAAACCGCAAGCTGGCGCACAATATGGGCACATGGCCGCGAGGGATTGTAAAGTCATTCACTTTTAATGAACTGGGCGATGTTCCATTGCTGTGCAAAGTTCACTCCGAGATGTCCGGCTACATCGTTGTTGTGCCAACGCCATATTTTGCGGTAACCGACAAAGAAGGTGGCTTCACGATCAAAGATGTTCCTCCGGGCCAGTACATGCTTAAGACCTGGAGCGAAGAAGCCAAGCCTACGACGCAGGCAGTGACTATAAGATCTGGTACGGACGCCGCGGCCCAGCCTCCCTGCAACTTCTCCCCCTGCAACTGCCCTACGACGCAGGTAACGAATGTCAACCTGACAGTGAAGAAATAAGGCATTGAGCGACGGAGGCTCGCGCGTGAATGCTATGGAAAAAGTCGTTGATTCGGACGGGATGAAGCTCAATTTCCACTGTAAGAAGGCCCACCCTATCTACAAAAGCAGCGTACGTTCCGTTGCGCCGATATTGTCTATGGCGGGAACACTTTCCTGAGGCTCAGGCTGGTCATGGATTCGGCCATGGAGGAAGGATGTCGGCTAAACAAACACAAAAGGCCATCTTCTGGCTCCCTCATGTGTTCGCTGTCTGCAGTGTCTTGGTGTTGCCCCTAATCTTCTGGCAGGCGAGAACAGATTGGCACGAATGGAAACAGTACAAGCAAGGCCCCATCCGATTCGCAGGCATGAGGCCTGGCACCCTGGCATGGAAGCAACCGGTTCTGCCCGCGCAATACGCGCAAGGCACATGCGGGGCCTGCCATCGAGACGATTTGCCCCAGACGCCCCGGCTGAATCATGGCCGGCAACTGATCGTCAAATTCAATTGCATAGGGTGCCATCGCCTTCAGGACATCGACCGCCCGGCCATGCTGGCCCCGGACCTGAGCAGCGTGGGAAACAAGGTGACCCGCGAATGGATCTACAAATGGCTGAAAGATCCGCGCACTGTGACCGATGCGGACGGTAACGTGAAAGTGGATGGCGTGGAGACCGATCCGCGAATGCCGAAATTCCAGCTAAGCGATCAGGAGCTGCGAGGGCTTTCGGCATACCTGAGCGTGCAACGTGCGAAGCCTCTTGGAGCGTACAGATTCAACCCGCGAGTGGCTGCCGTAGTGGCCAAGGTCGGAGATGCGGCGGACCAGGGCAAGATACGATTCAACCAGATGTTTTGCGTCACGTGCCATCCGCTTGCGGTTGATCGAGGCGGGGAGACCACGCTCATTGGAGGAGATATCGGGCCTGAGCTGACGAAGGTAGGCAGCAAAGTGAAGCCAGAGTGGTTGGTGGCATGGTTGCGTGATCCTCAGAGCTATCTACAGCACACTAGAATGCCGCAGTATCAGTGGTCCGACAGGGATATGTACGAAGTTACGCAGTACATTCTGAAACGACTCACCGATCCGGATCTATTGAAAGATGTGCCGCAATTGGGGGCACCCACCGATGCCGAGGTGCAGCTTGGCCAGCGCCTGTTCGTCCAAAAGGGCTGTGCTGAGTGCCATGCGATTCACGGAGTCACCCCGCAAAGTGACTTTGGACCCGATCTTTCAGCGCTCGGTATGGCGGCAGGCCCGTATCTTTTGGAGGTTAAGTCAGCACGTAAACTGTCAGCCCGTTTGCATTTTGTCAAGAGTAATGTAGAGCAGCTTGACATCAGTGTGTCAATAGTTCCAAGGTTCATGATTTCTTACATCCAGGCAAAGATAACAAATCCGGTTTCAGTTACTCCTGAAACTAACATGCCCCAGTTTCATATGAGCCAGCCCGACCTGGATGATTTAACTACGGCGTTGCTCAGCATGATCGGGTCTCCCATTACGAGCAACACACAAAACCCATTGATCATCCCGCGCCCGCACCCGGAATTTCATCCCGACGGCCGATTCGGACAACTTTACCAGCGCTTCAAGTGCTATGAGTGCCATGCCTTCAACGGCTACGGTGGAACTCTGGCCCCAGAACTCTCGTATGAGGGTAGCCGGTCGCAGCGTGAATGGTTAGTTCAATTTCTAAAGAATCCGCAAACGCTACGTCCGACACTCACTGTGCGAATGCCAGACTTCAACATGTCGGAACAGGACGCAAGCACGATCGCCAATTATCTATCGGCTGTGCTGCAGAACCCGCATGTGAATCCCGCAGCAATGGACGAAAAGGAGTTTACGCCGCAAATGGCGGCACGCGGTAAGCAACTTTACGAGGTGAAATACGAGTGCCAGTCGTGCCACACGATCGGATCGTCGGGAGGTTATGTCGGGCCAAGCCTGAACAATGTGGGCAACTGGCTGACTCCGGCCTGGATTGAGGCGTGGCTGCACAACCCACAGGTATTGGTTCCTGGAACAATCGAGCCACGACATTCCTTTACCGAAGATGAGATCGAAGATATCACCGCATACTTGTTAACATTGAAGCAGATCCCGGCAGCCAAGAGCGCAGCACCTGCGGCGACAGTGGGAGGACAGCAATGAAGATCCTCTTGATTTATCTCTCCGTTCTGGTGGGATGCCTGGGGCTGGCTGTCCTCGCCAGCAAAAGCTTCACGACCACGCCCTGCTGGTGCTGGTCGCGCGATCAAGGTATGGTCGTCAAACCAAAGCCGCATCCGGTATCGAATGAGTACGTTTCCTATGGCTCGTATGGATCTGAGTCTGACTGGAGCAACCCGGAACGCATCATTCCACTGGACTACGACCAAGCGCAAGGCAAACGGATTTTTTACCAACAGTGTGTGTGGTGTCACGCGGATACGACGCCTGCGGGGCCTTCCAATCGCTCCAACGTCACTCCCGCTCCGCCTCTCATGAACGACGGGGCTGTGCTGAATGGAGAAAGCGATGCATCGCTGCAGAAGATCATTGCTCTAGGAGGAAGCGCTGTGGGTAAGTCCGCTATGATGCCGCCCTACGGTACGTCGCTGACCCAGGATGAGATCAACGACCTGATTGCTTATATGCGGGTCATTGCCGTGCCGGAATATCATAGACCGTCCGGCAAGGTCAACGGGACTTGGAGAAGTAAGCCTTCATGAGATGCACCGGGAGAGTTTTCAGTGCCGCACTCAGGCTCCTTTTGGGGAGTATGCTCCTTATGGTGATGACATCGGCATTCGGTCAGGTGAGTCCGGTCGAAATTCTGAACCCAAGGTCGAAAGCCAATGAGCAAAAATATCTTCCGCAGCTCCAATCCCTTCAACAGTCGATTGCCGCTGCTAGATTCCCTTTTCCTTTCAGGCTGGCTCGATACCTGAACGCGAAGCCCGGCCAGCGAGCAGCATTGGATCCCAATGGAGTCGAGTTTGTCTATTTTCAACACCGCGTGGTGTTGAAGATTTCCGGAATTTACAAGGTGGCATTCAACGCGACGCAACTCTCTGAAAATGAGCGCGCCAGCCGGACGTTCCAGGACGCGGTTGTTCCCATTCTGCGACTCGTCGTGCAGCAAATCCCTCAGAGCGCCGATTGTGACGGTATCGGGTTCGAAATTGTCTTTGACACGCGCGATGCCAACGAGGATTACGACTACGAAGGGAAAGAGGTGCTAACCGTTGTATTCAGCCGAGACGATGCATTCGCTTATGCGAATGCGACTGGGGATACAGAGCGGCAGCAGCTTCTGAACCGCTCCGACATTTTTGTGGATGGCAAGGATTTTGGCCTGGCGCTGGGACAGCGTGATCCGCTCAACGTACAAGCCCTCGAACGGCCGGTCCCGCGACAGGCGGTGGAGGGGTCTTCCTCTATACCGGCAAGCACTGCTCCTGCTGTTGTCGTTTCCGGGGCTGCTGTCTCTCCAGCTGTTTCAGTTGCCCAATCGATGCCTGTCTCGAAGTCTCCTCCAACATCCGCGGACGCAATGCGGTTGCAAACACAGTTTCAGGCGCAACTCAATTCGATCATGAAAGAAGACGGAGCAAGGTTTCATTTGGTGGAGAGCACGGCACCTTCGTTCGAAATTTATGGCGATCAGATACTT
>PLZC01000246.1 GCA_003151985.1 Acidobacteriaceae bacterium
CTTTATATGCGGTCACGACACTAGCTGCGTGATAAGCACCTTCAATTTCAGGGCTCTTCTCCAAAGCCTCGCGAATCACATCATCCAGCAAAAGCACTGCCTGCGAATCGGTCTGGATCGTGTTTGCCCGCGCCGGATTTTGCGTGGTCAGGCCGGCAGGTGCAGTTCCTTGCGCTTGCATGGGCAACGTTGGCAGCCCCAGCAGCGCAGCCAAAAGCCATAAGTTGTTCATGAAATACTCCCCAAATGTGCATGCAAAATAAGATCAACGGACCGGAAGCGGCCCGACACATTTTATTCAGGAGAACCAGATCAGATGAGGAAGGTGCAGAGTCTGGATTGAGATCGGCCAATCGGTTGCCGGTCGGGCAACGTGCGAATTTCAACCCTGCGAACGGCCAGCCAATGGCAATCGGCCATCGTGTTACCACCCAGCTCCCCATGACGGGATGCTGTCTGCGTCGCTGAAGGTCGAATCGGAACGGGCGCAGCGGGCAAAACCCGGCAGCAGGATCGGTCCAAATTGGCTGAGCTGACTTGAGTTGGACCGCCGCTCAATGCCGTCGCCATCATTCTGCCGCAGTGAGGGCCGCAATGCATGGTGGCGTGCGTTTTCTGTCCGCATTGCATGACTGCAAATGCCGGCGCAACTCCGAATGCCAGCAGGAGCAATAGCGCGACGAATTTGGACGGAGTTCTCATCCTTCTGAGTTGAGCGTAGCACAAGCCACGGTTCAGGCGGTGATTTACATCACTTCCTGGGCTTCCAGTAGATACTTACCTTGGAATCCGCGAAGAAGGGAATAAAATCGGATCACAGAATCATGCCTTCCGGAGCATTGCAAATAAAAGAGATATATGGTGCGCCCGGAGAGATTCGAACTCCCGACCTAACGCTCCGGAGGACTTACATAACGAAGAATCAACAACTTACGGCAACTGCGATGAGGAGTGACGAATTGCGATGCGTGCTGATGTGGTGCGCATCGCAACTCAAGGCCGTCGCACTTCGTCGCAACACATCGGGACAGGCGGTAGGCACAAAATTGGGCACAGGCGCACGGGTATGGAATCCAATCAAGTCTGCGATGCATTGCGGAAGGTGATGTGGTTGCTCAGGGTTGCTAGGTCTTCTTCTCATCGATCTTCCGAAAGGCATCGGGCAAAACAAAATGTGATCGATTGTCCCGAAGCACTCCGCTGTGAACGGGCTTCAACATTCCCTTCTCAGCCAGCTTAACCAGCAACTTCTTCGCAGAATGCCACTTAGGCAGGGAAGGTATTAGGCGATGGCATTGGGTCACGTTGATCTTGCCGTGCTCTGCGACGAAGTTTAGAACACGCTTTTCCTCTAGGCTCAGATTGCGGGCCAAAGCCTCCCCAAGTAGCCCGCTAACGTCGCTGTCGACCCAAACTTTTCTCTGCTTGATATGATTGCGCAGCGTAACGCGAACCATCGCGCCGCCCATCCCACTTTGAATTTGCTCGAAAGTGGGAGACGGTAGCTTCATATGCTGCATTGAGTCCCGCATCCGCTTCGTGCCTTCGGCGTGTTCTTTCACCAATCCCATATAGAACATTGCGCGCATCAAGGTGGGATTTCGCGGGTGGTGCATCGAATAGATGTTGTCTGGAGTGACTAGCGGCGGGAATCCACCGGGACTCTCGATCACGAGCTTATCGTCGAACATTTTGATGAAGATATTCATGTTCCTTAGACCGTAAGAACGATGAACGCAAGCATTTACTAGGGCTTCGTACCATGCTGCTTCTGGATATTCGGGAGCGCTATAGAATACGCCATCGTCGGCCAAGCGGGTAAAATCGCGCAGTTGCCCCGACAGTATGCCCGCAGCCTGCTCAAGCAGGCGAGGCAGTGGGCCTTCCATCGGGACCGTTTTGATCACATTGTAGTTGGCACCGGACTGTTCAGTTTCTCCGTCGATTCGAAGGAACCGAATTTGGCAGCCGGGGAAGAGCCCAATAGGATCGCTGGCAAATGCCAAGGCACAAGCTGTATCAGGGCGAAACGTGGAACCCACCATCGTGCCAAGCCTGCGTTGTGTTAGAACTTCGACATCCGTATAGGTCTGGAGTGGCTGGTGAACTTTCTTCACACCCTCAACGAATTTCCGGATCAACTCGCGGTCGAAATCGTCAGGGTAAGTTAGAGGAACCGATTCCTTCTCAATGTCGACTTGCCGTTTATCTATTTCCAATTCGTGAATTTCAGGTTCTGAGAGCGTGTGCTTTTCGTCCCCGTATCGAACAAACGCTCTATCCGCTTGGTTCCGGACGACTCGATCCTCCCTATACTGAACTCTAAAAACCACGACAAAGCTTGGTTCGCCATCCTCGGCGACCACTTCAACCCGCTTGCTCTCAACCCGTGCTTCAGGACAAAGACGACGTGGTGCCTTCTCCAGTTCATTCAGCTTCTTGGTAGGCAGCTTGTGACAACCCGAGATTTTTCCGCCGTCCTCAATGCCTACAACAATGAGGCCACCGTCCGGAACCGTGTTTGACCACATGGAAAAATATTCCCCAAGCGATAGATCATGTATTCCGGGCGGCTTGCGTTCTATCCGCCGGTCTTCAGACAGCGATGTAAGCATCTCACTGTCTATGCCCTCGTAGATTTCGTCGGGCGAGAGCATCGCGGAATGCTTTGGAAATGTGAGAGTTAGCTGTTCCATTTTGGTCGACACTCTGAGTATACGTTTGTCGAAAGGGCATCATTGATTTTTACTGCCACAAATCAGTTGCCATGAAGGAACCGCTTCCAAAAGGACGCGGCGAACGACGTAGCGAACCAGTGAGGCGCAGCCATGTGACCTAGCGAATCTGCCACACCTTCAGTATGGGGCAACTTCCGAGTCGACTCCCTGGGATCCTATCTGTTAATCCGGACTACTTATGCCAAAGGCAATTCCAGCCCCAACCAGGCCCCCTATCAAAAGCCCGACCGGTCCCACAAAAACGGCCACGCCAATCCCGCAGATGACCCCGAAGATCAGGGCGAGCCCAAGCGGGTTGCCCTTCTTAGGTGGGTCGGGTGCGTACTTGTGGAGCGTCTCGAAAGTGTGCCTCTCCTTGGCCGACATTCCGGAGGGCGCTGTCGACTTGGTATTGAATTTCTGTTTGTCCTCCGTTGACATGTAGCTGATGTGGTAAGGAGGGATGGTCAACTTCTTTGCTTCTTCTCGGATGATCTGTTCAATCTCTTCGTCCGATGCCCGTCTTCGGCTGGTGCGCTCCTGCTCTTGCTCTAGGTCTCGGGCTGCGAGCATCTCTCTCGCTTCCCGGACGAGCTTATCCAATATCCTGTCCCGCTCTTCGCAGGTCTGCGTGTCTGCCTCTTCACGATTCCTGTCCTCTGCTGACATGCAACTGATCTGGGTCGGCTTCAGGTCCCTGAGTTTCCCAGCAGCCTCTTGGAAGATTTGGTCCAGCTTTTGGTCGCTAGCGTTCATAATCCCCTTTCTGTGGCGCGCAGACTAATTCAACCGGACGAGCGGCAGGCACAAGATTTCGCAGTGGCCTGATCTTCTTTCAATCGCCAAAGAGTGTATGCGCTAAATTTGCGAACAATCCTACGCCGACCATGGCTTTATGGCAACCGACATCTGTGTCCAGCTTGGTCGCAAAATCCGCGAATTGCGGAAAGCTAGGGGATGGAGACAGATCGATCTTGATCAACATTCGGGCGTTCATGAGGTTCATATCTCGGATTTGGAGCGAGGATCACGAGAGGCCGGAATCCTAACACTGCACAGGATCGCAAAGTCTCTCCAGACGTCCATGTCAGACTTGTTCAAAGGACTCGACAGAAGGCTTGTCGGTTTGAAGCCTCGCTATGACACCTAGCGCCCCTCGAGTCTGTCTGAAGGGGGTCGGGCCGCCGGGGCCGCCTTCGGGTTCTGGGACCTCCGGTTACCCGCCATGCGTCCTAATCGGGAGTAGAATTGGATGGTCCACTAGACCAGCGCGATCCGGCGTTAGTTCTGCGAATGGACAGGGGGGATTTAGTCCAACTTGCCGCCCCCGGCCTTAAGCCAGAACCGGCTAAAAAGGAGAAGACATCATGCCCGACGAAAGCAAGAAGCTCAGTCCTGCGTCGACAACCAACTCAAAACCAGCGACCCCACCCACCCTGTCGAAGGATCAGGTGAAGGGTTTGCTAATCGACTTTATGGATAAGCTTGCCGCCACGAAGCCGCCCGCCGCAAAGCAACAAGCCGAAATGCGGGACCTTGGATTCATGCCGCCGGATCACCCGTACCTGAAATCTGGAACCACTCTGGTAGGAGTCACGCGACGCAAGCCAGATGCGGACGCCACACCAATCCAGATAACGGACGAATCAGACATGTCGACGCCTGACAAGAGTGAAGAACCCGCGTTTGCGGATGTACCTCGTTCTTCCGATAAGCCCCAAGACGCAAATACGACCAGCAAATCGCCGAACTCGAACGAAAAAATCATCCATGGGGTCAGATTCGTCAAAGGGTCGAATCCCTGCCCGAGTTCTCAACTTTTACCGAACTGGTCGAGCGGGCCAAGAAAAGGCGACTCGGTGTCTGACAATAGTGAGGAATCCAAAAGGACGAAAGAACCTCGTTCTTCGGAGACCACGACCGAAACGCAGCCCAACGCAAGTGCGACCAGCAAATCGCCACACTTGAAGGAAGAAACCCTGCATGGCGTGCGATTCGTGAACGAGTCGAATCCCTGCCCGAGTTCGGAACTCCTGCCGAATTGGTCGCCTAAGCGCAGGAGCTAAGGGGAACCGCGCAGCTTCTGTTCACTGAAGTCACACACTTGATTCATAAACAACGGTTGGAACCGGTGGGGTCGCCTCGCGACTGGGGCGGCTCCCACAGCGGGCGCGGGGGTCAGGGCCCCTGGGTCGACTTCGTCGGCAGGGGCCCCCTCCCGTTGCCTAATTCAGTGCGCGGGCCGAGCAGCGTTTGCGTGAGAAAGAAATAGCTGATCTCCGAACTGAGCGCTTAGTCTGCTGTTTACCAGGCAACGGACTGATCGAACAGAGGGAGAGCAGCTATTCAAGTACAGCTTAAGACCATCCTGAATAGGGTGCAAGGCTTTGTCGGATTCGTCTACCAGGATGTCCGTTGTGTGGAACAAGGCGGCGGTACCTGCCATCAGAAATTTTCAGGGGCTCACTGTCGCACAAGTTTCCTGGTGGGCAGCATCGCGGGGTGGTGCGCTGATGGGTGAGATGAAGAGGGCGATTGCAAGAGAAGAGCAAGACCGACGAACGCAAGACCGTTTCGCCTCGACCATTGTTATTGCTGCTTCCATCATCGCGGCTATTCGTTTGGCGCGTGAGTCTGACATCAGCAGACCATCGCCCCGGCTGACATCGGTAATTGCTGACAGCGTGGGGCTGGCTCGAATGATTCTTGAACGCGTTGTGCGTTAGGATGGTCGCATGTGTGGCAGATACGGCAGAAGGGCTGATAAGCAGCGCATCGCGGAGTGGATGCAGACGCATAACGTGGATGTCTTTGACGAATCCTATCTCGCCCCCTCTTACTCGATGGTCGCTAGATGTCCCTGGCCGTGGGGTACAAACCCGACATCGAATAATGCGTTCTTTGAAGGTGAAGGATTCCACTCAGAGATCTGATCGCGGATGTAAATGTCGTCAGCATGATGCAGGCCGGGCACATATGAAGCGAGTGCGCCGGAGTAAGGACAGGGCTCGGCGGCTACTCGTCGGAGGACTCGTAGCAGACGCGTGAAGGCGTGCAGCGGGAGAGGTGGACGTAGTGCTCGTCAGGTCCGGCGGGGCCCATGGTGCGCAGACACCAGTAGTTCGAGGAGGTGTCGACCCCGGGGAGCCAGGACTCGGCATTCTGCGGCGTGGTGCCGTAGGGGTTCTTGGTACGAAGGCAATGGCAGGGCTGCGGAGGACGTTCGGTGGCGCTCATGCGGGTTTCCTTTCTGCGACTGCCGCTTGCGCAGCGCACGGGGATTTCGGTTAACCGGCGGCGCTGGGGTCGCGGTCCATTTGTCCGGCGGCAAGCAAGATGGTGCGGTAGATGGCGACCGGAAAAAGCTGCACCTTGTAAGCATTCATTGAGAGCGGCATGGCACCCGTCATGGAGGCTTGTCCGGCGGCGCGGGCGGTTTCATGGGTAATGGGTTTGCCGGTGAGTGCGGCTTCGGCTTCGTGCGAGCGGCGCACGACAGGTGAGGCAGCGCCCATGGCGACGACGGCGCGGCGACAGAGGTTACTGTCCATTTCGAGCAGGATACCGGCATCAGCAATGGCCCAGTCGTGGCTCTCCTTCTCGCCATATTTCTGGTAGGCGGAGCGGGTGCCGGGCGCGGGTTTGGGAATGTGAATGGCCGTGAGCAGCTCATCCGCGGCCATGACATGGAAGCGGTGTGGATTGGCGTCGGGCTGGAGATAGAAGTCGCGGATGGTGACGATGCGCTTGCCCTTTGCGGCAGAGGTGAGCTCAACGCTGGCGTCGAGGGCGAGGAGAGCGACGGCTCCCGAGGAGGGCGCGACGGAGGGACAGCCGCCGTAATCCATGATGGCGTGGTACTGGTTGAGGCCGGAGAAGGCGAAGCAGAGTTCCTTGCCTTTGCGCAGGCACTGGAATTCGGCAGAGCGGTAGTACCAGCACTGCAACTGCTGCAGCAGATTGCCGCCGAGCGTCGCCATGTTGCGGATGTGAGGCGTGGCGGCGTGCCCGCAGGCGTCAGCCAGCAACGTGTACTGCGTGCGGATGGTGGGGTCGTCAGCGACTTCGGCGAGGGTGGTCAGCGCACCGATGGTCAGGCCCTGGGGCGTGGAATGAATGCCGCGCAGTGTCGAGATGTTGCGGATGTTTACGAGGCGCGTGGGGGTATCGGTGCCGTTCTTCATGCGGTCGAGGAGATCGACGCCGCCCGCTTTGACGATGGCGCCGTCCTTGAGCTGAGAGAGCGCGGCCTCGACGGTGGAGCAATCTGCAAGAGTGAAGGAATTCATAGGGACTCCATCGACGGCTGGGGCTGGTTGAGGGCTGCGAGCACGACAGCGGGCGTCATGGGCAATTGGCGGATGCGGACCCCGGTGGCGTTGTAGACGGCGTTGCCAATGGCGGCTGCAGCGGAGATGATGCCGGCGGCTTCACCGATACCGGAGGCGTCGGTCGAGCTTTGGCCGATGTAGGACTCTGTGAGCTGGACCTCGATCTGAGGCACTTCATAGGAGCCGGCGATCTTGTACTTGTCGAGATTGGAGTTGACCATGATGCCGTAGTTGGGATCGAGCAGGCGGTGTTCAAAAAGGGTGTAGGAGATGCCCTGAATGACGCCGCCGTTGATCTGGCTGATGATCTGGGCCGGGTTCATGGGGCGGCCGCAATCGTGGACAGCAAGGACGCGTTTCACGTGAATGCGGCCGGCCTCGGTATCTACGGAAACCTCGGCAATATCGACGCCGCCATAGGTATCGTATTTGCTGGGATCGTAGTCGGGAATGCGCTTGGCCTGAGCGGACACTTCATCGGTGTTCATTTTGGCGGCGGCTGTGCGGAAGGGGACGGGCTGGAATTTGCCGGAAACGCTGCGCACCATGCCTCCGGTTAGGGTGAGATCAGCGGGCGCAGCACCCAGGGCCGGAGCCACACTGGCGAGGAATTTCTGCGCGGCCTGCCAGGCAGCATCG
Organism: Acidobacteriaceae bacterium; assembly: GCA_003151985.1. Lineage (GTDB taxonomy): Bacteria > Acidobacteriota > Terriglobia > Terriglobales > Acidobacteriaceae > Telmatobacter. The sequence continues at coordinate 7,688 of PLZC01000246.1, forward strand.
CGTACCGCAGGAGTGAGAGAAGCGGTGGTAACGCTGCCGCCGGAGTTGGGGCCGACGGGATAATTGGTGTCGCCGATTTTGACCGAAACCTTGCCGGGCGGTACGCCGAACTGTTCTGCGAGGATCTGAGCGAGAACGGTCTTGATGCCGCTACCGATGTCCTGCACGGCAGAGAGGACTTCGACGGAGCCATCCTTGTGAACGCGTACCTCGGCGCCACAGTTCATGCTGAGGTGACGGTACCAGACAGACTGGGAAAGACCGACACCCCGCTTGATGGGGCCGGGATCGGCGTTGGGACGGGGATTGCGGGACTTCCAGAGAGCACTCTCGCGGATGATCTGGCGCTGCACCCGCCTGACAGGATTCTCGTCGATGCGGTCGCGTAGGTCGAGGAGGTCCAAGTTGAGGCGGGCAGCGAGCTCGTCGATGGACTGTTCAAGAGCGAAAGCCCCTTGTGGGTGACCGGGAGCGCGGAAGGCAGCTGCTGGACCGGCGTTGATGAAGACGTCGTTCTCCTCGGTGTGCAGGGAGGCCCACTTATAGAGGTTGGTGGCGGGGCCGGCGCAGCCGGCCCCGGTGCCGCAGCCAGCGGTGCCGTAGCTGATGAGCTGAATCGCGGTGATGGTGCCGTCCTTTTTCGCGCCGATGCGGAGGCGCTGATCGGAGCTGGGACGATTGCCGACCGAGAGATGCTCCTCCTCGCGGTTGAGCATCAGGTGAACCGGGGCTCCGGTTTTGCGGGAAAGCTCAGCAGCAACGACTCCCGGGTTGCCCGCGCCGAACTTGGCGCCAAAGCCGCCCCCCATGAATTCCGTGATGACTCGCACCTGAGATTTGGGGAGACGGAAAAAGCCGGCCAGCTCCTCACGAACGCTGGCAGTTCCCTGAGTCGATGCGTAGACGGTGAGCAGCTCGGGCTTCCAGTCAGCGACTACCCCGTGCGTTTCGAGGGCGGAGTGGGTCTGCACCTGAGTGGTATAGCGGGCATCCACGATGACGTCGGCGTCTTTGAATCCCTGCTCGGCATCGCCATGTTTCCGTACCGAGGGCCCGTGAACATTGCCGGTCTGGGGAATGCCGCTTGCACTGCCGCCTCCGCCTGCGGTTCCGGCCTGATCGGCCGCCCCGGGAAAGACGAGGGGCGCATTGGGTTCGCGAGCCAGGTCCGCATCGACTACGAAGGGTAGGGCTTCGTACTTCACCCTGACTTTGGCGGCAGCTTCCTCGGCCGCCTGGGGCGTGGTAGCGGCAACCGCAGCGATAGGCTGTCCGGCGTAGCGGACGATAGGATACTTTGACCGTTCCAGGGAAGGATCGTGCAGCACGGCAGCGCCGAGCAGCAGCTCGATGACATGCACCCCCTTCACTCCGGGATGGCTTTCGGCTGCAGAGGTGTCGATGGAAAGAATCTTTCCGTGCGGAATAGAGGCATTGACGAAGCGAGCGTAGAGCATACCGGGTAACTGCACGTCGGCGGTATAGCGGGCTCGGCCGGTCACTTTGGCATTTCCGTCCCAACGTTCAGGCGATTTGCCGATGTAGTCCAGGTCCTTATTCACGGGCAAAACGGGCGGCTCTGAGGTGGGGACAGTGCGCTTTTCCTCGTGCAGCGTATAACCGGGGATGCCGATCGGCATGCTGACGGTTTTCGTCGTGGTCTCCGTTGCGTCGGCTGCGGCGCTGAGGATGGCATCGGAATACGGATTCGTGGTGTGGGTTGCCATGAGACTCTCTCCTACGCCTTGCGTGCGAGCTGGCTGGCCGCATCGAGGGTGGCCGCAAAAACTTTGGGGTAGGTGCCGCAACGGCAGAGATTGCCAGAGACGGCGTAGCGCACATCGGCTTCGGTGGGATGAGGATTCTTCTCCAGCAGCGACACACAACTCATGACCATGCCGGGAGTACAGAAACCGCACTGCATGGCGTCGTGCCGGACGAAGGCAGCTTGCAGAGGATGCATCTGCTCATCGGTGGAAATGCCTTCGATGGTGGTGACGTGATGGCCGACCGCATCGATGGCCAGCGTCATGCAGCTATTCACGGGCATCCTGTCGAGCAAGACAGTGCAACTGGAGCAGACGCCGCGATCGCAGCTCACCTTGGTCCCGGTCATGTTGAGCTGGATACGCAGGGCGTCGGCCAGAGTGGTGCGCGGCTCGATTTGTAGAGCGTGCTCCTTGCCGTTGATGTGTAGAGTGACGGGAAAAGGCTCAGGGCCGAATTCCTTCACGCCTTTGGGAGTGGAGGCCACGGCTTCGCGGGAAAATCCTTGAACGCCTTCGAGCAGGGCAGTTCCTGCGGCGGTGATGCCCGCGCCCTTGAGAAAGCCGCGACGGCTGATGCCGGCAGGGGTTGGAGCGGTTGACGGAGCCTCTGGCAGCTCTTTCTGCGATGGCTGGTGGTCTGACATGCCTTCCTCCTTTGCCTTGCGGAGCAGGGGAAACGGAGTTCCAGTTGATCGCCGTACGAACTGGCGGAATGAACTGGAAGACGGAGAAGTACACGCGCCTGGCTTTGGAAAGGCTTGCAAAACTTGCAATGGACGGGCTTACCGGGTATTCGGTGTTTCGGTCGATTACAGCGCGACACATGGGGATCCGCGAAACAGACTACCAGTATAGGCGAGCTTGTGGGGCATGTGGAGGGATATTCTCATCTGCTGATGATCATTCTACGTAGGAGAAGGATACGTCCGCTGCCGTTGCGGTGGATTGCGCGCGTTTCTGCGCACCCATGGGGGTCAGGCTTCATGATGACAAGCAGCTTGAAGTTTCCCGACTTTACTGGTACCTCTCCGGACGTGAAGCCGAGGAGGGTTTTCGTGAGGGAACGTTATCAGGACGTGAAGGTTAAGGAATTCGGGGATAAGTGGAGAATCGATTACTGGGATTACACGGCCACCCCACGCACGAAACGCGGCAAGAAGTGGTCGAAGAAGTACGTTCCAACCAAAAGGGAAGCGCAGAAGCACGCAGATGAATTCATGGAGCAGGTGAACGAACGCAACAATTCACCCCAGCTCTGTTCGAACGATGGCGATACGTTTTCATCGCTGGCAAAGATGTACAAGGAGAAGATTTCCTGTCATCTAAAGAATTCAACCCGGATAAACTACGAATATTATCTCGACACATATCTGATTCCCAAATTCGGCGACACAAGGCTAAATAGGATTCGGCGGGTTGCCGTGCAAGATTTCATTAATGCACAAACGAACCTTGCACCGAAGACCATTCGTAATCTTCACGGGACCCTCCGTGTCATTCTCAACGAAGGAAAGCGCTGGGGATTGCTTAAGGAGAATCCTGCGGTTGGAGTTCGCCTCCCTCGCCTGCTACGGCGGCAGCATAGCCTTATGACCCCTGCCGAGATTAGGAGTCTGCTGGAAGCCCTACCGACTCCCACGAATGCAATTGCCACCCTCATGATTAACGGCTCACTACGGTTCGGAGAAGTTGCCGCATTGCGGTGGAAGCGGATTCAGACGGACCGTATCCAGATTTCGGAACGCTTCTATGAAGGGGAGTTCGACGATACGAAGACCGATGCCGGTGACCGCGAGATTCCGTTGAATGCCGCCATGAGGAAATGCTTGGAAGCTGCTTGGAAGGATACGAAGTACCGCAAGCCTGATGACCTTGTATTCTGCGCTCGCAATGGTGCACCTCTTAACAGGCGCAACCTGCTCAAACGTCATCTGAAGCCCACTCTAGAGAAGCTGAAGCTGCCACACTGCACGTTCCACGATCTGAGGCACCTGCACTCCAGCCTTTCCATGAGGACGGGTGCAAGCCCTGAAGTCACCCGCGACAACATGGGGCACTCAACCGTGGACGTAACGCAGAACATCTATACCGGGACTTGGTGGGAACAGCGGAAGGCGGCGGTGGAAGGAATTGCACAACTACTTTCGGGAATAGCCTAGCCCCTCGGCATCCCTAGCGATTGAAAAGCTACTAACCTACTCTTCCAGTTACCGATACGCTCCGCTGACCATTCCAGGAATAGGCGCAGACAAACGTGCGAGGCTTGCGCGGGGCTATGCACGGTCACTGCCAATTACCATGTGGGTGACTGACTGTCCGACAACGAACCCATGCGTTCCCGATGAGAGAAGCCGCACACTGGACACGCTCGCACTACCCAGTTACCTAATTGTTGACGGGGCCCCATATTTGCGATTTTCGATGGTACCGATTGATAGCATTTCGGACACAATGGTTCATCGGGTTTGCTCTTGAAATGGAAGTACCCGAACTTTGCATCCGGCCCTTCAATTTCTTCCCTTCGCGCAAGTTGCGCTTTTAGATCGCGTACTTCTTCATCAAGCTCAATCACGTGCACCTTAACATCCATAACTCCGATGAGGAGTTCGCTCACAGCCGCTTGCAGATCGCGGTTTGATGACAGTTTTGCTAAATCAACGGCGTTTTTCGCAGATGCTACGAGGCCACTCACAAGTTGAATTGTGCTGAGTGCATCCGGTGGAATGAATGACATCGAATTCCTTTCAACGAACTGGAAAGCTGCCACATCAGTACAAACGATCTCTGTGGCCGACATACAATTTTACGCCTGTACTCGGATTGCGGCAGGCTAAATCAAGGTTCAAGCCCCATCGATTTCGCAATCACTTTTGCGGCAATTTCTGTTCCAATATCCTTCGCAACGCCAAGCGCACCTTTACCAACTTTGGAAAGAACCTCCATCGCTTTACTTCCGTTTCGTTTCTTGGCATGTTCTTCAGCTTCAGACAGCAGCGCAAGTTGCTGGTAGTCGGAACTCGATGATGCACTTTGCTGAAGATGATTTCTCAATTGTTCAAGCTCGCCAATCAATGCGTTAAAATCAACTTCGCTCTGAATTGATGCCCATTGTTGTTGAACATTGATCGTTCCCGCTGAATGATGCCCAATTGCTCCCGCTATTCCATAGTTGTTGAATTGATCGCCTTGAACGATTGTGGATTGACTCGGCCTGTGTGTTGCCTTCATCTTCATCTTTAGCTCACGAAGCCTGTTTGTCCCTTCTCGCACCAACCGATTCGCTACGCGGTGACGCTCCATTGTGTATGAGCGATTAATCGCTTGAGCATAACTGCTCCCATTGAGTGCAGGCGGAAACGTAAGGGAATTCGGACCCGCTGTAAGGCGCTGAAACTCAATACTCATGTCTTTCTCAAGTGCGGCATCAATTGCTAAGTCCCAAATCGATACTGCTTCAATGTACTTCGCTATTGTTTGCCCGACACGATCCTCGAAGGATCGAAGTTTAGCGTCTCTTATAGCGAGTGCCATTGCTGATGAGTTGGGATGCGCGGTTCTTCCCAGGAGTTTATTGTTTAACAACCCTTCTTCAGCGCGCGTTTTATCGACAACTTCAAGCATCAATTCGTGAAGATGCCTCTTGAATTCCTCGTTTAGTGCCATTGGCTTCCCATGCTACGCCGCTTGATCGGTGGAAAAGCGGGACAGAATGTTGCACAACGTACTTTGGTGGGGGCGAATTGTTCGAGGGGCCAGCACCGAACGGTGGAGCGATGGTCGCGGCTCAACTACCCACAGCTTAAGATTCATCGGCAATGGGCCCCTTGCCGCCCTTGCCACCCACTCTCTGCTTAGCGCGGAGTTCACTGGTCGAACCGAAGACCGTAAAGCTGGCAATCATGCCGGACTGACCGTCGTCGGGCAGGACGACGACGGCCACTGTGGGTAGCCGCCCGAGGCTTCTCCTAATTTTCCGGACTTCCCCTTGGCTCTTGTTTCCCATAGAGATGATCTGCTTGTTCTCGAATACCCGATGGAGGATTGACGCTATCTTTGCCGAGTCTTTCTTGACCGCCTTCAACCGCGTCACCAACAGGCCGATGACGTAATGTTCGTGTACCCGCTTTGAACCATAAGCACTCAGCTTAGATTTTGGATTTGTGAGGCTCTTTGCATAATCGCGATAAAGCGCACTGACACCGTCATGACCCTGAAAATAAGCCAACAACGCCTCAGGCTTCTTACTGCGGTCGGACCTCTTGGCTTCAAGATAAAAACTGAATCGTGTCCCGTTGCGCGCCGGAATAGTGGCCCACAGATCGCCTCTCCCCTGGATAACTTACCAGTTCTTGGGACCCTACCTTCTTCAACCGCCAGAGAACTCGGGAAGCCCCGGATAATTGCGGCGGCAAGTGAACTGACCAAAGCCCTTTCATTGCCTTTCCAAGGAAGTTCGGGGGCCTCAAACAGTTTGGCAGTCTGATCGACGTAATATTGCAAGTATCTCACCCAGGCATCGCAAACCCTCTTCAGAGATGTCTGGATTTCCTTCGGGTCAGCGAAATAGCAGGGGTGCGCTATATCGACGGCGACGGCCGACTTGAAGGTGAGCAGACGGTGGAGTTTCACAGTGAACTTCCTTTCGATTGGCGGGGGCCACTTGAAGTTAGGAGGCTGCCTGCAGCTATTGGCGAGGCTTGCCCCGGGTGCGCTCAAAGAGATCATTGTAGGCCCCGCAGACCAGGGAAATGCAACCCGCTTTGCGAATGAATGTTTACGTTGGCGTCCGAATTCTGAGAACCTCGCAATCATTCGTTCGTCGGCCCCGTACAAAGCGTTCTGACAGATTGCGATCCCACTTCTCTTTCGCAGGGCTAGGTAAGCCATACTGACCAACATCGTTAGTGGTTCGTCGAAAATCAATCTCTGGCTGACCACTCAGATCGGCGTAGTGCGCCATCCAGGGTTGCATGAATTCTCCAACTGACTTAGGAGCAACAGGGAAACCGCGTCGGACTTTCTTGCCTGAGGTCATTCGGCCTCATCTGGAGGATCGAAACTGAACCGTGAGGATTCAACCATTCGGCGGATGTCAAATTCCCATTCTTCCTCGCCGGGTAGACGCTCTTCGGAGATTGTCCACCTTCCGAGTAGCCGGTTCACGAACAGGAGGCCCTGTTGGCCTCCTGGGTCACCTTCATCTGCTGCGAGACTGAAGTACCGTGCGGCCTCTTCGAGGTCCTTTTGCACGCCTTTCCCTCGCATGAAGAGCCCCGCGAGTGTAACCTGCGCCTGTGTATCCCCAGCGTCGGCAGCCTTGTGAAGCCAGGTGGCAGCCTCCTCGTAGTCCTTAGGAACCCCGTCGGCACCCTGTAAAAGCAGTTGCGCAAGCGTGGCTTGTGCTTCAACGTTCCCTTGTTTCGCAGCTTTGAGAAGCCACTCGGATGACTTCACGAAGTCGGTCGGCACGCCATTTCCCGTTCCGTACATCACTCCAAGGTGGTATTGGGCATCGTGGTTTCCGCTTTGGGCTGCAAGCGCATACCACTTGATTGCTTCGGTCGCGCTTTTTGCGACCCCAATTCCGTGCTCATACATGAGACCCAACTTGTCTTGCGCCGGTGCAAACCTTAGTTCTGCGGACTTCCGGAACCAGTTTGCTGCGGTTGGCGGGTCCTTCTTGGTGCCTTGGCCATGAAGGTGATGGTGGCCGAGTGCGTAGAGCGCCTGCTTGTGTTTCGGGTCTACTTCCACGGCGCGCTTCAGGCACTCAAGACACTCCAGATACTGGGATTTTTCCGTTAGAGTCAGCGCCCGGTGATACCAGTAATCTGCGTCTTGAACTTGTACTGTCGTTCGGGGCTCTTGCAGGTTGGGACCATTCGAAGAGACTCCTAACGGGATCACATGCTTCCCACAGCCTGGACAGAATCTAAACCCGTCCGACAGCGCTTTGCCACATTGGGAACAGAACATAGGTTGCTCCTGAGATTGTCACAAGTTTTCATCGAACCCTGGGACGATGCAGCACTCACAACCACTGGTTTCGTAAAAGCAAGTGCATTTCCTGTTACCCGACGCATGGTCTTCACACGGTGGCATCATGGTTCAATACCAGAGTTTCTCCCCTCAATTCCAGCCTGCTAACTTTGACGAGTTTGTCTCGTTGCTCATCGACAGTCGCACGCATATCCTCGGTAACGCGGGCAAATCCTAAGCGACGACAAGCCGCGACTGCAACATCTTCGGTTGCCATTCCGTAGCTCTCCTTTACAGCCTGTTCAATTGCGGTGCAAATCTCCTCTGGGGCCACATACTCAATCTTCTTCTGCTGAGGCGGAAAATCCGAACGATTTCGGACCTGAACGGGCGATGGTTCATAATTCCAGAGAAACCCCTTGCGATTCTCAAACAATTTGTACGTGTGCCCGTAGGTGCAGGCACTCTGAAATGCCTTTTGAATCCGATTCGCAACACGCTGAACCCCTGCGGCATCGGCAACGCGCTTTGCTGCTTCAAGCCAATGAACCGGGCCTTCTACCGAAACCACCTGTTTCAACCAGTTAGCCATTTGCTCCCGAGATACCTCGTGCAATTCTTGTATACCTAGGGTGATTCTGATCTTGGCAAACATGTACTTTGTACTGCTTTGCGACTGGATCACTAATGGTGGAGGTTCGCTCGGGGGTTCAGTGTTTCGTACTGAAGGGCGAAAAGAAGCAGTCCTTTGTTGCTTGCTCTCCCTGCGGTTCTCGCCAGTGTGCCGTTTGGCATCTTCGATTGCCGACTCTAACGCCTTCATTTCCTTCTCAGGCGCTCGAAACCATGCAGTAGACCAAATTCGATGAATTCTCCAACCGAGGGATTCCAAGACGGCTTGACGCAGCCGATCTCTGTCACGGGCTGAGCGGGCGCTGTGATACGCCGCACCGTCGCATTCAACACCGAGCAGGTATCGACCTGGAGAATCGGGGTCAACCACTGCCAGATCGAGAAAGAAGCGTGCGGACCCAACCTGAGTGTGGACAGTGTAACCCCGCTTTAGTAATGCGCTCACGACCTCTTCTTCAAAGGGAGAATCCGGCTCACGGCCTGTGGCGAATGGAACATCAAGATGTCCATGCTCGGCATAGGACAAAAATGTCTTCAGAGCCGATACGCCACCTCCACCAGTTTCGGCGTTGATGTCTTCTGAGCGAATGGCGGTAAACACCTCGCAACGAATTCGAGCACGGCTAAACAACACGTTCAACCGCCGCTCTCCCCCAGCACGATTCACCGGCCCAAAGCTATTTGACCAATAGCCCTCGGCTGTCCTTGCATATCCGATACTGATGAAGATCACATCTCGTTCGTCTCCCTGAACATTTTCGAGATTCTTCACGAAGAAAGGCTCATGGGGGGTAGCCAAAAAGAATTCTTCAGTATCGTGCGACTGCCGCCTCAACATTTCGAGTTGATCGAGGATTGCGTCACGCTGTGCTACGCTGAGTGCTGCAACTCCGAGCGTCAGCCGCTCTTTCACGGGTCTCTTGAGTTGTTCCTTTGCGTGGTTAATTACTGCCTCTGCCACGGCTCTTGCTTCGATTGGATTCGTTCTCGTACGCGATCTGTCGTAGTGCGCGTTTTCAATGCGTCGATAAACCAGACCAACATTCTCCTTGTGTCGGTCGGGACTCGGAAACACGACAAGCCGATCCTCGTAAAACAGATGATTGGACCCTGCAATGAGCGATTCATGCTTGCTGCGATAGTGCCAGCGAAGCATACGCTGGTGCGCTCTTCGTGAGCAGAATAGTCCCAAGATACTTTCTATATCTGACGTGGCAACTGCATCGTCATCTTCCGTGTCGCTGTCCTGCGCCACCATCGTTTCAAAAAAGCTTGTTGGAGGAAGCTGCTTGCTGTCTCCCACTACGACCGACTGCTTGCTGCGAACGATCGCTCCCAGCGCGTCCGCTGGCTTGACCTGGCTAGCCTCATCAAAGATCACAAGATCAAAATCGATAGCACCGGGCGGCAAGAAGTTTGCGACCGAAAGCGGACTCATAAGAAAGACGGGCTTGATTGCCTGAACCACATTCCCCGCCCTGACAATGAGTTTGCGGATTGGCATGTGACGAGCTTTCTTCTCGAACTCCTTCCACAGCACGCTGATTTGTCCGCACTCTGTTCCGTTTCTAGGCAAACCGTCAACGTGCCTTTTTGCAAGTTCGTCACGTCTCAATTCAATTTGACGCAAATCGAGTTCCTGAAACGACTGGCACGTACTCTTGTGCCGTAGCACATCGAACGATGCAAGAACGGGACTATTCTGGAACGCGGTTTCTAGAAGTGCTGATGCCCGAGTGTACTCGAATAGGTCGAGCAAGCTGTGTTCTGCTTCCTTCCACTCGTCTGCAAGGAGCGCAACACATTCAAGACCTTCCTTTTTGCACCGATCTCGGTCTTGCATATATGAAGCAAGGCCGTCTAGATCATCCGTCCGTTCTGAGAGTATCCTCAAGAGGTTCGCAGCGTGCTCACCCCAATCCCTCGAAAGCCGCGTCCGAAGCTGACAAGTTGGCGCACTGTCCAGTTTTAGTTTCTCGAACACATCCAATAGACATGCCGAATATGCTTGGGCCATTTTCTGGCATTCCGACAGGCGCTCAAGGAGTGCCGCCTTGTCTGAAAAAGCGGCTGCTACTTCAAGGCACCAGTTACTGAGTTGTCCCGACTGAATACCGCGCTTTGTGAAGACCAGCCACGCAAATTGGCCTCTCAAGAGAGAAGCGTTTGACTGTTCACCCAACCACTGAACTCCGTAGAGGCTTGTGAGAAGATGCGTAGAAGACACTAGAACAGCAATATGTTTCGCTGCCGACTGAATGGCTTCGAGTATTTCGCTCATCGTTCCGTTCGATTGGCTTAGGGGTTTCGTAATCAGCGCGGCGACTCCGTGCATTAGGCGCTTCCAGCGAGGGGAGAATATCCTCCACCACTTGTGGCCCAATTCGTTCAATAACGCTTGAAGTTGCGACACGTCTGCGGGCCATGCGTCATCGCGGATCACACCTTGCCAACGAGCGCGTATGCCTATGACATCAGAGAGGGCGGAAAGCGCTGCCTCAATCTGCGATTCCTGGTGTAACCAGTCAGGATTCGCAAGGTCGATGCCATCCAGTGGCGGAGCGAGTGCAACCTGCTTGGCGCTGGCGCACAGTGTATTGAACTCCTGGTGCGATTCAGGAGGAGTCTGACCGAGCATGACAGCTACTTCACTCGCTGCGATGTTTAATGCCGTGGCTACTTCTGCGGAGTCACGCAGTGAAAGTCGAATGCCATCTTTGGTAGACGGCAATACGACTCGAAGTTGGCTACTCCAGAACGAGTGCTGACAAGGAATGCCAATTTGCGAGACGCGCTCCTGAAGCCTTGCAACGAGTTCGCGGCGGCGATGAAGGTCGGCTGAAGTCCAATTCAAGCAGCCAGAAATCTCCAGCCGTGGGCGCGTAGTTCCGCTGAGTTTCCCGATTAAGGGTAAAACCAGACCATAGAGATCACGGATCGTCTCACCAGAATTGCCGACTTGAGCATTGACGGCATTGCAGTATTCGTTCAGTCGAGTTATCGCCTCTTCCAGCGCCGACAGGGTTGAGTCGTCTCGGCGTGCTGCTTTGGATTGAAGCCATGCCGTCTGCTTCAGTTCACCAATGACTTCCTTTTTCTTAATCTTGTTGCTGTGTAGTTCGAGGCAAGCCGCACCCAGTCCGATGCGATCAAGACGACTTTTTACCACATCCAACGCAGCCTTCTTCTCTGCCACGAATAGAACTTTCATCCCAGAAGCCAATGCACCGGCGATCAGGTTCACAATCGTTTGGGACTTTCCAGTCCCAGGAGGTCCCTGAATCACCATATTGAGTCCACGCATCACGTCATGGATGGCCAAGGATTGAGTGCTATCTGCGTCCACAACATGCACCGCGCTCGACGCCGGTATCTCGTCGTCTATAAATGAATCGTCAGTCAGTGGAGATGAATCGCGAGCGAATGTACTCGTGCCGAGAAGACGACTCAAAACGTCGTGGTTGAGCAAGAGCGACTCGTTATCCCATGTGGTGGGGTCCAGGTCTCGATACATCAAGAATTTGGCAAATGAGAAGAAGCCCAAGGCAATCGACTCCGGATCGACACTCCATCCTTCTTGCTTGGATACAGCCTTGCCAAAGGAATGGAAGTACGCATCTACGTCGATCTCTTCCGAATCGGACAATTCATCCAAGGCCAAGCCGAATGACTGCTTCAGGTACTCCAGCAAGCAGACATTCGGAGCCACGTCATCGCCGGAGTATTTCAAACGAAACCCCTCGCCTGCGCTTAGCCGTTCCAACTCGACAGGAATCAGCAACAGCGGGGCGCGGTGGGCCTCATCGGCATTGCGAGAATCCTGCCAAATGAGCATACCGAGGGAAATGAAGAGCGTGTTTACGCCTTGCTCTTCGATGGAACTCTTGGCAGCGTAATACGTAGCAAGAAGGCGTTTCTCTAATTCCTTTTCAGAGACGCCAGTCGGCAGTTCGTTTGGGTTTGACCGAAAGCCCGCTTGCTGTGGCGTCCGTGTCCTCCGACCCGGCCTCGCTCGCACAATGGAGCGCCTGTCGTCTTGACTATCGCCCTCAAGTTCATACAGAACCCCTGTTTGCTGCATTCCTTCAATCGGAAGGAATGACAGTTCGGCTCCTTCGGTTACGAGCAGACGAAACACCTCTGCCGGGTTCGCTTCGGGGAATTCGAGCCCTCGTGTTTTTAACAGTCGGTAATTCAGCAGGGGGTTGCGCAGGCCAAAGTCAAGGAGGTCCTTCCGAACTTCCGCCAGGGGAAGACGCAACTCTTCATTTACGCAATTGGGTGTCAACTCCATACGCCACCTGCCTATCTCGCATCACGCCATCGCCCATCGGCTTGCCGTCTCCGTAACAGGCACCAGCAGCCACTCGCCCAGCCCACGGCTGCCGTTGCCCTCGTCCCAACTCAGCGCCGGCCCCAGCGAAGTGTCATAGCGGTAAGTCTTGGGCGGTTTGCGTTTCTTGAGCTGCGCGTGCGTGCCCACATCGGGACGCATGGGGCTGTCTGCTGTCTTGTGCTGATAGCTTTCCGCTACCTGCGATTGGGCGGGGCGGCCCGCCTTCTTCTTGGGAGCCATTGCTTCCTGTGCCTCTTTGGAGCAGCTTCGGTTGTGTTTGTTTGTGCACAAACAGCCTATCACCGGGGCTTGCTGCAGAGATATGACGTTCGAATTGGCACATTCTCCCTTAGTCGCGAGCTCCGAGTCACTCGCCTTGGGTGAGTTGTTTTGGGTCATTCTCGGGTCACCCTTTCTTATGGGTGACTTTTTGGGTGACCTAGCAAAACGCGTTCGCTGCAAAGATGCTTGTAATTGATTGATATTAAAGTAGTTAAATGGTCGGGGAGAGAGGATTTGAACCTCCGACCACCTGGTAGGGAACCGCATTTTTTAGTTGACTGAANNTGCTAACTTGTTGATTCGTTTAGGTTGGTAGTGCGTCTAGTTGGACCTAAATGCATGGTTTTCGGCAGCAATTGGACCCAAGTTGGACCCAAGTTCATCCGTTCTGTCCGGATTGGCGGTCATCCATCCGGAGCTCGGAGACTAGGGGGTTTCAATGCCTGTGTCGGTCATTGATTTCGTTGCCGATCTGCAACCAACCTAAATCGGCGTCATGATATGTGAGTCACTCGAGATGAACCCACATCGAGGGACCAATGTCGATCCTGCTTGAGGCGCCAGACGGCTGAGCCAGGGATGAGTTGCCTCGCGGACGATATTTGTTGCAAACCCTTTCTCATTGGCCTGTATAATCCGCTTGCCTTCGCACGGGCACATTCCCTTCCCCCCTGTCGGACTGTGCAAACTCGCTGCGCGAGGCCCCAGGAGATTGACCCCATGAAAATTCCGCTGAGGTTACGCCTCTGCCTGTTCGTTGCGATTGCCATCCTCGCATTCGCTATGCCGTCTGTGGCACAAAACATCCGCACCGTCCTCCTCGTCAAGGTGAAGATGGGGCAGGAAGACAACTGGAAATCTGCTGTCAAAGACTATGAAGCCCTGTTCAAGAAGGCAGGGTCCAAGCAAAGCGTAACCGTGTGGGATTCGCAAACCGGCCCCTCGCAACACGCCGTCGTCTGGTACTCCTCGAAATGGAAGGAAATGGATGAGCAGAATCCGGCCATGAAGGGTTCGGAGGCGGACATGGCGCGAGGGATCGCACGCCTCAGCAGCGTTACCGAGAGCCTTGAATACTGGATCGACGAGATGCAGCCCGACCTGATGGTCCGGTCCAATGACATCCCTCCCATGATCCGCGTCGGTCGCACGCGGGTCATCGCGGGAAAGATGGACGAGGTCAAAGCCATATTTCACGATCAGTTGTTCCCGGCCGTTC
>PLZC01000252.1 GCA_003151985.1 Acidobacteriaceae bacterium
GGCAAGATCATGCACGAGTACTCGCAGACCGCCGCCGCCATTGACTGGCAGGCCTTCCCCTACATGTACGCCGCCGCCGACTCCACGCCGCTATTCTTGATGGCCGTTGCCGACTATGTACGCTCGAGCGGCGACCTGGCTTTCCTTACCGCGCACCACGACGCAATTGAAAAAGCCTGGCTCTTTGAAACCGCCCACGACACCGATGGGGACGGCATCTACGACAATTCGCAAGGCACAGGCTGGGTGGAAAGCTGGCCGGGCGGCATGCCGCACCAGGAGATCTACCTTGCCCTGCTGGACCAGCAAGCCTCGGCAGCAATGGCCCAGATCGAGGACCTGCTCAAAGACTCCGCAAAGTCGGCGGCCGCGCGTGAGCGTGCAGAAAAAATTGCCGCAACCATCAACTCCGAGTACTACGATCCGGAGAAGGGCTGCTACGCTTTCAGCCGCAATGCCGACGGTTCGCAAGACCGCACCTCGACGGTCTATCCAGCCCTCGCCTGGTGGTCCAACAACCCGAAAAGCGGCAAGTCGATCCTGGCCCACCCCGAGGATTGCCTCCGCCAACTCGCCTCACACAAACTCAACACGGACTGGGGCCTGCGCGATGTAGCCAACGACGAAAAATTCTACGACGGCATGAGCTACCACCAAGGCTCTGTATGGCCTCTATTCACGGGGTGGGCCGCCCTCGCCGAATACCGTGGCGGGCAACCGCTGGCCGGCTACCAAATGCTGATGGAGAACGCCAACCTCACCCGCGCCCAGGACCTCGGTGCCGTCACTGAACTCCTCTCCGGGGATTACTTCGTCCCCTTCGGCCGCAGCACCAGCCACCAGCTATGGTCCTCCGCAATGGTCATCACGCCCACCCTCCGCGGCCTCTTCGGCATTGACATCGACGCCCAAACCAAGACCATCACCGTGAATCCCCATTTGCCGGCGGGGTGGGATTACGCAAATGTTTTGAATCTGCAGATTGCAAGCGGCTCCGCCTGGTTGCACTTCGAAAGAATGCGTGATCATTGGGAGGTGCGGTTGAATTCTACTCAAGAGGATGACTGGCACCTGCGCAGTGATATCCCCGGCGCTACATTTGGCCCATTAGATATGAAGTTGTCGAAGAAACTTGGAAAGGCCCTTTACCAAGGGCTCCGAATTCCAGTTCCTGCACTAGAAGTTGAATATTCGCTCGGAGATATAAATCCAATCGAGAGAGTCGAATCACTGCTGCCTATTCGACCGCCTATACCTGGCGCCAGAACTTCAAAGTTTCGGTTTTTAGATGCCGAGAATGGGGATCATACGCTGGTGTTAACAGCGGAGGGTCTCGCTGGAAGCAGTGGGATTGTGCGCCTTTTCCGTCATGGCCATTTTATTCCCAAGGCTCATGTGGAACCCAATACAGCCGCGGACGCGAGCATCTCGTTTCGAGCCTGTGACGCCGATCTGTACGCCTGCACTTCATTGCCATTAATCTTCAACTTCCCTCCCGGCGAAGGCTGGCAAACGATCAAAATCACTCTCACTTGGTAACGCACTGTCTCCAATGAACCATCAGAAACACTGCGGCCCGGCATCGATTGCCGGGCCGCCGCAGTATTTCGCTAACTGGCTGGTCAGATCCGCATCGGCATCAACACATACCGGTACTTATACTCCGCATCCGGATCTTCGGGGCGCATTTGCCCGGCGGACTGGGAGTCCTTGAATTCAAGCCTAACTTCGCCTTCGTTGCTCAGAGCTTTAAGGAAGTCGAGGATGTAGCCCGAATTGAAGCCAACCATGATGGGGTCGCTGGCGTAGGGCGTATCGATGGTGTCTTCGCTCTCGCCGGATTCCGTCGAGCTGGAGCTGATCTTGAGCTCGTTGCCTTCGAGACGCAAGCGAATGGCGCCGGAACGCTCGTCGGCGAACTGAGCCACGCGTTGGATGGCAGCGGACAACTCGCTCGACCGCACCACGGCGAACTTCGTATTGTCGCGCGGCATCACAGCTTCAAAGTTGGGGAATTGGCCGTTGAGCTTGCGCGTGCTGAGCGTGCGATGGCCGATGCGGAAAAACAGCGTATGCTCGTCATCGGCAAACTCCACCTTCTCCGCGTCTGATGTCGACATGAGCTGTTGCAGCTCCTGAAGAGCCTTGCGCGGGATGAGTACGCGCTTTTCACCACTGATGCCTTCCAGTGTCTCGTTCGGCTTTTCGACATAGGAGAGGCGATGTCCATCCGTCGCGACCATGGCAAGGGACTCGGCCTTAATCACAAGCAGGGCGCCGTTCAGTGTGTAACGCGACTCTTCGTTCGAAATCGCGAAGATAGTCCGCGCTATAAGTGTTTTAAGAGCGACGAGGGAGATGCTGGTAACCGCGACTGCGGGGAACTCCGGCACCTGCGGGTAGTTGGCTCTCGCCATGCCGACCATCTTGGTGTTTGAGCGGCCTGAGCGTATCTGCACCCAATGGTTGTCCAGCAGCTTGATGGAAATATCGCCCTCTGGCAGCAGTTTGATGTAGTCGTAGAGCTTGCGCGCGGGAATGGTGCAGGATCCGGGCTTTTTGACTTTTACCTCGGCGCTGGTGCGGATCGCCTGGTCCAGGTCGGTGGCAGTAATATTCAACCGGTCGCCCTCGGCCTCGATGAGAAAATTCGACAGAATCGGGATGGTGGTTTTGCGCTCTACCACGCTTTGCGTTGCAGTAAGCTCCTTCACCAGGTCCTGGCGGCTTACGGTAATCTCCATCGTTGCCCCCTGCGCGGCCGGCTTTTCAACTTCGGTTTCCACGATCGGCATAGGCCCACCCCTCGTCCTGAAAGCACGTTCTTGCGCTGGCCACACTCTACAACACTTTGCGGCCTGTCGGAAACGGCTCACTCTGCTTCTTCTTGATTGTATTCACCTCTGCGTTAACATGCGCGTGGAAAACGTGGCGGTTCTCTGGATTCCCAGCACCTATCTTTTTCGAGCGCTTCCAGTGGAAAGGACGAGGATTTTTGGGTAATGATCCCGGTCTGCCATTTCATCGCCGTCAAGGGTGTGTGACGGGGGTTAGGAAAAAGATATGAGATTAAATAAAAAGATAGTAGTCCCCGTAGTTCAGGTAGGAAAAGTGGAAACCCTTTCCAAATCATTACAAGACATCAGGTTGAGTGACGGGTTGTTTTTCTAAATCTTGGCTGTGCAATTCAGGAATTTTGGATATCGAGCCCCGCAATAGGTGGAACGAACCCGAGTTTCCCACCACTCCCACAGGATGCGAAAAAGAGCCTGTGCAAAGTTTGGAGTTTATGTGTGAAGTGCGGTCAGAGGTCCACAGCATGGGGGTTTTTCGGTGGCTTGTCATGCACAAAAGCCCATATTGCATTGCGTTCGAAACGCTCTTGGGAAATCGGTCGGATCGAGGGCATAAGAGCTTCATTGTCCCGTTTATCTGTTGCAGTCTGGAGGAGTTCCCGTTCCAGCACGTGGTTTGGAAAGAGGTATCTTCGGAATTGAGAATTAGGCTTGGAGGCTCATAAACTCAGAAATAGAGAGGAGGATCGGTCCATGGCCATCGACATCGGGCGTCTGGAGAGTCAGTTGCTGCAGATATCAGCGGACGGTGCCCCGGGTCGGGAATTTTGTGGGGCAATCTCTGAGTTGGCCAGGACGGGGCGCTTCGAGCAGTTGCGAAACGTGCTCCCCGGAATCGTTTATGACGAGCTTTGGGCACGCTACCAAAGGGATGCAGCGGGCTTCGTGGCAGGGTGGCAGATGCTGGCCCATGAAATGCGTCAGGGCTTCATCCAGCATGCCCGGCAGCGGCTCACATCGCTTACTAGGCTACAGAAGGCTGACGGGGGCGTGGCAATTCCAGCATGGCAGGAGATTCAAAGGGCCCTGGATGCCCAGCAGAACGACTTGCTTCGTGCCGCGTTCGCACTGGAGCTACTGCAGTTGGTGGAGCCGGCGGTGCTGCGAGCAACGCATTTGCGCGAGTGTGTAGTCGCTGCGCCCAGTTCGGAGGAGGCAGACCGTTACCTGGATGAAGCCACCCGCTGCTACTTTCTAGGCCTCTTCACGGCGTGTGCTGTGATGTGCCGTTCTGTGCTCGAGGAGGCAATCAAGCGGAAGTTGCCCGTCTCCTTGGCCCGGTTGGTGCGCACGCGCTATCGCAACACAGCGACACTGGGAAACCTGTTGCATGAAGTGAATAACAACCTGATCATGACCGGCATCGATGCGGATTTTCCTCGAGTAGCCAATCAGGTGAACGACGCTGGGAAGAAGGCCGTACACCAGGGTCTGCTGTCGGAAGATGAGGCGCGCTCATGCCTGCAAGACGCGCGCCTGGCTTTACAACTACTGCTACGTTAGTGAGCAAATTACAAGTGGTGAGCCAGTCTCAGTTTCAGATCTAAGGGGATCTAAATGTACCCCAGATTAGACTGTGATCGTTACCAGCCTCGCGCGCCCATCGAATCTAATATCCCAGTTCTTCAGGATGTCCCTTCCGATCAGACAAGAATAGTACGGCTCTCGGTTGAAGTCGACGGCGCGGAGTCGCAGGATTTCGACTCCTGGGAGATTTGAATCCGGGAAACTTATGGAGCCAGAGTATTCATCGCACAGACAATCTCCGCCCATAGTCCTGATCGGGCTCTGAGCACCCGTCTGAACAATCTTCCAGTTTTTGGCAAATATTCTGCTGATTATAGTGAAGGGTGATCCAGTATCGATGAGCGCGGTTATCGCATGGGGTGCGGGATATTCCAAGCCAATTTTGCGTCCGGCCTCAATGGTTTCGTTCGTGTTCATTACAATGACTTTCACGCAGGGACCTGGATCGGCCGGGTCGAACGGATTCCAATAAACCTGGTGCATGGCCATGCTACGCGATGAAGTATACCGGCTCTGTAATCCAGATTTGCTTGACTAGAAAGTTCCGGCTGACACCAAACTCCCGCAAGCCGGCCCGGAAGGCGTCCTCGTACGCGCCAAAGAACTGGTCCAAGACGCGGCTGTCTTGGATCACGACATACTCGGCGAGATGTGCGCGCGACCATTCCTCTCGGTGTCTTTGGAACACCTCGAGTTCCGAAGAGAATGGGGCTGCGGTCATATCTATCCCCTCTAAAATCTTAGATGCGACTACGCTGACGCTGATTCCTAGCCCGGAATCTACGTTACCGCGTTATTGCATTATAATGTAATAACGCAACAATGCAATAGTATTATCAATTGCGTTTTGAATCATGTGCCCCAGAGAGAAACACATCCCGGACGATGCCCTGCGGACTACAGTTAGCCTCACCGCAGAGGACAGAGCAGCAATACGCTGGATCAGCGAAGCTCGCCGAGGCAAGAGAGACAAGCGGACGACGACGAACGACATCCTCGTCGATGCGCTATGGTATTTCTTGGAGAAGACTGCGGGCAAGACCAAAGACCAAATCCGTGCAATGTTACCGGTCGTTGCGGTAGAGGAACGCCCTCAAAACAGAGTCACTGAGATGCCTAAGCCGAAGATCAAGCGCTGAATACCAGGTAAATACCGAGATCGCAAACTGGCCTTCCTTCAGTTTCCAGTTCGACTGATATCGGCCTTCTATACTGATGTCTCCATGTCCTACGCAGCGGCGATCGATCAACTGAATGCAATGGTGCCGGAGCTCTACACGCAGGGCGGCCAGCCGCGGCGCAAATTCTCCCTGGAGGAAATCGGCATCCTGCTCGGCGCCCTCGGCAATCCGCACCGCCGGTTCCCATCGGTACTCATCGCCGGCACCAACGGGAAGGGCTCGACGGCCGCTACACTAGCCTCCATCCTCACTGCCTCAGGACTGTGCACTGGACTTTACACTTCGCCACATCTGGCGCGGGTCAATGAGCGCATACGCGTGGGCCGCGCCGAGATTGCGGACGATGATTTTGCCGGCCTGTATTTTCGCGTGGATGATGCTGCCCAGCAACTGGTGCTCAGCGGCCGACTGGCACAGCTTCCCAGTTTCTTCGAAATTTTGACTGCCCAGGCGCTCCTGTACTTCGCCGAAGCCGGTGTTGATATCGCAGTGCTCGAAGTCGGCATGGGAGGGCGCCTGGACGCCACCAACATCGTGGACCCGCTCCTCTCGGTCATCACAGACATCTCACTCGATCACACCGAGTGGCTGGGCTCGACCATCGCTGCGATCGCGCGTGAGAAGGCAGGAATCTTGCGTCGCGCTGGAGTTCTGGTCACTTTGTCGCAGCACTCTGAGGCCAATGAGGTCCTGGCCGAGGTTGCGGCCGAGCTCGGCACACGGCGGGTGGATGCGGAAAGATATTTGCCGCCCATCGGCGCGAATCCGATCGCCCCTTATCAAGTTGAAGCATTGGGCCAGACAATCGAAGTAGACTCACCACTTGCCGGTGCTCACCAACGGCGCAATCTCGCGTTAGCCATTGCCGCCGCCGTGGAATTAGCTAACAATAACAGCCTTCCCATCACTACCGAATCCATTGCGAATGGCATCCGGCAGACCTGTTGGCCGGGGCGGCTTGAGCCCGTTGAGCGCAGCGGGGTCCTATGGATTCTCGACGTCGCGCATAATCCAGCCGGCGCTTGGGCCTTGCGCAGCGGGTTGACCGAAGCGTTTGGCGAGAAGCGGCCTCGGACGCTGATCTTCGGCTGCCTGCGCGACAAACCAGTGGCTGAGATGGCGCAGATCCTTTTTCCTCTTTTCGACCAAGTGATCTTTGCACCCATCCACAGCCCCCGCGCCGCCGCAATGCGTGACATGGAGGCCGCTGCCAAAGGGGTCGGGACAACCGCCATTGCAACGGATTCGGTGAGCCAGGCCCTGCAACTTGCCGCTGAGCGCACACAAGGCGGAGTAATCGTAGTTTCCGGATCGGTCTACCTGGTGGGCGAGGCGCGCCAACTGCTGCTGGCCATAGAGGAACCGCGATGAGTCCGCGGCCTAATCCATTACCCTGGCGCTATCGTCTGGGCACCAACGTGGTTCGCGGGCCTGTCATGACTCTGGTGACCGCCTTCTGTGGCAGCTTGTCTCTCCTCGTCTCGTTCGCAGACCGCGAGGGGCGGCTGCAACACCGCATCGCCCGCGTCTGGGCGCAGCTATCCGTGCGGATCTCTGGCTGCTCGCTTAAGGTCCTCGGTGCGCAAAACCTGCGGAAACACCCCGTGGCTGTCTACGCCGCAAACCACACCTCGTACATGGACACTCCGGTTATCTTTGCCGGGCTCCCCTTTCAGTTTCGTATCTTGGCGAAGAAGGAACTGTGGCCTATCGCATTCATTGGATGGTACTTAGCTAGGTCAGGACAGATTCCGATCAATACCGCAAACCCCCATGCCTCGCTCTCCAGTCTGGGTGTGGGAGTGAAGGCCCTGCGCGCCGGAATGCCGCTATTTGTCTTTCCCGAGGGCGGGCGAACTTCTACCGGCGAACTAAAGCCGTTTCTCTCTGGAGCGGCGTATTTGGCGATTCGTGCGCAGGTACCGCTCGTGCCAGTCGCATTAATCGGCGTCTACGACCTGCTGCCGATTCACACTGGCCACTTCTATCCCGGAGAGCTAACGCTAAGCGTGGGCGACCCAATTGAAACGGTTGGAATGACGATTCGCCAAATCGAGCAATTGACTGAACTCTTGAAGTCAGCAATTCAAGGTCTGCTTGACCAGGAAGCGTCGTCCGCCGAGGCAATTGCTGTGGATGTGCATGGCGCAAGCCAGGAAGATGCGGGTGAAAACACAAGAAACTAAAATAGTTACTCGCACATTGCCCAATGGGAAAACTGGAACTCTTCACCTCAAGGCCCTTCGTGAGTACACTAGTGGTTCATGTGCGTCCATATCGCTATTCCCGAACCCACCGCGAACGATCCAGCCTACAATCAACGCTCATTGCCTCCATATCTGGCCGCCCTTCATGCGGCCGGTGCCACACCTATAATCATCCCCTTGCATGAGCGGCAAGACCGCGTAGCGCGCCTGCTCGCTGGAGTGCAAGGAATTCTGCTTCCAGGCAGCCGCTACGACGTCGACCCGCAAAGATATGGCGAAGATCCGATTCCTGAGTGTGGCGCGACCGATCCTGATCGCACTGCTGTGGATGAGCTATTGCTGCAAGACGCCTTTAACTTGCGTAAGCCCATCCTGGCGATCTGCCACGGTGCGCAGACCCTCAACGTCTGGCGCAATGGTTCACTTATCCAGGACCTGCAGACGGAAGTGAATCACGGGCCGGGGCGCGATGTTATTGACGCGCACCCAGTGCGGATTTCGACAAAATCGAGGCTGGCGGGGCTGGTTCCGCTGGGTGAGCGGGCGGAGCCCTTTGTGAATTCGAGCCACCATCAGGCTATTCGCACGCCGGGCGACAATCTCCTGGTGAGTGCAGTGTCTCCAGCCGACGGGGTCATTGAGGCTGTTGAGCTGGATTCGACCGAGCAGTTCGTTCTAGCTGTGCAATGGCACCCGGAACGGACCTACACTGTCAGCGCATTTTCTCGCGCCATTTTTGCCAGCTTGATGCAGGCAGCAGCGGTCTGGGAGCCGCGGCGTCTTGAAGAGCCCGTCAAGTCGGCATGAGCCCCGAAACAACGCAGGCTTCCGCCATTTACCAGCTCAATGTTCTGCTGGCTGCGGGAGGCCTTGCAACACTCGACAACATTGCGGGTGAGCGCTTCGACCGTTACCTGGCACTGCTGGTTCGCTGGAATGCACGTGTCAATCTGACATCAATCCGCGATATCGACGAAATGCTCCCTCGCCATTTCGTGGAGTCGATTGCCTGCGCCCAGGCGCTGCCTGCCGGCATTCGCACTTTGCTGGATTTTGGGTCGGGCGCAGGATTTCCCGGAATCCCCATCGCGCTCTGTCGGCCGGAAATGGCCGTCACCTTGACCGAATCCCAGGGCAAGAAGGCGGCTTTTCTTCGCGAAGCGATCCGGGTGTTGGGGATCTCCGTAAAGGTCTCCAATCAAAGAGCGGAGAAATTGGATGTTGAGTTCGATTGCGTCGTGCTTCGCGCTGTCGACCGCATGAAGGAAGCCGTGCAGGGTGCCGTTCGCTTGGTCGCACCCAAGGGATGGCTCGCGTTAATGACCACCGTCGGCGAATGCGAGCGGCTAAAGGCGGCAGCGGGTTGTGAGTTTGGGTGGAGGGAACCAGTCCCTTTACCGGGAGGACAGAACCGAGTCCTGGTTCTCGGTTCGCGCGCGGACAATCTTTGAAACCGATCAATTGGCGAGTTTGATGAGTGCAATCTTCCGAACCCCAACAAAGTCTTTGGCGCCGTTGACCACAAGCCGCACCCTTTTTCCCTCTGCGTAGCTTGGAGCCTTCGTCGAGGCTCTCCACAGAGTCCTTGAGAGCCCACTTTGCCGTGCCGCGGCAACTGCGCGAGCACCAACACGAACGCCACACGGAAACATCCGTCGCAGGGTGTGAGATCAGTTGGAGAAGCCGCTGTGACGAGGTGGATTGAACTTCGATGCGGGATTCATGGAAATCGAACCACAGCCGATAAATCGTTCAGCCAGGCCGAAGTGCAACTGGAGAGCCCGATGTTCCACGTGGAACATTTTGGGAACCCGCCCCAAATTGGAAAATGTTCCACGTGGAACAATTGCCATTTCAGCCCGCTTCGGGCCTGTTTCAATTTGAATCAACCTGCGAAATAAAATAAATCTCTCCCCTCAAGATAGGTAGTTTTCCACCACAAGGCTGTTCTCCCCGTATTTCGACCCATATGCCGAACAATGCTTCAAACCTTTCACCTTCAAGCATTTGCTCGATTTGCCATATCTCAATCCACACCACTTTCCACAGATTTGCTGAATTCTCCACAACGCAAGCCCCAACCCACAATTGCGCTTTCCGTTACTCTGGAGACCCATGGGAAAGATCCTCGGTGTTGTCAACCAAAAAGGCGGTGTCGGTAAAACAACGACCGCCATTAACCTTGCCGCCTGCCTTGCGCTGGAAGGTCTCAAGACGCTGCTGGTTGACTGCGACCCGCAGGCCAATTGCTCCTCAGGACTCGGCTTTCAGCGCGACGATAACCGCCATTCCATCTATGACGTGTTGGTCGGCGACGCCCCGGCAAGCCAGGTGATCCTGCCCACAGAAATAGACCTCCTGTTCCTCTTGCCAGGCTCGAAGAATCTGACCGGCGCCAACATAGAGCTCGCCACAGCGGATGACCGCGCCCTTCGCCTTCGCCGCGCCCTTGCGCCTATTCAGGCCGACTATGACCTCGTGATCCTGGATTGCCCTCCTGCGCTTGACCTGCTCACCCTCAATGTTCTAGCCGCCGCCGATACGCTCATCGTCCCCATGCAGGCAGAGTACTTCGCCCTTGAAGGAATTTCCGAGCTTATCTCCACCCTCGAACGAGTTCGCGCGGCTTACAATCCTTCGCTCACAATCGAGGGCGTTTTGCTTACCATGTACGACGACCGTACCAACCTTGCCCAACAGGTCACCGAAACTCTCCGCGAGTACTTCAGAGAGCGGCTTTTCCGCACTGTAATCCCGCGCAATGTACGTCTGGCGGAGGCGCCCAGCCACGGCAAGCCGGTCGCTCTTTACGATGCCCGCTCCCGTGGCACCGAAGCTTATTTTGAATTGGCCGGGGAATTCATTGCACGAAACCACATCGAGATTCGACCGAACGGCAAGCGCAAGCTCGCGGAACTTACCAAGCCAAAACCCGAGATCCGGTTCTGGCCATACTCCTGAAAAAGCCGTTTCACAAGAATCCGAAAGTTCAACAAATTCAGATTCGAAGAAGCCGGCACAAATGCCGGAATTAAGGACTTTGAACCATGACTACTGCTGCAATCGACACCAAACGCCGTGCTTTGGGCAAGGGCCTGGATTCCCTCCTGCCTCGTGTGCAGGCCGCCACCCCCACAGCCGTCGAATCCGAAGGCGGAAAGCCCCGCGAAATTCCCCTCGACCAGATTGACCGCAACCCTTTCCAGACGCGCTCCCATGTGAACGAGGAGCAGTTGAAAGAGCTCGCAGCCTCGATCACCGCGAACGGCGTGGTCCAGCCTGTGCTGGTGCGCCCGCTGGCCAACGGACGGTTCCAGCTTATTGCCGGTGAGCGGCGCTGGCTGGCCTCGCAGCTTGCCGCAAAAGCCACCATCCCGGCGATCTTGCGCCAGGTTTCTGACGAGCAGGCGATGGAGATCACCATCGTCGAAAACCTGCAACGCGCCGACCTCAACCCCATGGAGCAAGCCCGCGCCTTCGAACGCCTGTCTCGCGAGTTTCACATGACTCAGGAGCAGATGGCCATTCGTACCGGCAAGGACCGGGCGACGGTGGCCAACTTCCTGCGCCTGCTGCGGCTACCGTCAAGCGTGCAGGCCCGCGTCGAGAGCGGCGATTTGAGCTTTGGCCACGCGCGCACCCTGCTGGCCTTCGAACATGCTGAGGAAATGGAGAAGGCGGCTCAGCGTATTTCAGCACTTTCGCTTTCTGTTCGCCAAACAGAGAACTACGTCCAGGGTCTTTTGCATCCCGACCGTGCCGGCAAGAAGGATCCCAAGCCGGAGCCTCCCATCGATCCCAACGTCCGCGAAGTCAAGGACCGCCTTCAACGTGCACTCGGGCTCAAGGTCAGCATTGAAGACCACCACGGCCGCGGCAAAGTCATCATCGAATACGGCCGCCTGGAAGACTTCGATACCTTGCTCGAGCAACTCGCCGGAGAGTGAGCCAGGCAGGAAGACGATGCGCCTCTTTGTCGGCATACCGTTGGCGGCCGAAGTTGTTCATCAGCTTTCCGCCCTAAGCACGCGGCTTCGGTCTCCAGGAGACGGGTTGCGCTGGTCCGGGCTCTGGTGCAAATAGCAAGGGNNTGATCATCCTGTGTGTGCGCTGGTAGCTGTGTTACAAACTCAGCTTTCGTGACCTGGTTGAGATGATGGACGAACGTGAACTATGTCTTTCGCATACCACGATCATGCGATGGGTACAATGGTATACGCCGGAATTCGAGAAGCGCTGGACTCGCTTTGCACGCAAGGTGGGCCGATCCTGGCGTGTGGACGAGACGTACTTGAAGGTGCGAGGACGATGGG
>PLZC01000425.1 GCA_003151985.1 Acidobacteriaceae bacterium
ATCGAAGACCGTCAATCAGCCACGGGAACAGAGCTTATCACAGGGCAAGGAAGGTCTAAAAGGGTTTTGTTTGCGTGGTGTTGCAAGGCATTCTCGAATTACCGTCTGCATGGCTGGAAGGCGAGCGCCCTACCTTTGGCTGGGTGCCCCATCCTTCGCTTTTTTCTGGCGAAGGGTGGGATATCCCTACCCGCTCGTGCCCCAAACATACGCGCCTAGAACCCTTCCAGCACATCCGCCACCAGGGCCCTGGCAAAGTCGCGGGACAGCCGCTCGAGTGCGGCCGGATTCTCCTGAAAGAAGGACGGCAGGTCGGTTGTGGATTGGTACTGCTGCCGGAAGATGTAATTAGGATTCTCATAAAGAATCTTGCCGTCCCGCCCCGTCAATGTCACCGAAAGCACGATCGTGATCAGGAAGCTCGAAGACTGCTGCGTCGATGTGTTGTAAGTCAGCGGCGCCGCCGTCTCTTTAAGGATCACCCCGTGCATCACCGCGTCGGCATCCGGCATCGCCTCCGGAGTCACCCTCAGCCGGGTGCGCGTCGTCAGCTCGCGGACCACTGCTTCGGTCATCACCACTTCCGTGTGGTAAGCCTCCGTGTGCGTGGCAAAAACCGGCACGGAGAGCGTACGCATATCGGGCGGCAAATGTGTGGCAGCGCCCAGCGTGTGATACCCGCATCCGGAAATCCCCATCAAAACAAGGGTCACAAAGGCGATCGGTCGCATGACTCATCTTAGCTTGTGCCGTCAAACCCAGGCCGTTGCCAGCTTGCCCAGGTCGGAAGACGACAGCTTCAGCCCATCGGCGCGTCCCGCAAAATAGCGCTCGTACAGCTCTTTCGCGCCAACCTGGTCGATGTCCCGGAAACCCGAACTAACAAGCTCCGCCTCCAGCTTTTCCGGCGTAAAGAAAAGCCGGAACGGCTCTCCGGCAGAGGCCACGCGATGCGACAACCAATCGAAAACCACCCGCCGCCGCGGGCTCAGCGTCTCCGGCGAAAACGTGTAGTCGAAGCAGAAACCGGTCCCAGCCGGTAGTTGTGCAATCGTGCTGAGCGTGGCCCGAAATGCATCGCGGGTGAGATAAGGCACCACTCCCAGGCAGCCAAAAAACGCGGCTTGGTCAGTATCCAGACCTGCACCTGCAAGCCCTTCTCCCAGCGCCCGGTGCTCAAAATCCAGCGGGACAAAAGTCAGGTTCTCCGGCAAGCAGATGCCCGCGTTGTGCAAAAGCGTCCGCTTCCAATCCTGGGTGGCCGGATAGTCCACCTCAAAGACTCGCAGCGAGGGAAACGGATTGCGGTAAGCGAACGTATCCAGCCCGGCCCCGAGAATCACGTACTGCCACACGCCGTTCGCAACCGCTTCGGCCAGCCTGTCCTCCACAAAACGGCTGCGCGCCGCCATAAATGCGCGAAAGTCCCGCGCCACCTTGTGCATCGCACGCTCCATGTCGCGGGCGAAACCTGATCCAAGCAACGGAACCGCAATCGGATCGTCCAGAATGCGAGGCTGCTCCATCAACTGGTGTGCAGCACGGCGAATAGCTACCCGAAGAGCTGTCTTGCTGGCGCGCCCAGTCTGCATGATTCGAGTGTAGAGGGTCCTGCTCGGAGCGCCGTCGCAGCGTACCATCATCTCCATGAGCTGGATTGGATGGGCACTGCTCTCCGCGGCCTTTGCCGCCGCCACGGCCCTGTTGGCCAAGGTGGGCGTGGCGCACGTGGACTCAAACCTGGCCATGGCGCTGCGCACCAGTGTAGTGCTGGTCTTTGCCTGGGGACTCGTGTTCGCGCTCGGCAGGCCCGGCAAGGGCGGGTTCGATGAAATCCGCCTGCTCGACCGGCGCACGTGTCTTTTCCTCGCACTCTCCGGGCTTGCCACCGGCCTCTCCTGGATTTGTTACTTTCGCGCCTTGCAGTTGGGGCCGGCATCCCGCGTCGCTCCGCTCGACAAGCTCAGTGTGCCGCTCGTCATGGTCCTCGCCTGGCTGCTGCTGGGCGAAAAACTCACCGCTCCAGCCGTAGCAGGTGGGCTGCTCATCACCGCGGGAGCCATGGTGATGGTGCTCGGTTATTGAATAGACCTCAGGTAAGCCACCAGTTGCCACCTCTGCGCCTCGGGCAAACTTGACCACGAGGGCATCCCGTGCCCAAGGTCGCCCTGCCGCAGAAACCACTCGATATCCCCGTCGCTTGCGTTGCGGATCCTTTCGCTGCGCAGCGCCGGACGCTTGTGTCCGTCACCCTGAGCTCTCGCCTTGTGGCATTTCAAACAGTGGTCTCGGTAAACCTGCGCCCCCGAAGCCGGAGCCTCCGCATCGCCCGCCATGGGATTCGTCCTCGCATGATCCTTGCCTGGAACCCGCTCCCAAACGGCACTGGAACCCGCACCCACAGCAACCGTTGCGGCCAGCACAAGGCACAGAAGCCCCGTCCTTCGCCGAGTCATTCCGCGCCCCCGTGAAACCAACCGCCAACCTGCTCGAACTCATAAGCCAGCCCCGCCCGATACACCCGCGCCAGGCTGCTCCCAGTCAACCCGAAGCCCGGGGAAAAACTGACTCTGACACCCTTCGGCAGTTGCCACCCCAGCACAGGTGCGATGTAGTGCGAGGTCGCGTGCATGGTCAGCGAATCTGTGTTGCCCAAGCCGCCATAACCCTCGACACCCGTGATGAACTTCTCCGCACAGAATGTGCAGGGTCGCACGCTGGCCGCGCTGGCGAGAGGCCGCGTCGCTCCCACCGCGTATCCAAACTCCCAGGGCTCGTGGCCCAGATTCTTTTCGCTGATGAAGTTCTCGCTGATGTTCCAGTCCTTCACATTCGAAGACAGGATCAGCTTCAACTCCGCCTCGTGCTGATGTTCCTTGCGCAACTCGCCATTGGGCCCCGCCAGGTCGGCTTGCCCATCGTGCCCGACCACCTCCAGAATGGTCTTGTCCGCGCCGGAGGTGTTCTCGTATTCCACATAGAGAACAGGATTGATGAAGTGCTCACTCATGAGCGGTCTGACCCGGTTTTCAATGCGAAAACCCGTGAAGAGCGTCGAATCCTGCCCCGTGGCCTGTCCATCCAGATACAACTCCGTCGTCCACCAGCCGCGCATTCCGTATTCCAGTTCCGTGGCCAGGGCCCCGTAGCGGTGGCCACCATCCGGCTTCGCCAGCGCGGTTTTGGTTTCGACTTCGAGGTTGCCGGGTTCTTCCAGGTCTTGGGAATAGGTCACAAAGTAGGGCTTGTCCTGCGCCCGGCCCAAACCGGGCGAAAGGACCAGCAGGTAAACGCCACACCAGCAGAAGGACGAGAGGATCTGCACTAACAGCTTAAGCAACGATGGATCCCTCCAATTAATTGCGACTAAATCAGTCGTATATTGAACTAAGACTAAATCAGTCGGATATCGGTGCGCAAGTCCAAATCTGGCAGGGGCTACCGCTAGCTTCCGCGATCAGTTCCTTGAGCTCTATTCCGGCTCACTGGTCTACAATCGAATCCGTTATGGTAACCGCATCTCTCCCAACTCAAATTCAACTTCGCTCGCCTCAAGGCGAGTTTGCCAATGAGCCCTTCATCGACTTCAAAGCCCCCGAAAACGCCCGCAAGATGCAGACAGCACTGGACCTGGTGGCTGGGCAACTGGGCCGGGAATACGACCTGATCATCGGTGGCAATCGCCTAAAAACCGAAGGCAAAATCCGCTCGCTGAACCCCGCCCGCCCCGCCCAGATAGTCGGCGTACACCAGAAAGCCGGTACCGAACACGCCGAGCTCGCCATCCAGGCCGCCCTGCTCGCCTTCGAGTCGTGGAGCAGAACCCCCGTGGAAACAAGGGTTTCCCTCCTTCTCAGCGCGGCGGACATCATTCGCACCCGCGCCTTTGAATTTTGCGCCTGGCTCACCTATGAAGTAGGCAAGAACTGGGCAGAGGCCGACGCGGACGTAGGCGAGACCATCGATTTCCTCGAGTTTTACGCCCGCGAAGCGCTGCGCCTCAACACCGCCGCCACACCCATCCAGTTACCCGGCGAACGCAACGAGCTCCTCTACATCCCACTCGGCGTCGGCGCGGTCATACCGCCGTGGAACTTTCCCTTCGCCATCATGGTCGGCATGACAGCCGCCTCCATCGTCACCGGCAACACGGTCATTCTCAAGCCCTCCAGCGACGCCCCCACCATCGCGGCCAAGTTCGTCGACGTGCTTGAGGAGGCAGGTTTGCCCGGCGGTGTGGTCAATTTTTGCCCCGGCTCGGGCGCCACTTTCGGCAACGCCATCGTCGAACACCCAAAGACCCGCTTCATCGCCTTTACCGGTTCAAGGGCTGTTGGCCTGGAGATTCACGAGCGCGCTGCGCATACCCAACCCGGTCAGATATGGATCAAGCGGACCATCCTGGAAATGGGGGGCAAGGATTCGATCCTGGTCTGTGCCGACGCCGATCTCGATTCCGCCGTTGATGGCGTAGTCGCCTCGGCCTTCGGTTTCAGCGGCCAAAAGTGCTCTGCCTGTTCCAGGGCCATCATCGAATCGTCAATTTATGACGTGTTTGTCGAACGCCTCAGGGAGCGTGTGGCGCAACTGAAGGTCGGCGACCCCGTGACAAACCTCAACATGGGCCCCGTGGTCAACAAGGCTGCTCTCGATTCCATGCTGCGCTACATCGAGATCGGCCGCAAGGAAGGCCGCTTGATCGCCGGCGGCAATGCTCCCGCAACCCCGGACGGCGGCTATTTCCTCGAGCCTACAGTGATTGCAGACGTTGCCCCTGATGCAGTCCTGGCCCAGGAAGAGATATTCGGCCCGGTGCTGGCCCTCATCAAGGTTCGCCACTTTGAGGAAGGCCTCCGCGTCGCCAACAACACGGAATACGGCCTGACCGGCGCCCTCTACACCGCAGATCGCGCCAAGCTGAACCTGGCCCGCCGCGACTTTCACGTCGGAAACCTCTATTTCAACCGCAAATGTACCGGCGCGATGGTGGGAGCGCATCCCTTCGGCGGCTTCAACATGNNAAACTGTAGGCATTGATCCCGCATCTTCTTCCTCCTTCATGCCATCGAATGACCTGAGGGAGAATTGCATGCCCAGAATTGTACGATTTCATGAGTTTGGCGGCCCGGAGGTCCTCAAGTTCGAAGAGGCTCAGCCGCAGATGCCAGGCAAGGGCGAGGTGAGAATTCGCGTGCACGCGGCAGGACTCAACCGCGCCGAGTCCATGTTCTACCGAGGC
>PLZC01000120.1 GCA_003151985.1 Acidobacteriaceae bacterium
GTGGCCACCGGCAAGCAGAAGCATGGACAGACCAGCCAAACTTGGGTCAACCGTCGAGGGAAACCCTGCAGGCTTTTGAGCGCAGTGTAAAAGCAGCAGGTGCTTCCGTCACCCACCTAT
The DNA here is from genome assembly GCA_003151985.1 of Acidobacteriaceae bacterium. Classification (GTDB taxonomy): domain Bacteria; phylum Acidobacteriota; class Terriglobia; order Terriglobales; family Acidobacteriaceae; genus Telmatobacter. The sequence goes on from PLZC01000120.1 coordinate 121, forward strand.
CTAGATACTGGGACAGAGTGGGGTTTGCGGGAAATCTGGACGCGCTTGCCAATATAAATGTATACCCGCTGGATATACTTTGGGTGCGATTAAACAAACGACACAAAAGTCTCATAGTAAATTTCTTAAGCCAGTGTCCAGCATGGCTTTAAGGCTATTCTTTGTCTCCACAAACTGACCATGTTTCCATGCCTGTGCCGAGGCAGGAGTAATTATGTTTTTGGGACTCAGTGGTCTGTGCAGAAGAAGATTGTGCTCAGCGTTGCCGTTTTTGTTCTCTTGCCGATCGTGACCGTCGCTCCATATTTATTTTGGCAACTAAATGAAGCTGGTGACTCGTTCCACTCGTATGGTGATTCTGGCATTCTGGTTTGGGTTCTTCCGCACATTTGGTGAAGTGGCAGCTTGGAGACGCGCGGGTTGATGAGCGGCATTTTATGCGGTGTTGAGCACACGAGCGCGTAGCAGCCCAAAGCTTGCGCCCGTACATGGATCGTTTGATCAGTTTCAGGCGGTGCACGTTCCCTTCGACAGGACCATTGCTCCAGGCGTACTCGAGAGCTGCTCGGACGGCGGCTTCATCCCGGCTGAGGTGCTTAGCGAAGGAAGCGAGCGGACTCTGGGAGGCCGAATCGCGCCACTTCGGGAATGCGCTCAGATCACGCATGCGAACGATGCGGAAGAACTCTCGCGCGACATCTGCGGAGAGGGCGATGTCAGGTGAGAGATCGAACAGCTCTTCGAACAGCTCTTTCAGATAGCGCTCGCCCGATTCGTTCGGCTTGAGGATGTGCCAGACGACCTGGCGTGGCGAGACGCGCGGCGGCTTCGGGGGGCTTGGCTCGCGGCGCGAACGGACCTTGCGACCGTAACGCTGATGGATCCAGTGCCGCACACTGCTGCTGGTACCTTGGAACCCTCGAGCGCACATTTCACGCCACAGTTGAGCAGCATTGTGGCAGCCCTCCTTCCATCGTTACTCCAGATATGCGCGATACTCATCGATGGCGCTTCTGCGATACACCGGCTTCCTCTCCGGGAATCCGCTGGCACGTGTCCACCTCCGGACCGTACGACGATCAACTCCCAATCGCTGCGAGATCTCGCGTTGCGACATGCCATTGCGAACCAGTTCCATGACGGATTCGCAGCGATCGAGCCGGCGATTGCGGCGTTGCTGTTTGGTGTGTTGCGCGCGCGTCAGTGCAGGTGAACATGGCGCTGGCTCCGCGGTGGGCGGCGCCGTCTTCGCGAACGCAGCGCGAGCCGCTTGCTCCATCACACGATGATGCGGGGCAAGAACGCTCATCAGTGCCTCGGTGAGATTGCGAAGCAGATGCCAGCGATCTGCCATCTGGACTGCATGTGGGACGGCTTTGCTGGCTGCCTCTGCATACAAGCTCGCTCGGTCACGGCTCACGATCTCTATACCAGGATGCGCTCGCAGCCACGCCGCAGTGCTGTCAACACTCCGATCAGGCAACAAGTCGATCACCTTGCCCGTTCCAGATCGCACAGAATCGTCCCATAACGTTGACCTTTTCTCCAGGCCCAATCGTCGATTCCAACCACACGCGGAGAACTCGACGGTGCTGGTCTTGTTCTCTGCCGAAGCCCTAGCAGCAGCGTCGAGCCATCCGCCACGATGCCGAGTTGTTTTGCCAACCGTGCACCTGCAGATCCGCCCAAAGCTAACGTGATTCGATCTAGTGCCGATGACAAGCGGCACGTTCGGCGGCCATGGCGGCCGACCGTGTTAGGAAGTCGCTCAGTGAAGATGCGCTGGCTGCATCCGTCCGTGCGGCAAAAGAAGCGCCGCACCCGGAGTTCGATTCTGACTGGGACGCCTTCCCATGGCAGATCCGCGTGCCTGGCTGCCTGCCGACAGAAGCGGCGTGTCCGATTCACCACGGCAGCGGCGCTGGTTAACGAACTGGTCGAAGCCAAGCAAAACAACCAAGTCCGCAAGCTGATGATGCGATGGCAGAAGTACGAACTGATTGTTCGGGATGAAGTCGGATACGTTCCGCTAGCCGACATCGGCGCGGAGTTCCTCTTTCAGGTGATCTCTGATAGAGCCGAGCGAGCGGCGATCATAGTCACCACGAATTTACCGTTTTCCGAATGGACAACTGTGTTTCCGAATCCCCGGCTCTGCAAGGCGTTACTGGACCGGATCACGGATCGAGCCCACATCATCGACACCGGAACAGAGTCATTTCGTTTCCGCAGAACGCTGGAAAGGAGCAAAAAACGCTGAGTGTAAAATCGCGCGCGGAAAAACAAGGCGGTGGAAATGACGGTCTGTGGAAAGGGTGGGAAAACGATGAAACTGTTTTCCCACCCTTCCCCCAGCCCTTGGAAATCGCTGCGGCGATTCCCACATTACCACCGCCACGACTACGACGGGCATGAATCTCTCTCAAGCCCGACAAACCAAGACCAGAGGAATGATGCACAATATCACTACCCAGGTGGGCCAAATCAAATGATCAAAGTGGGCCACGCCGGGGTTCTTCCGCACATTTGGTGAAGTTGGTGCGGGTCATTGTGTTTGTTCGAACTGGCGCAGTTTCAGGCTGCATGCACGACGCGTATGCGCAGCAGATCGAATTTCGCGCGTCCGTACATGGAGCGTTTGATGAGCTTCAGTCGGTGGATGTTCCCTTCCACCGGGCCGTTGCTCCAGGGTTGTTGCAGTGCAGCCAACACCGCGGCCTCGTCGCGACAAAGATACTTTGCAAAGGTTGCCAATAGACCGGCTTTGGTGTCCTCGCACCACTTCGGCCATGCGGCTGTATCCCGTTCCTTGATGATGCGGCAGAACTCCCGAGCCAGAGTTGCAGCGGATGCGATTTCAGGTGATTTGCGACGTAGTTCATCGAGATAGGGCTGAGCATCTTCGGAGTCTTTCAGCAATAACCAGGCTGTTTGTCGCGGAGAAGCGCGTGACAACGTAGAGGAGGATGATTGCTTCCTTTCGTTGGAACTTCGCGAATTGTAGTGCTTGTGAATCCATGTGCGAACGATTGGGGCCTGTCCTTTGAATCCCCGATCTCGTAATTCGCGCCATAGCTGGGCCGCATTGTGGCAACCTTGTTGCCAGCGCTGCTCCAGATACTCACGATGTTGATCGACCATCGTTGGGCGGTATGCGTGCTTGCGCTCTGAGAACCCAGCGGCACTGACCCAGCGGCGTACCGTTCGCCGGCCAAGACCGCAGTTGCGAGCTGCGTCGCTCTTGGAGACACCTTGGCGAATTTGTTCCATCACGGCTTGATAACGTACCAGCCGCCGTTCCCGCTTCTGCTGTTGCGCACACTGCATTCCAGAAAGCGGCACGGCGGCGTCGGGCGGCGGAGCAACGGGGGCAGTGGCCGCCTCAGGCTTCTTGCTCGCGGCCCGCGCCGCCTCCGTCAGCAAACGATGGTATGGCACCAGAGCGCCGACCAGAGCCTCGCTCAGGTTGTGTAGCAGGTGCCAACGGTCTGCGACTTGTATCGCCTGTGGCGCGGCCTTTGTTGCGGCTGCGGCATACAGGCTGGCTCGATCACGACTTACAATCTCGGTTCCGGGATGGTTGCGCAGCCATTGTTCCGTACTCTTCTCGCTTCGATCCTGCAATAAGTCAATGACCTTGCCTTGCTCCAGATCGCAAAGGATCGTGCCATAACGTTGCCGCTTGCGCCATGCCCAGTCGTCGATCCCCAGCACGCGTGGACCTTCCACGGGGACAACCAATGCCTTGCGTCGCAACTGGCGGAGAAGGGTGGAAGCACTGGCCAGAATGCCAAGTTGCTGGGCCAAACGCGATCCCGCGCTTCCGCCCAACGCCAACGCGATCTGTTCTATAGCGGCGCTCAACCGGCAAGTACGGCGAGCATAGCGATGCACGGTGTTTGGCAGGCGCTCGGTGAAGATCCGCTGCCCACATCCTTCGGTGTCGCAAAAGAAGCGCCGCACATGCAGCTGAATCCGGACCGGTATCCCTTCCCAGGGAAGGTCACGTAGCTTGCGTTGATAGTGGCTATGCACCCGAGTCGATGATCGATGGCACTGAGGACAGAAGTTCTGATCCCCGCAGGCCCGCAACATCATCAGAAGCAGGCCGCGCCCTTCGACCTTCACGCTTTCCACTACTACTTCTCCGGCATCTGGAAGCAACGTCTTCTGTTCCATCGGACTCAACCGGAGAACGCCAGAGCTGCTCTTCTTTTACCGCCGAATATCCCGTCAGAAAAGTGCCTTCCTTGGTTCACCAAATGTGCGGAAGAACCCACGCCGGAATAGCGAACTCATTCCCCAGGGCAGATCACTCAACCTTCGCCTGTAACGGCTGTGAATGCGCTGTGATTCTTGCCGGCATTCTGGGCAATAGCCAGCCTCGCCCGTCGCTCGAAGCACCATGACGAGCCGGGTATTGCACTCAACCATCAGCTGATCCAACGCCACTTCATCGGCATCCGGTACCAATGGTCGTCGCTCCATCGGCTGAACCGGAGACCGCCAGAGCCTGTCCAACTTCTAACTCGTTCTGCACCACCGGCAAACTGCTAACCATGGTTCACCAAATGTGACGAAGAACCCAAGATTACTTGCCAAACTCATATGGCGACGCATTGATCGCGAAGGACTACCAGAAAGCACATGCCTACGTCAGTGGCAACACGATCAATTTATGAGTGGCTCGGTGGACGCGTCCCATCTCATGCCCGATGGGCCGTCGGTCTGGATCTGCGGAGTGTCCGGCGTCAAGTGTTTAGTCTGACCGGTACTTCTAATTGTCGCCCGTCAGCGGAGACTGTCACATAGGTAATATTAGCCCTGTTGCCAGCGCAGAAGGCGAGGTGGAGATACAGATCCGGGATCTCGACAAGACGGTCATCGGGAATCCCGCCCATGACATGATCGACTGAGCTCATCGCTTGCCATGGCAGCGAGAGGCTCAGCTCTGCCCGGTGTCACCACCGCCCTGATAATCGAACAGGTCATCCGAGGGTATCGACAAGCTCTCTTGGGGAGATCGAAGCGGGTAAAGGACGGGGACGTTGCGCCGGTGCAGCTGGTGATGCGACGAGCGAAAGACCGGAAATGGCGGCATCTCGCAGAGGAACGAATTGAGAATGTGAGGCCAGAATTCCGCGGGAAAGGCGATTTTGGAAGCTATCTGGCATCGAACATCGCGAGATTGATCGGATCTGCGGTCAGGAAGAGGTCCGCAGACTCGTCACTTCTTTCAAAGGGCGAGGCGACAAGGCCAAGCGCGCATTGAGTTTTGTCCGATAGAGGTTAGAGACGACGGGCGAACGAGGGCCGACTTCTACTCGTTGCTGGGCTGCAGAGGTCGCGTAAAGGAAGACGTCGTCCTTATCCACGTACGGAATAGCGCCCATCCATAAACTCCAAATCGATGGCTTCTGACCGCAATGCCTTCGAGAAACCAGTCTGGCCTGTTGCCAGAGTCGTCGCGCTGGACCGTAACGGAAACTAAAGGACCTATATCCATAGATGCTTCAATTGTTACGAAGTTATGATCGCCTTTCTCCATCCTCCCATTTAAGCTGGTGTCAACTACCTTGCTGATTGTGCCGTCAGCTCCCGTCACGGTGAATGTCACCTGGGCGTCCGTTCCGGCTCCCGCCATATCGCCCGTCACGACTTCGAGGGCATAACCTGCATTGGGTTGCATGAACGGATTATCGCCACGATGGGCAAAGCGAATAAGCTGCTCAACAGCGGGCTCCCGGGTCACATTCATGAGCTCTGCAATATCATCCGTGATGATACCGTCTACCCCCGTCCGAATGAACTCTCGCATTCGTTCGCGATCATTCGTCGTGTACTCATATATGAACCGGAATGCATTTTGAGCAGCCCGCATACCGCAGGCACGTTCGATGGAAGGCCGTAGGTGCGGGCTCAGGGCTGCACTTTGAATTAAACTTCCATTTCCGTAGCATCTGTTCACGATTCCCTCGCCGTCAAAGTAAGCCTCCACAGCGACAGGGTCGTTCTCCTCGTCGACCATAAGTCCCTCGCGGGGTCCCAACATGCCCTTTACTGCGTCGAACATACGGGTTCCGTCAAAGGTGGCGACAGAAATGATCACGTTCAGTGGAACGTCAAACGTAAGATAGTCTCGAATGCTCCGCAGTAGTACGAGCCCTAGATCTGGAGTGTTTGTTGGCGGTTTGCAATCGAAGACGACAAGCGAAAGGTTCGGATACCTTAACGCGATGTCCCGCAGTGATCTGAGATACTGCTCGAGTGTAGGCGCCCAAGGATTTCCTCGACCGTGGCTGACGCAGAGTTTAGCTTTCTCCATCAAGTAAACATTGATATCCGGTTCGATTGCATTCGCGCCCGCTCTAAGAGTCTCCTCGACATCGCCTATTGTGTTCGGATTGTGGCCGAGGACGTAGAAGGGTCGCTGTCCGAACAAAAATCGTCTAAGAAGCGTTATGAGCGAGATGGTGCCGTTCAGACCGTCGATACCTAGCGCCCCTGCCATTGCACGAGCACTCATGAGTCCTGTGGCTTGAGCGACATCTTTTAGTGTCACAGTGTCCATCCGACTCCCTCTTCTAGACGGGCTGCTTCATTTGACTCCTTCATCGGACAGCAACTGAACGCCTTCCTCTGGCCCATCTGATGCGGGAGGACGAAACCGGACGCGTCGGCGGGAAAGCCTTCTATGATCGCAGCGACAATCTGCCTTCTGCCATCAAGGGTCTCGGGTGGGAGAGATAGGCAAAAGGCAGCTTGAACACTGTCTGAATGCGCGGTCAGATCTGAGCTACCCGTGTGCTCCCGCGAGCCTCCGACGTGTCTCTGCATGACAGCCTCCCCTGATCTGCGGATCTGCTCGGATCGCACGGGCCGGACCCTATCGAAGTCGTGGCGCTCTACCGGCGTGCCTTCCAGAAGGTGGCCGCACAACCCGATCTGCTCCGAGCCTCTTCCCGCGACGCAACTCTCCGCCCAGGTCGACGCAACCGAGGAAGTATCGGGACGACTAGCGGGGACATTCGCCATGCGCTAGTTGAAAACTGCCCTTGCAAAGCCACAATGCCTCCCAAAATGCATTGAACCAGTTCTTGGCATCAAATTGGTGGCGCTCGATGCCGCCAGCTGGGGCGCTCTTGTAGCACGTCGCACACCAAGTACTACCGGACATCACCTTGTCCAGACCTGTCACTTGGGCAGCCTTACACAAAGCTGTCATCGTTTTTTCACTATGCAACGCATGTTGAAGTGCGTCGAATTCGTTCGCAGGCATTTTCAATGACACGTGAACGAAGCCGGCCTTTGATTCGACGAACTCAATAGTAATATCTCTCGAAGTTCCTTCAGTAGGCATCGTTCTCACCTCACCTTTTCCCGTGCACGACGAGTTAACGGTTTGAAGCGGTAGACCTGCCGACTATGCCCGGGCGGGTGATCTCAGGCAGTCCTTGTTCCTTGACTTCATCATCTGAGCCTCATTCCGAAAAACGAGATGCGCAGAGTGTACCGACATCGGCGGTATCTGTTTTGCTCACGATCTGGTCAAACCAGCGACGCCGCTTGTCCGCCGCATCTTGCGTTGTCATTCCGACTCAGCCCACAGTCTCCACAATCGTGGAGAAACACCATATTCGACCGATTCAATGAACAGCGTCGGATGAGGAATCAATTCAAAACGATCTGAACTTAGAACCTATGGACTACGAACAAGCCGGAATGGTCTGCCGAGTGTAACAGCGAAACAAGGCCGAAGATGCTAGGCCCTTTGCCGGTACGCCCCAGGTCCGAGGGCATTGTTTGCCTTGCGAAGTGAACAAAACTATACGCTCTGTCTCTTTTGCAGTCAAGCGGAACTTGTTCAAAAATGCGAACTTTCACAATGAAGAACATTTCGGGTACACCACGTTCAGCTAAGGAGACCAGCCCGGGGGCATTGCAGCCGCGAAGGTAGGTGTCGGTATGCCTAAAGTAGTAGAGGGCTTTCAATCAGATCAAAGTGCTTGTGCGTTCCCTCGTCGAAACACAACGATGAGTTTCCGCATAGTCCTTGTCATAACCGGATACTTCGCGCCGATGGATGATGAAATCGCGTTCGGACTCGTGCGGGTTGGATTGCCCGATCCGGCACAGAAACGACTTAGCTACTTCATGGACTCCAGGGGATGCAGTTGCTTCGAATGGGAATGCTCCCACGAGTTTCTGTCACCTTCGGGAGTGTTTACAGCTAGGCTGTGCGTCTGCCGTCATCACCGCCCGAACACAGGCGGTCGCGCACCTTCTTGCTTCCGGGGAACGGGACTGCGGTCGACCCGCGATATTCTGCCTCGGAGGGCCCGTGGGCATAGTACCCAACGGAGTGATGTGACGCATGACCGTTGCCCGCTCCGTGGACGGGTTGATCGAGCAGCGTGGCGCCAACAGGAGTGCAGCGTTTTCCAGCAGTCCCTGCATTTCGGTCCCGTCGAGTGGACGGAACTCGTGAACAAACCCTATCCGAGATTAGAGCGGCGGAGACCGAGCGATGCCCTTTCGATACCAGGCATTCATATGAGACCATCCCACCGGGTCCTTCCCAAAGTTCGACTCGCTAAGCAGCTAAGCTTTAATGTCGTTGACGTATGGGACACACCGTGCTATAGTTTCGGACTCTCTTCAAGACTGAGCCCGCTCAGCGTCCAGCGATCATGCTCTAAAGGGCACTCTCATCAAGATGAAGGACAATATGCGCTCAACAACGATAGTCCCTTCGGTCCCGCAGCAACCGCCCCAGTACACTAGTTTTCCCGGGGTGGTCGAAATCTTAACTGGAGGACAGCCTGCGATATATCCACACAATCGCAGAGTGGCGCTTATAGCGGCTAATGACGGTGGTCAAATCAGGCTTGAGGATAGCCGCGGAAACGAGACGATTTCGCTGAACGGACAAGGTGGCAACAGCACCATTGGAGGCAACGGTTTAGACGGTGCCCTTACGCTATGGAATAGCACTAATCAGGAAGTAGTTATCCTGCATGCCAATGGCGGGACGATCGAGGCCAGAGACGGGGGAAACGAGGGCCGGGTCATGATGAGTGGAGCTAATGGTGGGGTTATGCGGTTGTTTCACCCCAACGGCGGAAATCCACACGTCGAGTTGGTCGCCAATGAAGAGGCCCGGGACAACGATGGCGGTGGGCTCGTGAACGTAATGGACGGCGGGGGCAACAGGGCCATTCGGCTAACTGGAAATGCAGGGACGATTGAGGCCAGAGACATTCTCCTCACGAACGCCGATTTAGCCGAGGATTTCGATCTTGCCCGTGGAGATGCGCCCGAACCTGGAAGCGTGATGGTGATTAGTTCTAATGGCAGTTTGAAAGAGAGCCAAGACCCTTACGATCGCAAGGTGGCTGGCGTCATCTCCGGGGCTGGCGACTACAAGCCCGGGATCACCTTGGGTAAACAGTCACCGGCGGGCAGGCGCTGGATGCCCGTCGCCTTGAACGGCACAGTATTTTGTAAGGCCGACGCGACTTACAAGTCCATCGTAGTGCGAGACCTCTTGGTCACGTCTCCTACGCCAGCTCACGCCATGAAAGCAACCGATCCGAACCGAGCGTTCGGCGCCGTAATCGGCAAAGCCCTTCGCGCTTTGGAGAGCGGATATGGTCTCATACCTATCTTGGTCTCCCTGCAATAACGTCATGTGGTGAGTTTATGGAACCGCGCTGACCCCGCACTCATTCATAGATGTCACCGCTTGCTGACCGGTTTGGAGGTCCTCGTGAACTTCCGAAATGTGCTTAGCGCAGTTGACCCGACGCTACGCGGCGCACAAGAGCTTGCCCACCTGATCGGAGAACCCCTCAGACCGCTGTCGCTGCGCCGTTTGTTGAACCGCGCACTGGCATGGCGGATGCAGCATCAATCTTTAATCCGTCACGTATTTGTACTGATGCTTGAAAACCGATCGTTCGATCACGTATTCGGCTACTCTGGGATTTCCGGAACAGACTCTAAAACCGGCGGAATGACCGAGGTGGATGGCTTAATTCATCGTGATGGGACTAACATCATTGATCCCAACACGGGTGAAACCATTCATACCAGCCAAGATGCCCCGTTCGATCTTAGAGGAATCGCTCGTGATGTTGAGCATGAATTTCTTGATGTGATGGAGCAGATGTGCGGCCGTGCGGCAGTTCCGATGGACGGGAGACTAAACAATGGGGTTTACCCGCGCGCTAACAATAGCGGGTTCGTTTCGAATTTCATGAGACGCCAACCGATGTCGGCGGATACGCCGAATTGGTCTCCTGCTACACCTATGAGGTGCTTCGCTCCGGCTAATTTGCCGGTACTGAACGCGCTTGCACTGGAATTCGCCATTTGCGACTACTGGTTCGCCTCACATCCAGGACCCACTTGGCCGAACCGGTTTTTTGTACATGCGGCGTCACCATCGGACGAGGGGCAAGCCGACTCACCGCCCGATGTGGACATAGGTCTAGCCGTTGCCGGAGTCAACCCGTACCATTTTCGCAATGGAACGATCTACGACGCGCTCGCCGAGAACGGACTGAGGCACAGGGTGTACAGTGGCAATGATTGTCCTCAAGTGCGCGGGATTAGGGCCCGAGACATCTTACTTGACTCAGTGCCTGGGCAGCTGGCTCAAGTGGCGGGCCCGAATCTTGTCAGTCTTAGGGCACTTCAGCCAGATCTGCAGGATCCCAACTACGCCGTCTCCTATGTCTTTATCGAACCTGACAACGGAGAACCCGATCATGTGTTCGCGGGGGTCGGCGTTCGTTGCAACAGCGTCAGACAGAATGATATGCACCCCCCCTCAGACGTACGTGACGGAGAGGCGTTGATAAAGCAAGTGTACGAGACAATTAGGAATTCTCCGGTGTGGAATCAGAGCGCGCTTGTCATACTATTCGACGAACACGGTGGGTTTTTTGACCACGTTGCTGACGAGGCGCGACAGCAAGCCGTCCGGCCTGGGGATGGAGCAGTTGACCAAACGCACAACTTCCAATTCGACCACCTAGGCGTGCGAGTGCCAGCCATCGTAGTGTCGCCGTGGGTAGGTCGCAACGTCGTAGACCACACGACATATGACCATACGTCCGTACTAGCTACCGTCGAGAAGCTGTTTGGCTTGCACACGCTAACTGATCGAGATGCTGCCGCAAATGATTTGTTGGAGCTGTTCTCTCAGATTACCCCCCGTACCGACGCGCGGGAAACATTGCCTTCGCCTGCTTGGTAGGGCTTTTAACCTAGGCCTACTTACCTCCCGCTGCTGCGCCGCGCAGGAGGATGGCGAAATCGGAAAAGGTCAGTCATAGCCAGTAGCTTTGATCGACGTGGAGCAGGTGGGTTCCAAGATGACAGTGAAGAGAAATAATCTCCCGAACGGGATCGCGGCCAGTACTCCGGGAGAGCGTCAGCAAGTCGGGGGTCATGCAGCTTTAGGCCGAAATCTTGGGTACCAGCGTCGGAAAACCTCTTCCAGTTCGTCATTGAGAACCTTGCATCGTGTCTGAAGCAAGAGGTGTGCTCCCCGAAGGGTCCACTGCATCTGTTGTTTCTTTACGAACCGTCTGCTCACTACCTGGTTGATCGTCGATTCAACGAATGCCGTGCTAATGCGCTCGCCCTGTCGCCATCGTTCGCCGAAGTTTGGAATGAAGTCGCGGTTGTTCTTGATGTAAGTCTCCAACTCGGCCAACCCGTTTGCAACCCTCGCCGCTGGGGCTGAATGCGCATGGATCAGGCTTAGATCGATGGACAGCCCCGTCATCCGTTCGAGCGCTTCTGGTGTGTTTCCGTGCCATAGAAGATGCTTGATGCTCTCCAACTGCTTCGCTACGTCGGCGCCGGTTTCTGGCCGCTCTTGTTGCAATCCCTTTGTCTGCTGTTGTAGGACCGTCAGCCGCATGGTGATGTGGAACCAATCGAGAAGATGCTCGCTGAACGGATGAAGATATTGTTGTACTCGGCGAACATCTTCGCCCCCGTCGGACATGAACACCTGCTGATTTTCCTGCATTCCTTGCGATTTCATCAGCTCCCAGAGACGCCGGCGTGGTTTCTCGTCGTAGGTTTGCACAAAGCCGAAACACTTCGTCGAGGGTACCTCAGTTGCATCCTCGCGCCGGAATGCGACGACACTCCTGCCGGCGATCACTTCAAAACATCCCTGTTTATCTGCTGCTCGAACGTAGCCGCCATCGATGCCCACCGTGATCGGGCCGTCCGGCAGAGACTGCTGCTCCCAGTCGTCTTCCGTGCCTTCATACTCATTCAGTTGCTGCTCATTGCCCAGTTCCTGCTCGAT
>PLZC01000176.1 GCA_003151985.1 Acidobacteriaceae bacterium
GGATGCGCCGTCCATCGGTTTGGAGCAGCATGAACTGGAGGGTGCTCATGGCGCCGCCGCCGTCGTCGAGGTCGGGAATCCAGTCGTGGCCGGAACGCCAGAACCAGCGGAAGCGCTGGTTGCCGTAGGCGGTGAAAGCATCGACGGCCGCTTTCTGTGCTGTGGCGGTCAGGCCCAGCAACGCAGCCTCGGGCCCATCCTGGCCCCAGCAGGTGTCCTGCGGAAAGAGCCGTGCGGCGAAGGTGTTGCGGGCCAGCGTAAGGTCCGGCTTGCCCACGGCATAGAGGCGATAGGGAAAGACCGGGTAGAGCTCCGGATTCTCCATGTTCTTCGTGGGGCCATAGTGTTCGGCGGGGAGAATGACGGGCATACCGTCGGGGTCGCCCTTGCCGAGCGGAGGCAGCTTGCCGGCGGCGGTGCGGCCGGTGGGGATGGGCGGCAGGTTGCTGAGAGTCTGCTTCCAGGCGGCTCGCTGGGCGGGCGTGGCGGCCGCAAGGGGCAGATCGATGAGTCGGGGCAGCACGTTGCGCAGCGCGGCGATATCCGGCGTGGGGTTGACGGCGTCAAGCTGGTAGGTCTCGATAGCCTGCGCAGGCGAAAAGCGCAGCTTGCCGTCCGCGCCGCGTGGCCAGTGGTTCGCGTAGAAGGCGGCTACAGCATCGGCGAGCGGAACGAGCTGCATGTGCGCGAATGCACTGTCGCGGGTGATCTCGTACTCGTCGAGCATCTGCGCAACCACCTCAAGCGCGCTCTGGATGTGATAGCGCATGTAGCGGCTCTGGACTTCGTTGCCGGGGTTGTCCCAACCGAAGTCGCTCAGATTGGGCAGGCCCCAGAAGTTCATGGTCTCGATGAATTCTGCGCCGGGATGGTGGAAGTAGAGCCGGGTGCGGTCCTGGGCCAGCGACAGGGCGTTTCTGTACATCGCGAACCAGGGGCGGAGCAAATCGAAGTCGCCGGTGGCGATGAGCGGCCAGTAGAGCAGGCGGTTGTTCTGGTTCCAGTAGGAGTTGCCCCAGGCGCGGTAGTCCGGGCCGTGCAGGGCACTCGTGGAATCGGCACCGGCGGGCAGATCGCGGCCGACGGTGAAGAGGCTGCCGTTGTACTTGGCCGGATAGGCTCCGCGCGAGGAAGCAGCCAGCATGTAGCGCTGCAAAATGTAGCCCTGTGAGACCCTTTCGGCATCAGGCGTGCCGGTGACGTGAATCCAACTACGATTCCAGAAGGTCCGCCACCAGGCTCGGTGGGCAACGCGGGCGGCCTCGATGGGAAGGGTGTTGACCCTGCGGGCGAGCGCATCCATACCGGCTTGCCATGCCTGGGGCGAGGCGGCCTGCGGCGTGGTGAGGGCGACGAGGTCGAGACGTGGAGTGCGCGAGGGCGCGGAGGATTGCAGGGAGCGGTCACCGGTGCTCTTCAGCCCGGAGCCGAAGAGCATTGCGCCGAAGCAGCGATGGAGCAAGGGATCGGGATACTTGTCGAGGAGGACTTCCAGGTGTTCGTGCGTCAGGATGAAGGGATAGATGCTCTGCTGGTTGAAGTGGAACCACTCAACGCGGTTTGCGGTGGCGGGTAAAACTGTGTCTGCCTCGAATGCGACGGGAATGTCGTGACTGCCGAACTCGAAGAGGCCGCCCTTGCTGGGCGAGGGGTCGCCATAGGGGTGGCTTGTGCGCCAGAGTTCGAGCGAAGCGCGCAGCACGGCGGGATGGGCGAGGTTCGCCTCGACGTGCAGGACGGGATAATTGGCATCGACCCAGATGTGGAGATGATTCGCGCCGCTCGCCAGTTCGACACTGCCGTTGGCAAGGTGCAGGGTCTGGCGGAACTCCGACGCGCCGGCGAAGGGGTTGGGCGAGAGCTGAATGCGGACGCGGCCCAGCTTGACGAGCTGGCCGATCTCGGTCCATGCATCGGACTTGGCGACGAGCAGAACCAGGTCGCCATTTTGCTCCGTCCAGACGTTGGCGCCCACGTCACCATTGCCAATGGGCATGGAGTCGTTCTCATCGCGGCCAAGTTCCTGCCAGGTGACGTCGTTGGCAGCGGCGTAGGTGCGGTCCACGGCCGAAGGGGGCGGACCGGCTGCGAAGGCCGCAGGTGCCGCAAGCGAAAGTACGCAGGCTAAGACAAGGGCAAAAGCGATGCGCGAGGCGCGGGCTCCGCAGCCGACTGTGGCTCTGTGCAGTGTGGCAACGGGGCTTTCCATCAAGCGATACAAAAGGCCCTTCATCTTTGCGGCTCCTCCGGATTGCTTATCTGCGGTCAGCGATGTGAGCCGTTTCGCGCGCAAGCGATACGGCTCGGCGCGCTGGTAGAAAGGTACCATGGTCGAGAGGTGGATCGTCGTACATGCAGGCGCCAAACCTGAACGTCCAGAATAGTACGTAGGCGCGCACCCAGCTGGGTTCCATTGCCGGTCTGGTTCATTCGTGTCGTCAGGCCGTCTCAGAAAAACCCGGTCAATCAGGAGACACACGCAGAGGGTTTCTAGTCAAGATTTGAACGGAAAGGTACGACACGCCGATGCCAATACCGCCTTTGAGCCGCCGAAGCGTTGAGCCGGTTAATGTCCGTTTGCGTATCTGGCCTCCACCAGTTACCAACCGCACGGTGCGAATAAAGTCTCTGATTCAGGCAGAAGACGGCTCCACAGATCAGCGCCGAAGTCTAAGAGGAAAGAAACATGCAGAAGCGCGAAAGGAAGCTAAACGACGGTGGGGTTCTAAAGGCGAAGCATGGTTCCTTCGTGGAATGAAGCAATCCTTCAGCGTGGGAATCGTCCATGCTAGTGGCAGTCGTTCCTTTTACGGTTGGGGTGACAACTCCTGGGAAGAGGCGTTCGCTGATGCGGATGACAGAGACTTGCGGTCAAACCGGCTAAAGTAATCCAAGCAGACAGACAAAAGGGCGGTGGGTTCAAGCCCATCGCCCTCTTTTCGTTAGTGCTCGATCCTCACGCAGCTTTCCGATGAAAGCGGCGTCCATACAACTCCCCGCCATATGTGAAACACCCATTGGTCACAATCAATGTGAACAGGTTGAATGAGTTTCCAGCTCTCTTGATAATTCCGAACCCGTTGACTTGTCCATTCAACCTGTTGCGGGCAGGGCTGGGGTTGACATTGCCAAGCGTGGGCGGCGGCACCCGCAAAGTAGCTGTCACCCTATGCTGCGTAAAAGAGCTGGCGTATGGCCGCCGTCCGCCTTCTCCTACTCATGAAACGGGAGCGGACTCCCTGATGTGATTATTAGTCCGTCACTGTCACCTGTCAAACACCTCAGGTCAGCATCCCTTCAGCCGAGTTGGAAGCGATCCGAGGAGAGGGGTTGAGCGAGTCGATCAACAACCTGTTGATAGCATTACTCGAAGAATCGCTTCTAATGCTCCCGTTCCGACATGGTTCGAGCCATTGTTGAAATATTCGCCTTATATTCGCCTATAATCGTGCCGGTGCTTGATATGGATGAATCTCACCCGGTCTACATATCGTTCCAGTGCCGCGACGGCTGGCACTGCCAGTTCCTGGAGGCCAACCTGAAGACACAGCTTCCCCGTAAGCTCCACTTCACTTCCACAGCGAAGGTGATCGAACTTGCACACCGTGGCGGCGGGCTGCCGGACCTTGCGAGTCGGCAAGCTCTGGACGAGGCGATCATAAAGGGACGAGTTGGGGTCTTCTTGAATCTGACGGAGGAACAGTATCAGAAACTCATCCACTGGTGAAGTAGCGCCTTACCTCCCCGGGCTCGGTGATCGAGTTGGCGGAGGGATGCCGGGTTTTAGAGCCAGGAGCGCGGGCTGATGCTGGACCAGGCCATCGTGACTGGACGGGGGTGCTGGGCAGACAGCCGCCTCTCGTTCGTTGTGCCTCTGCTCGAATCGATACTCGACGATTTTGCTTAAATCCAGAATCCATTCTGGCGCAATGGGCATATGGGTACCAATTATCATGCAGTGGCTGTCTCGCTGGGCAGCGCAATTCGCTGGGCCTATTCATGTGACCTGACAACCCCACAATCTAGAGAAGGTCCTACTCTCCCGGTCGAAAGTAGAATGGGAATAGCCGCTTGTTCTTCGAGAAAGATTCTGTGAGAGACGACTTCAGCCCACGGACAATCAACCAGCTTGCCAAGCGTGCCGGGAACGTCTGTTCAAATCCCGGCTGCAGAAGAGCAACGTTTGGCGCTGCCAAGAGCCATGATGGTTTCGTGAACGTTGGAGTTGCCAGCCACATCACGGCGGCGGCGCCCGGAGGACCTCGTTTCGATCCAGACCTTACGAGCGAACAACGCCGACATCAGTCAAACGGTATTTGGCTTTGTCAGACACACGGGAAGGCTGTTGATTCAGACAGTGGACATTTCACTGTCGAGATGCTCCGTGAGTGGAAACGTCTCGCCGAGGTACGGTCTTTCGCGGCGATCGTTCTGACGGACGGAGCGCAGGAACAAACCATCACTACCGCTGTGCTGGAAGCCAGCGATGATGGATCGACCGCTGCGCGCCTCCTTCTTGCTGCAAAGAGCGATCTTGATGCTTTCAAACGCACACAAGGCTGGCCGCAACACCCGATTGAGCTTGGCTTGAAAATGACGCGCGGCGAAAACCCTCAGGCGTTCCATGCTTCGGCACTCGCTAACGCAATCGTTGCCTTCAATGAGATCGTCCTCATTGCCGCTCCCGGTACCGGCAAGACGACCACACTGCTTCAGGTAGCAGAGGCTATTCTCTCTCGCGGGAACTCGGTCGCTGTATTCATTCCGCTTAGCGAATGGTCCTCACAATCCGATTCGCTCTTGGAATCAGTTGCGCGGCGTCATGCCTTTATTGGAAGCGGTGAAGACCATCTAACACAGCAAGCACGTCAGGGACGGCTAGTCTTGTTATTGGACGGCTGGAACGAGCTTGACTCAGCCTCCCGCCGGCGGGCGAGGAGTGAAATCCAGAGACTCCAAAGGGATTTCCCCGGCTTGGGCATTGTTATTAGCACGCGTCGTCAGGTATTGGACGTTCCGATCTCAGGTCCGGTGGCTGAGGTCGAGCCTTTGAGCGAAGACCAACAGATGGAGATCGCGCGCTCGCTGCGTGGCACTCAAGGTGAGGCTCTTCTGGATCACGCTTGGCGGACACAAGGCATAAGAGGACTAGTTTCCATCCCCCTGTACTTGACTGCACTTCTTGCGCATGCCGAAGGCGAAAGACTTCCTACGAGCAAGGAAGAAGTGCTGCGGCTATTTGTTACGGAACATGAGAGAGACAGCGACAACGCCGAGGTACTGCGCCGCGAGATGTTCGGATTTCACTCAGAACTTCTGAGAGGACTAGCTGTTGAAGCCACTCGGTTGGGAACGACCACTCTATCCGACAGCCAAGCACGCGCGGCGATCAAACGCGAAGAAGGTCGCTTGATTTCAGAGGGGCAGATCAACGGATTGCCGCAGCCGACGTCCCTTCTGGACTTACTGGTCAGCCATCATCTGTTGGTTCGGTCCGGAGGGAATTCTGGAGGGCTTTCGTTCCAACATCAGCAGTTTCAGGAATGGTATGGATCTTTCGAAGTTGAAGATCTCATGCGAAAGGCAGCGGCGAGTGATAACGACAGCAAGCTGGGGTTGAGGCTAGGCCCGCTAAATACACGTGCCTGGGAAGAATCCGTTTTGTTCGCATGCGAGCGAGCATCCCGATTGGACGAAAGCGGCTCCCGCGCGGTGGGCGCGGCGATACTGGAAACAATCAGAATTGATCCGATCCTCGCAGCGGAAATGATTTATCGGTCGGCCGCATCTGCGTGGGAGACGGTTAGGGGCCAGGTCGTCGAATTTGCTGAACGATGGCACAAGAGCGAGACAGTGGATCGGGCAGTACAGTTCATGATAACTACAGGTAAACCTGATTTCGCGACTAAGATTTGGCCGTTGATTTCGAATGAAAACGATCAGATTTACCTCGCTGCCTTTCGCGCTGCACATCGTTTTCGGCCTTCAGTGCTAGGCACTGACATTGAGCAGCGTGTCGCGCTGCTGCCAGAAAAAGAACGCGCAGCCATTGCTTCCCAAATTGCTTTTGAAAGCGGTATCGAAGGAATAGAAACGGCTGCGAGTATTGCCATCAAGGACAATAGTTCAAAGGTCAAGATTTCAGTCATTGAGGCGCTCGACTTCCGTCGCGCAGACAGGTTCACTGTCGGTGTGCTCCGTTCGGCTCCAGATGAAGTATGGAGAGCGGTCGCACAGCATAGCTACCTTGTAGGGACTGTTGATGCCGAAATTGCAGAGCGGTTAGTCAAAGAGCGGAGCCGATTCATCAAATCTGAAATTGATCCATTGCGAAAACTCAATGTGATCGTTGAGGCCGGGCGTCGAGGAGAGAGGGTCGGCGATGCGGCAGCCGCGTTGATTGAGTCTCATGATTTTCCTGCGATGGACCAACATGTTGGATGGAGCCTCAGCGAAGCATACAAAGTTTTCCCCAGTGAAGTGAAGGCGGCCTTGCTTGGCCGGCTGCGAGTGGGACTGCCAATTCCGACTCAGGCAGAAGACTTACTACGCACAGAAGATATTGAGATTGATGATGGGCCGGTCGTCGCCTTCACTCTGGATGAAGACCAGCCGGCATCCATCGTTCCTGGTTCACTTGGCGTTTTGGGATCTCAGACTGTCGGTAGGCTGATCGATAAGCTAATTGCCATCAAAGGTAGCGCAAACAACATTGGTGTACCTGACGGAAAAGCAACTCATGACTTGCGAGGCTGGATTGGTGCGACGCAACCAGGCTCGTTCGTGAAAGCAATACTCGAGCGTGCATTGACCACAGTACCGAGCGAAATTGCGCTCCTGGCCGATCTCGTAAGCCGACACGGGAAACGACTGGAAGGTGAACTGCTTCAGATTCCAAGCGGCCTTCAGGCTGACTTGAACGCCGCTCTCATGCGCTGGGGTGAGGAGCTCTTGGCATCATCGGCCCCCGACCGATCTCTTCTCGCAGAAGTCGCAATGGCGATTAGCCGCGTGTCGCAACCTGAGTTGGGAACTGTTCTGGGGCGGATGCTTGCGGCAGATTTGGCACTTTGGCGCGATGCGCGTCAGAAGATGAAGACCGCTTTTGAGAAGAAAGAGGCGGTCGATATAGTGGTTCGATCCTCTGCCCAGATGGGACACTCGCTGCAATACAGGCGTGCTTTCGCCAACACAGGTGGCGAGCAAGTTGTGGAATTAATGAAGTCGTACTTGCCGCATCTCGGTTTCGATGGCTTTGGCGTGGACGCGGCACACGTGCTGAGGGATCTTTGGGAGAAGGAGCACAACCCACCCGATCCGAGGAGGCTCGTTTTCGGAACAGACTTCTCGCAAGTGGGCGCGCGCTGGGCTGAACGAGCTTCGGCTACTGGAAGCCCCGCAACCTCACCCTACGCGGACGCAATCTTTGCGGTCGTTGATGATCTCATCAAGCCTGGATCGAGCGACGAAGAGCATCGCCACGCACTGCAGTTGGCAACGGTGGCGCTTCGAATGCCGCACGGCGATCGAACTTCTACGTTGGATAGCCTTCTTCAATTAAAGCAGTCTCTTCGCGAAAAGCAGGCGTTACTCAGCGCCCTTGTCCTGAGCGGTGAAATCGTTCGGGCTGACATCGTTCTCGACGGTCTTCGAGCTCTCGTTTTGGAAGGGAAAGCGAAACGCTGGTTCAACCTCGAACAGGATTGGTGGGAACTCGGAGGTTGGCTGGAGCTCTTAGCGTTCTCCGATCGCCCAATGGCCACATTGGATGGTCTCGATCTGATAGACCCTACCTGGCGGCAACCTTGGCGGCTTCGCAGTATCCTGTCCGCTCTGTCATTTGCACCGTCATCCGAGGCTGAACATGTGCTCAAGGAATTGCCGCGAAGAGACACTGCGTTCTTGAACGACCACGACTGGCTCGGTGCCTTGGAACGACGTTCCCCGGTAACCGCGGCGCGCACGCTTCTTGAATTCATTTCGGATGGAACTCTTTCCGCTGTTGAGGTGCGAGACAGATGGTGGCTCACTCGGAAACTAGGCCGAGCAATGCTGGAGGACGCAGAGTTTCGAGCAGATGTATATCGCCAATACGATTCAGCTTCTCGCGGGATTGCGAGTGAGTTACTGGAGGGGGCTATCGCGGAAGGCGCCGATGAGACGGGTGTGCTGGTATTGGTTCAAAACCATGCGCGCCGGGGCGAACCTTATTCCGGCAGCATTGAAGCCGCCATTCGGCACGCCGTCGTCGGCGAACGACCATCTCAGGATTGGGCTGGAGCAAGCGAGCGTTTTGGTATTGCGGTTCCGTCGCTACGGAAAGAGCTATTCGAAATGATTCAGGGTGATACGCCTGAGGCGCAACTGGCGTGGAGGTGTCTTACCCGCATCGACGAGTTGCGTGATGAATACGGCCCCGTTGAATCAGAACCGAGACATCCGGATATCGAGTCAGGCCGCCCGTGGCCCATTCCTCTTGCTCAATGATGGTGAAGATGCTGGGTCCGGCACATGCATTAACCGAGCCTGTTGGAATCGCCACAGGGTGTCCAGAGCTGAGCTAGGCGTCAGTTACATCCGACTTCTTCTGGCGGCAAACAGTTCTCAGGCTTAGCTGATCGCCAAGATGCTGCTGTCACTGCAGGACGAATTGGATCGGTAAGGCAAAGGCGGAGAATGCACCAAGTGCGAGCAGACAGGGTCCCCAGCTTGGCCCTGCAGCTCCTGCGGATCATTTCGAACCATTACTCTTCTCATTCTTACCGGTCAACGGAATGGAATGCCATTTTGAGTCCCGGCTTTCGCACGCGTGAGAGTTCTTCTGCAATCGACGACGAAAACACCTGGTCTAGAATAGAGGCAAATGAAACTCTCAATCGTACTCGCGCTCGCAGTACTGTCCGGCGTTGGTCCTCACAGTGATCAGTTCGGCGGGTGGCCGAACCTGACCGGTGCAAAGACCGGATGGTTTCACACTCAGAAGATCGACGGTCGCTGGTGGCTGGTAACGCCTGACGGCAACGCATTCTTCTCCAAGGGCGTAGATAATATAAGTTATAAACCCGAGACACCGAGAGCCCCCAAAGTTCCCTCAGATCCCGGCGCGTGGGCGACGGCCACAGTGCGGCAATTGCGAGACTGGAAGTTCAATACTGCTGGCGCCTGGTCGGCCGAGGAGATAGACCGGCAGCCGATTGCTCACACCGTGATACTCGACATTGCCGGCTCGATTCAGAAAGATCTTTGGGTAAAAGGCGGTGTCGTGGACTATTTCAGTCCGCAGTTTCGCGAAGCCGCGGACAAAGTGGCGGCCCGCTTGTGTGCACCGCGCTCGAAAGACAAATGGCTGCTAGGCTACTTCACCGACAATGAACTGCGATGGGGCGACGATTGGCGATCGAAAGACAGCCTCCTTGACGTTTATCTGAAAATGTCCTGGGAGGCACCCGGCTTCATCAAGGCGGAGGCATTCGTGAAGTCTCTCAACCACGAGATCACCGCCGATGACAAAGCGAAGTTCGCGGGACTGGTGGCGGCGGAATACGGGCGTGTAACCAGTCAGGCGATACGCCTGCATGATCCAAACCATCTAATCCTGGGATGCCGCTTCGCGATCTATCCAGGAGATGCAGTCATGGGAGCCGTTGGCGCGTACTTCGATGTCATCTCGTTTCACAGCTACAACGCAACACCGCCCGTCGAGCAACTAGAGCAGATCACACGCGTTACCGGCAAGCCCGCGATGCTCACTGAGTTCAGTTTTAAAGCGATGGATAGCGGTCTTCCGAATTCGAAGGGCGGGGGGAAACCCGTCGCAACGCAAGCCGACCGGGCGAATGGTTTCGCGATGTATGCCGATGCTTTAGCGAACCTGCCCGGAGTTGTCGGCTACCACTGGTTCGAATACCGTGACGAGCCGAAAGAGGGAAGATTTGACGGTGAGGACTGTAATTATGGCGTTGTGAAAATCGACTTTACACCATGGAATGTTCTGACGACACGCATGACGAAAGTAAATGGCGGCATCGAGGCACGCCATGCCACGGCTGACCTTACTCTCAGAATGCGTACTCCATAACTGGCCGGTTTTCGCGGATATTCATTCCTAAACCCGCCCGTGTTCAGGAAATCCCCCTAAAACAGTCAAGCAGGAACCCTCTTTCCACTTATCCCCTCTCGAGCCAGCTCAGGAAGGCCGAGCCTGCACCGGCTGGGCGGGTAGTTTAAGAGAGCAGCCGAAGGGATTACTCTCGTTTGCGTGCATCCCGGACATGCCTTAGAGTTGGGGAGCAGAACAGCACAAGATTCGTGTGGACATGTTTTCCTCAACGGGGCACAGTGAGTTATGGAAGACTTTCGGGGATAGCACCGGGCCTTCGTTACCAATTAATTCAGCTATAGGGAATCCCGCGTTTCATCCCTGGACACCTCGGTGATCACCCAAAAGCGGCCATAGAGAGAAGGCTT
>PLZC01000152.1 GCA_003151985.1 Acidobacteriaceae bacterium
CGTTAAGTGAACAGTATTAGGGCTACTCCTTGTCCTTGGCGAACAACTCGTCAAGCTTTGCCTCGTAGGCGTGGTAGTCGAGATAGCGATAGAGATCGGCTCGGCTCTGCATGATGGACACCACGTTCTTTTGCGTTCCTTCAGCGCGGATTGCCTCATATACCTTGAGTGCGGCGGCGTTCATGGCTCGATAAGCGCCGCAACAGTAGAGAACGATGTCGACGCCCGCTGCCCCAAGTTCCTCGCGCGTAAACAGGGGCGTCTGGCCAAACTCCGTGATGTTGGCCAGGATGGGAACGCCGGCCGCCTTGCGAAATGCTGCGTAAGTGGGCAGCTCCGTTACCGCTTCGGCAAAGATCATGTCGGCGCCGGCGGCAACATAAGCCTGCGCCCGCTCAATGGCGGCTGCCAACCCTTCATTGGCCAGCGCATCGGTCCGGGCCATCAATACAAAATGCTCGTCTGTTCTGGCATCGACTGCGGCCTTGATGCGGTCTGCCATTTCGGCCGAATTGACCAGTTCCTTGCCGGGGCGGTGGCCGCAGCGCTTGGCGCTTACCTGGTCCTCGATGTGGACCGCGGCTGCGCCCGCCTTGGCCATGGAGCGGATGGTGCGCGCAATGTTGAAAGCGCCGCCCCAGCCGGTGTCGATATCTACCAATAGTGGCAAGCCGGTAGCGTCGGTAATTCGCCTGACGTCGGTCAGCACATCTTCCATGGTGCTGATGCCCAGGTCGGGCATGCCCAGCGAGTTAGCAGCTACACCGCCGCCGGAGAGATAGAGCGCCTTGAAGCCGGTGGCCTCCGCCAGCCGCGCCGTGTAGGCGTTGATGGTTCCGGCTACCTGCAGGGGCTTTTCATCCTCGACCGCGGCGCGAAAACGGGCGCCCGGCGAGCTTAGTCTTGAATGGTCAACCATGCGACTTCCTTGCGCCGCATCATAGCAGGCGCGTCGACTGTGCTTCCCGAACCCAAGCGCGCGGTGCGACAATCAACGCGTCGGAGCCGTGACCCACTTAACAGAGCTCTGGCCGGAGGAGAATGATCGCCATGAAGCGTCTTTTGGTTTGTACAGGCCTTTTGATTGCCGCCACCACCCTGTTCGCCCAGCAAGGTCCGCCCAAGAGCCCGCCCGAGACCGAGTCGGCGACCATCGGCGGCGCGACCATTACCATCAGCTACAGTTCGCCCAGAGTGAACGGCCGCGCCGGCCACATCTTCACCAAAGACGGGCTCATCAGCCACAATCCCCATTACCCCGTGTGGCGCGCCGGCGCCAACTCGGCCACCAAACTCCATACCGACGCAGACCTCGACATCGGGGGAATCTCTGTGCCCAAGGGCGATTACACCTTGTTTGTGGACATCTCCGACCCTGACAATTGGGAGTTGATCGTCAACAAGCAAACCGGACAATGGGGCTTGGCGTATGACAAGGCCCAAGACCTGGGGCGGGCAAAGATGACGATGGATGCAGCGCCCTCGCTGGTGGAAAACCTGCGGTACACGCTGAAGGATCTGGGCGGCAAGAAGGGAACGATCTCGCTGGCTTGGGAAAACAAGATCGGGTCGGTGCAAATTACAGTGCACTGAGGCTGGGGGTTTGGCGGGCTGCGGAAATCCGCCAAATTGGCGCAACGGGCTTCAGCAGGGACTATAGCCCGCTTGATTCTGATTGTGTTCAGCAAGTTGAACACTCTAAAGAAAGAGGAGAGCGAAGGATCTTCAATCAAATGCGGCGAGTTAGCCCCCGCTGCGCGGGGTTGGCGAGTTAGCAAGTTGGCGGAAGGGATCGGGCGATCCCGGGTTTCATCCATCGCGGGTCAGCGACGCCGTTGAGGGACTGTTACAAAGCCTGAGAGATGGAGTCTTTCCGCGGCCTGAAGAGCCATGCGCTTTCAAGGCAACGCTTTTTTTGCAGCATGTGAGCAGGGCGGTGGTTTGCAGTCAACTTACCGCCCTGCCGGTACAATGGAGGAAGTAGACCATTTCTTCCCGAGGGGTGAAAACTTTGCCGTTGTATGCGTATCGTTGTACCCAATGCGGCCATCGCTTTGAGAAGATTCAAAACTTCAGCGCCAAGCAGGAGACGGAATGCCCCAAGTGCCACGGCGTGCTGGAGCGTCCGCTGACCGCGCCGCGGCTCCACTTCAAGGGAGCGGGCTGGTATGTGAACGACTACGCAGCCAAGAGTTCCGAGCCTGCCTCAGAAGGCGGCTCCGAGAGCAACAGCAAGATTGATTCCGTTTCCGCTTCCGCCGATTCCAAGGCCCCGGGCAAGGCTAGCGAAACACCTGCTGCCGCTCCGGCAGCGGCCGCACCTGCGCCCGCATCGTCTCCTTCCACGCCGACCAGTTAGACCGATTGTGGCCCGACCACAAGGATAATGGTGACCTTGACCTCGCAAGACTTAACTCAAGCACCTTCTCCTCGCCGCCGCGCCTGGCTGCGCGCGTTTTGTGTTGCGGGTGTCGTGCTGTTCGCAGCGGGCCTGACAGCCATTTGGTTTCAAGCGGCAATCCAAGTTTCTCTAGCTATTCGTTGGGTTGCGCTGGGGCTGTTCGTCCCCTTTGCGATCGAGCGCCGCTCGTTGCTGGTGTGGACCTTCTTCGCCATGGTGGTCGGGGTGGAGGTTGGCGCGGACGCACCCCGGTTTGCGGCGGAAACCCACTTCATCGGCGAAATGTTTTTGCGGCTGATTCGCATGATCGTGGCGCCGCTTGTCTTTGGCGGCATTGTCACCGGCATCGCAGGCCACGGCCAACTTCGCGGCGTGGGCCGCGTGGCGCTCAAGTCGATTCTGTTTTTTGAACTGGTCACCACCATCGGCCTCATTCTTGGCGCAGTCGCAATCGATTATTCCCAGGCCGGAGTGGGCGTGAAGCTACCGGTACCGAACGACGCCGGGGTCGCAGTGTCTGTCGCTCACCAAGCCGGGTGGCAGGAGATTGTGCTCAACATTTTTCCGGAGAACATTGCCCAGGCCGTGGCACAAAATCAAATTCTCCAGGTGGCCATCTTCGCATTGCTCTTCGGTACAGCGCTGGCTACCCTGGCCGAACCCCGCCGCGCGCCGCTGGTGGCCGTGCTGCAGTCGCTCACCGAGACGATGTTCCGCCTGACGCGGTTCATTATGTATGCGGCGCCGCTGGCTGCGGGGGCGGCAATGGCGTATACGGTGGGCAGCATGGGCATGGCCACGCTGCTGCCGCTGGCCAAGCTGCTGGTTACCTGCTACTCCACCCTGGCTGTTTTTCTCTTGCTGGTTTTCGCGCCAATTCTGATGCTGGCCCGGATTCCGCTGGGCCGATTTGCGACGGCGGTTGCCGAGCCGGCGGCCATTGGATTCGCCACAGCCTCTTCCGAAGCCGCGCTGCCGCTGGCCATGGAGCGCATGGAAGAGTTCGGCGTACCCCGCTGGATGGTCTCCTTCGTCATCCCGACCGGTTACAGCTTCAACCTGACCGGTTCCACCATCTATCTGTCCATGGCCGCCCTCTTTGCGGTCCAGGCGGCCGGACTGCATTTCTCTATCGGCCAGCAAATCGTTCTGCTGGCCACGCTGGCCCTCGCCAGCAAAGGGATTGCCGGGGTGCCGCGCGCCACCCTGGTGGTGCTGATGGCGGCCGCCAGTTCATTTCAGATTCCCGTTACGGCGGTTCTCATGCTTTTGGGAGTGGACACGCTGATGGATATGGGGCGGACCGGCATGAATGTCATCGGCAACTGTATGGCGGCGGCGGTTGTGGCGCGGTGGGAAGGGGAATTGAAGACCGATGCCCTGCCAACCTGAATGAGGGCTTAGACTAGAGCGAAACCAGAGTGACCGCGCCTATACCATTGCCCGTTCCTTCACCAGCAAGTACTTGTTCAGCACCGACGAAGTCAGCGCCTCGGGGCTGAGGTCGAGGGTCAGCGCGCCCTGTTCGTGCAGTCTTGCCAGGAGGAGCTCGCGCCGCCCGGCCATCTCCTGCGCGGCGGCAGCGCGGAACATCTGCTCGACGTTTCTGGGGCGCGCCTGGGCGATCATCTCCACTTCCGGTTGCGCCATGGCCACAAAAAGCAACACATGGCGGCGCAGCAGTTGCACCGCGCCATCGATCACTTCCGGGCGCATGGCGGTCTCGGCCAGGTCGGTGACCCACAATATCAGCGAGCGCCGTGGCTGCAAGCGGTTGAGCACAGCGGTCGCACGCAGGTGATCGGCCTCGCCTGTCTCGGCATGAACCTGGGCCAGTGACTCGATGAGCTGGCGCAAATGAGCCGCGCCGCGGCCGGGCAGGAGACGCTGCTGGATGCTTTGACCGTACGCCAGCAGACCCACACGATCGCCGGAAAACAGGGCCAGTTGCGCCAAGGCGACTGCTGTGGTGCAGGCATGGTCCAGCTTGGAGTGCACCCGCCCCTGCCGGTCCTTGGCCGGAAACGCTGCCGCTCCCTGGGTCACGGAAGCCACCCGGGCGCGCATCAGCCGACCGCAATCCAGCACAATCCAAACCGGCTGGCTGCGCTCTGTCTGGTACTGACGGGTAATCGGGCTGCCCCGGCGCGCGGTGGCTGTCCAGCAAATGTCGCGCAGATCGTCGCCCTCACGGTACTCGCGCAGACTCTCAAAATCGCGGCCCAGCCCGCGTTGTCGCGCCTGGCGCAGTTGGAGATCGATCTGGCGGCTGCGAGCGAGAAAGATTTGCTGCTCCTCGCCGGTGCGCAGGGCGGGGTAAACCCGCACCGTCTGTGTGAGGGGCGCCTTGGCCCAGCGCTCGGCCAGGCCAAGCGGGGAGCGGTAGCGGACGTAAAGCCAGCCCGTCTTCCAATCGCCGCGCTCCTGTGGTTCGATGCGGTACCGGACGCTCGCAGGGACGCGTGGAAATGCGGTCAACCTGTGCGGCGCCGGTTCCAGAACCAAGGCCGGCGGCAGATCGTCCACCAGCCGGCATTCGACGATTACCTTGCCCTGGTTTTCCAGGGTCAGCTCGATTTCGGTTTCACTATCGAGAGAGGGCGCATTGGACCAGGAACGGCCTGCAACCAGATCGCCGGCTTGGGGCAGGCGCAGACCGTCGAGCAGGGCGGCAAGCAGGACCAAAACATCCCAGGCAGGCATGGCGTAGCTAAGGCGCGGGTCCCAGAATCCCGGGACCAGCCAAACGAAGCCGACGATAAGCAGGCCGACGCTGCGCGTGGTGAGGCCGAATCCCCAGCGGCGGCGTCGCTCACATGTGGCACGAATCGGGCCGGGGTGGAGGGAGGGGGCAATCATTGCCGATCACCCGGCGGATGTTCCATTTCGTGGTTCAATCGAGTTGCTGCGGCGTTCATCCGGCCCAAATCACTTGCCGTTATTTCGCGTTGGGCCAATTCTTTGATGTGGTCGCTCAAGACCTTCTCAATGAAAGCCGAGCGGGAACCGGACGTTCCGCGCAGACTATCAATTTTCAACCGCACGTCAGTCGAAAGTGTGATGGAGATCTTCTTTTTCATGCTGCCTCAATTCAATTATCGTGCAGGTTCTTTGACGAAATCAGTATTCCCTCAGGGGCTAAAGCCCACGCAACCCTTGGTCTGTCTAACGTACGGGCTGAAGCCCGTACCCTTCAAAACATCGACTACTTCAGAGGCTCCCTTGACAAGAATTTCAAACGATCCTCCCGCAGATCATTGCCTGGGTACCGGCACCGCCGCAATCACGTCGGTCAAAACGCGGTCGGCGTCGAAGCCCTCCAATTCCGCTTCAGGCTTGAGCATGACGCGGTGGCGCAGCACCGGCTGCACGGCGCGCTTCACGTCGTCGGGAACCAGGTAGTCGCGGCCGTCGAAGGCAGCGGCGGCCTGGGCTACACGCATCAGGCTCAGGGCCGCACGCGGGCTGGCGCCCAGCAGCAGCGTTGGCCATTCACGGGTGGTACGCGCCAGCGCCAGGATGTATCCGTAAAGCTCCGGTTCAATGCGAATTGACCGCACCTCGGCGCAAGCGGCGGCCAATAGTCCTGCGGGAAGGGGCGTGATCGACGCATCTTCCAGCAGGCCCGCGCCAGTGCCCGCGTGGTGCCGCTCAAGGATTTGCAACTCCTCCGGTTCCGTGGGGTACGCCACGCGAATCTTCAAGAGGAATCGATCCAATTGCGCCTCGGGCAACGGGTAAGTCCCCTCAAAATCGACCGGGTTCTGCGTGGCAAACACTGTGAACCACGGGGGCAAAGGCCGCCGCTGGCCGTCCGTGGTCACCTGCCTTTCTTCCATACATTCGAGAAGGGCGGCCTGGGTTCGGGGCGGCATGCGGTTGATCTCGTCCACGAGGAGCAGGTCGGTAAACACCGGGCCGGCGTGGAAGGTGAAGGTCTCCGCGCTTGAACTGAGGCCCGGGCGCAGAATAGTGGTGCCGAGAATGTCGGCGGGCATCAGGTCCGGAGTGGCCTGCACCCGCTGGAACCCAAGTCCAAGCAGCCGTCCCAGGGCTTTCACAATCAGCGTTTTGGCAATCCCGGGCACGCCTTCCAGCAGCGCATGTCCCTGGCACAGAACGGCGATTAAAACCTCCTCGATCACCTCTCCCTGGCCGGAGACCGCCCGGCCCAGTTCCACGCGCGCGTGGGCAATCAACTGGTTGGTAGCATGCAGCGATGTTGTTGCTTCTCCTGGAATTGCGTCCTGAAATGGTTCCTGGCTCATGAAGCCCTTTCCTGTTTGGAATAAAGATGTGCCGCTTTTGTCGTCCCGCCGCCTGGTTTGGCGGCGGCGGTGAACTGCTTCCGAAGCAAGTCGAGCGCCTGAATCAGCTTGAGCGCCTCACGAGGCGAAACGGCCTCGCCCCAGGCAGCTTCTTCGCAGGCAGCCAAATCGGCTTCCAGGCCTGGTCCGGCGCCGGGAAAGCGGCGGCGAATCACCGCAGCCAACTCCAACGCGCCCATCGGCTGACCTCTCAGCCCGCACAGGCGCAGGGCCTGGCGACGAAATCGCTCCCAGGCAATTCCTACCGCTGTGGATGCGGCTCCTGCATTTCGATAAAGGGAGCCTAGCGCCTCGAGGTACTCGATCGGCGTGGCGCGGGGCGGCGGCGGCAAGTCGCGCACCGGGCCGCTTCTGCGGCTGAAGCTGAAAACCACAAGCAGCCCCAGCACCGGCAGGCCAATTCGCAAGAGTGTAAGTGACGGGCCGCTGGCATAGGTCCAATTCGAGCGCACCTCGCCATGCAGCGATTCATCCCAGTAAAAATGATGCCTCTCGCGCGGGCCGAGTGAGTTGAGAAAGAAGTCCAGATTGTGGGCGCGGCTCAGCGAGCCGTTCTCCAGCGGCGTGGAGCTTGCCCACCACACCACGTGGCCCTTGCCCCAGTCGTACTCCACCACCGCCGGGTGTCCGGCGCAACTGTACTCCACGTGTTGGGCCGGGTTTCCCACCTGCCAGGTTGCCTCGGGAACCATCCACACTTCGCCCGACCCCGGAAGCGGATCCAGCCCCTCGGGCTCCAGCTTGCAGGCGGCAAAGTTGAACTCCTGCGGCGTGTCGGTGTCTTCTGCCGGGAGGATGAAGCCACCCCAGAAACCGGTTGCCAGCACCCGCCCTCCGCGTTCGAGAATCGTCCGCACGGCCTTGATGTCCTCTCCCTCGCGGGAGAACGGCTGGGCAAAAATTACCACCGTTTCAGGACCGGCCGTGGCAGCCAGTTCGGCAAGCGGCCGCTCCCAGCGTTCAATTTGGTAATTGGAGCGAAGCAGCGTCTCATAGGCGGCTCTTGCGCCGTGCTGGCCTGGCAGGTAGGTCGAGGGCAGAGGATTGTCGTTTCCGCTCCCGCTCGGCATCAGGAACCCGGTTAGCACCGCCAGCGCCAGGCCCACACCCACAAACCACAGCAGCAAGCGGCGATCCTTTTCATCCAGTGAGGAGAGAAACTTCATCGGGCGCTCCCTCCCCCAATGACAGTGGTCCCGGTTCTCGCGATCAGCCCTTCGGCCAGATCCGCGGCCTTCCGGTAGTCGAGCTCGCCTGCTGCCCGGCCGCCATACCAGATGCGCTCGAAGCTGCCGGTCAGCGTGGCCAGCCCGGTGCGGCGCGGGTCTTCAGGGGGGACGAGGGCCAGGTATTCGCGCGGGGTGCGGGCCCGGTCCGGCGGCCACAGGCGTCGCGACTCCAGCCGCGAAATCGCCGCCCAGTAAACGAAATGGGTCGCTTCGCGCCATTGGCCGGCCTCCGCGGTCCGGCGCGCGTCTTCAAGCCAGAGTTGCCAGTCGCGGGCGGATGCAGCTCCCGGAGCCGGACCTACGCTCTCCGGCACCAGGCGGATGCGCCAGCGGCGCTCAAGTTGCATCAGCCCCCAGATCAACCCCACGCAAACTGCCAGGATGAAACCCCACACGATCACCCGGCCAATCCATACAGAGCGGGATTGCAGCTTGGCGGCGCTCTCGAAAAGTCGATTTAGCCAGTTGCCGAATTTCTCCAATGCGGAATCGCGCGCCGTTGGCTCCTCCAGGCCGCGAAAGTCCCGCCCGGCCAGCACCTGCTTCATCATGTCTCGCTCTTGCGGGTGGGCGGCGGTTGCTGCTTTCGCGCCCTCGGTCTCGGCCAGGTCGTGAGCGAGGCGGGCTTTGGCGTCCTGCAACAACTCTGAGGTGGTGCGCTGCGCCGGCTGGGTGCTTCCCTCGCTCGCTGTGCCTTTCGCGCCGATCGCGGGTTTGGGGGCGGGTTCGTCCTTGTCTTCGGCCTTGGAAAAGAGCACGCGAAGCCAGCCAAAGCGGATAAGCCGCCGCTCAGCATTGGGGCCGGCTCCGAGGGGAACCCGGTCGTCAGGACCGACCAGCAGCGGATCGCAAGTCTTCGTATCGCGGCCTTTGGCGCAGGCGTCAACAAGGGCACTCAGCGCCGTCAGGTGGGTGCGGTACTCGTCGAGCGATGCCTCATGCCAGCGGCCAGTTGCCGGTGCGGGGGGTGTAACCGCAAGAGGAGCGGTGGCGCGCGCTTGCCCCGCAACTGGAGCCACGGCGAGAACCGCCGTCAGAACCGCCATCAGGGCTATGCCTTCGTGCCGCATGCGCTGATCATAACCAAGCGGCGCGATCCTATGCTTGCCGGGCCAGCCTGACTGCCGATAACACACAGCCCTCTATGCTCAATGAGCTGCCGCCGGGCGGATCCAGATGGCGTTGCCGCCGCCGGAGACCATGTGCACGTCCAGCACAGTGGTCTTGTCCACGGCCTGCTTTTGCAGGCTGGTGTGCGTGGCCTCAGTGACGGCGTCTGGGGCGTCGGAGTAGATTTCGGCCTCGTATTGGCCTGGCCCGAGAAAACTCAACGGCACCTTCACGCTGCGCTCGTCCCAGTTTGTCAGCGAGCCCACATACCAGTCGTCCCCGCTGCGCCGCGCCAGCGTAATGTTCTCCATGGGCCGCCCGGTCACGACGCGCACCTCATCCCAGGTGGCTGGAACCCGCTTGATAAAGTCGAACTCCTTTTGCCCCTGGTAGCGCTCGGGATAGTCTGACACCATCTGCAACGGGCTCTCGATCACCACGAACAGCGCCATCTCGTGGGCGCGTGTGCCCAGGCCCATAGGCATAAAGTTCCGCGGCACAAAGTTCTCGCGGTTGCTGTTGCCAAAGGCTCCGGGGGTGTAGTCCATCGGTCCGGCCAGCATGCGCGTAAAGGGCAGCGTGGTGTTATGCAGCGGATTGGTGCGCGCGCTCCACTTCAGATACTCCTTGCCCATCACGCCTTCGCGCGTAATTAAATTCGGATAAGTGCGGCGCAGGCCATCGGGTTTATAGGCGCCGTGAAAGTCAATCATCAAATGATGCGCCGCCGCGGTCTCGACAACGTGATGATAGAAGCCCACCATCCACTGGTCGTCCCGATCCATGAAGTCGATTTTGACGCCCGCGACGCCCCACTTCTCAAACAAGGGAAAGGCTTGGTCGATGTACTTATCCACCGATGTCCAATGCGACCACAGCCATATCTTGACGTTCTTCTCTTTTGCGAAGCGCAGTAACTCCGGCATATCTACCTCCGGCGTCACCTTGGTGATGTCCGCCAATGCCGCATAGTCCTGTGGACCGCTGCGGTCCGCGACCGCCCACCCGGCGTCGATCAGCATATAGGTAAACCCAGAGTCCGAGGCGAAATCGATATAGTGCTTCATCGTCGCGGTATTCATGCCGGTCTTGAAGCTCACGCTCGGGGCAGCCTGGCCTGACCACCAGTCCCAAGCCGACTTGCCCGCCTTGATCCAGGACGTGTCCGCGATCTTCGAGGGGGGGTTGAGATTGAGAACGATGTTGGACTCGACGAGACGGCCCGGTTCGTCGCCGATCATCAGCACTCGCCAGGGTGTGGTAAAGGGCGTGGCGGTTTCGACAGCGACGTTCGGATCGTCGAGGCGCGGCGATAATTCTGCACGGACGTCGAAGCGCCCGGCGCCCTTGCGCAGATACATGCCGGAGTAGTTATCGATATTGGCCTCGGTAATGGCTAACCAGCCGATTCCCGGCTCTTCAGCCAGAAGAGGAAGCCCGATCACCCAATCTTTATGCAGCCCACTTGCCTGGCGCTGCTGATACTCGTCTTCCCAGGACGATCTAAAACCATTAAGAACCAGGGGATAAGTCGTGGCATCCTTGGCATAAGTGAACTGGGTAAGTTCGTGCGCAATCCGCACCTTCTTGAGCGAAGGCTGATCGGGCACAACATAGCGGAAGGCCGCGCCGTCGTCGAATACGCGCACCTCGAAGGATAACTTGCGCCCACTCGCGTCCTGATAATCGGCACGCACCCCGTTGTAGTGGTCGCGCACCGTGCTGGTTTTGCCTACAGGAATGGTATAAGTCTGATCCACGCTCCCGGTCTGCTCACCCGTCTTGTGCATTCCCGTTCCCAGCGGCGCCTGCCCCTCGATCACCAGACCCAGCTTCGACGCATCAATCAGGTCCTTGCCGCGGAACTGGACCGCATAGTGGAGAGTGACCGAGGCTGGAGATTCGGTGGTCACTCGGTCTGCGGAGCCGTCAGGCATCGCGCCACTGGTGAGGGTAAAGACGATCTGCCCGTTGGGCGAAGTTACCTTCACCGGGGTCGGATCGGCGGTTTGGGCAATGGCCGTTTCAACGGCAAAGAATGCAAGGAGAAAGAAGAAGATTGCGCGTGGATAAGACATCGGTCCTCCGTGACACATGTGCAGACCGGCAACGCCATTCAGCTATTCCGGCCACGCGCCAGTATACGCGGGCCGCCTTTACGCCTGTTCTTGCACGGGCGGTGGTTCGGGCTCGGCATCCGGCTCAGGCGGCGTCAGCCCGGCGGCCTGCATCATCCACTCGATGTCGTATCCCTCCTTGCGCACCCGCTGGTCGTAGTAAAAGAGGGTCAATCCAATCGCGTAGATAGGGCCAACGAACGTGTTTGTGAAAAAGCCCACAATCTGCTGCAGGGCGCGCACCCAGGCCGCCAGCTCACCATGCTGTTTAAAGGCCGCCACAATAAAGAACCCCTGCGTGATGCCGCCCAAACCAAGTTGAATGACGACGACGAGTAGTCCGAGAAGGAAGATACGCCCGCGCGAGCCTTTGCTCAAGTCGATGCTTCGCCTCAGGGCCGGAAAAGCCCTCAGATTTTCGACCACGCTGGCCGGAACCGCCAGGGAATAGCGCAGGCCCATCAAGATTGCGTAAATGCCGGTCGGGATGAGCAGCAGAACGAAGGCCAGCGATGCCACTCCGAAAATGATGGATGCCTGCGGGTTTGACGCTTCAGGATGTGCGAGGAAGCCCTTGGGGAGATAGAAGGCGATCACGCCATAATAGGCGCCATAGACAAGGATAAGCGGCGTCCACACCACAAACGCGGCGATGGTCATGAGCCACAGGTAGCGCCCCAGGCGGGGTAGAATGCCGGCGTACGCGGCTCGGATCGTGGCCGGTTCGCCCAAGTGAACCCAGGCCACGGCGCGGTTGTTGGCCGCGATGGCCATTCCCGCGAAGAGAAACACAAGCAGCATGGCAAGGGCGGTGGAGGTCCAGGCAAGCCACTGCAACCGGTCCGCCAGGTGCAAAAAGCGCAACGTCTCCCCAAGGCCGATCTGCAAAAGGCCCACCACCAGCAGCACGCCGGCATACACCGCGGCGATCCCGGCGAAGAGCAGAAAGTTTGTGCGGTAGAGTTGGGCGGTGCGGTCCAGAATCTCGCCGAGGGTCAAGGGGCGGAGGTTGCTTTCCATGCTGGGTCCTTTTAGAAATTGCCGATGTGGCTTGCCGGGATACTAGCACAGCCGCAAAACGCACGGCCATGAACCAACGGTGTCTTCCAGGGAGTTACCCACGGAGACAATTCCGCTACCAAGACGCGATACTTCCGCGCCCATGCAGTAAACTGGTGTCCCGCGCGATGGATAGGTCTCGAATCTCTGTCAACGACCTCGCTAAATCCTGTGCCCACTCTGCCGATGCGGCTGAATGGGAGGAGTTTCTGCGTCGCACGGGGCCGCTGGTTTCTGTTGTTGCCTGGCGTGTCTGCCGGTTGTGGAACTGCGGCTCATCGCCCGCGGTGGCAGACGATATTGTGCAGGAAGTCTTCCTCAAGTTGTGCGAGCAGGATCGCCGCATTCTGCGCGAGTTTGAGCCGCGCGGCGAGGACTCCTTCCTGGGGTTGTTGCGGGTCGTCTGCGCCTCGGTGGCCAACGACTACTTCCGCCGCATCTACTCCGCCAAGCGAGGCGGCAAGGTCATCACCACACAACTGGACGAGGATGGCGGCCTGGGTCAAGCTCCCGGAGCAAGCCAGGACGGTAAACAAACAGGGCAGATGCAGCGATCCGTGCTGCTTTCCCAACTGGACGGGATGATGCGCGCCAAGCCGGAGACCGTTGCGGAGCGTGACCGAGTTTTGTTTTGGCTTTATTATTTGCAGGGATTCACGGCCGAAGAGATTGCCGGGCTGGCAGGTGGGAAATTGACGGCCAAAGGCGTTGAGAGCGCGCTGCGGCGGACCGCGCTGTGGCTTCGAGCGGAGATTGGCCATTCGAGGAGGGAAGGTCCGCTATTAACCGTTGGGCAGTAGGCATTTCTTTGAAGGAATGTTGTCGCCTAATCCGGTAGATAGTGTGTAGAAATGGATGATCGCTTGAACGCTGAAGACTCCACCAATCGCTCCCCGGACCGCCCTGAGAATGGGCCTCCACGGGGAATGCTTGCCAATGCGCTGGAGGACCTGCTGCAAGGCCCGACTCCAATGGCCGGCACACCCTCCACGTTGGCGGAGATGGCAGGTTCTTGTCCCGAGCGGCGCCAGTGGCTCAGGCTGGCAAACGGGGAGTTGGGACCGCCCGAGGGGGATGCGCTTCTTACCCATGCAGCGGCTTGCGGCGCTTGCGCTGCGGTTTTGCGACAAAGCCTGGGGGTGTCGGCGGAGATTTCGCCGGAAGAGACGGCTGAGCTCGGGAAACTCCCCTGCGCCTCACCCGATTGGCAGCGTCGTCTGGCAACCAAGCTGGCTTCCACTCCGCGCCGGCCGGCACGGGGCAAGGCACCCCAATGGTACCTGTGGGCGGGGGCAGGCATGGCGGCTTCGCTCGCCCTCGCTGCCGGACTCACCCTGCTGTGGATGCATTTGAATACGCCGGAGCGGTTGCTGGCCGAGTCTTACGCGAAGTCGCGCATCTTCGATTTGCGGATGCAAGGCGCAGGTTATGCTGAAGTCGCGCCGGGAACTCATCTTCGCGGCGGTTCGACAGGCCGTGAATCTTCCCGGCTCCTGGATGCGCGAAGCCGCATTGAACGCCACCTTGAAAACGCGCCCGAAGATGCGCACTGGCTCCAACTCGAAGGCCGCGCCGATGTGCTGGAAGAGAAATTCGACGCAGCAATTGACATATTTGACCGCCTGTTGGCCGCCGGGCCCGTTACCTCAAGCCTGCTGGCCGACGATGCCGCGGCTTACTTCCAGCGCGGAGCCGCCACCGGCAGCGAAAACGACCGCGCTACGGCTCTGGACTATCTGCGCCGCGCCGACGAGCTTACCCCCGCCGACCCGGTAGTGCTCTTCAATGAAGCGCTAGCCATGGAAGACCGCGGCCAGATGATGAACGCCGTGGAAACCTGGAACCGGTATCTGCGCTTCGAGCGCGACCCTCGCTGGCTCGCCGAAGGGCGGCGCCGCCTGCAGGCGCTCGAGCAGAAATTGAACCGCTTGAAGACCCATCAAAGCCGCATGGACCAGCATTTGGCCACTCCGCAGGCAATGCGGGCGCTGGCAGCCGACCGCGCCACGCTGGCCGTTCTGGACGAGGAACTGGCCAGCACCCTGCTGCCCAAGCTGCTGAATTCGGCGTTTCCGTTGCCTGTGGACCGATCGCGCGGCTCGCCGTGTGATGAATCGTGCCAGGCCGCCCGCACGCTTCTGCATTCCCTTGCCGCCTCGCTTGAACGAAACCACCAGGACCCCTGGCTCACCCAGCTTCTTCCCGCCGAATCCGCTCTTCCCAACAATGACTTTCTTGACGCAGCCCACGCGCTCAGCCAGGCGATTGGCGGCGACGCGTCGGGCGACTATGCGGCCGGCAAGATGTGGGCAACCAAGGCCGGCGAACTCTTCAAGCGGCTGGGCAACAGAGCGGGAGAAGATCGCGCTGCCGTTGAATTGGTTTACTCGCTGCAGGTCCTCTCAGACTTGCCGGGCTGCTATCGCGAGGCACACTCGCTGCTGGGCCGGAATCCTCAGTTTGCTTGGATTCAGATTCAGGACTTTACCGAAAACAGCGCTTGCGATCCGGCTCCGGGAACCGGTTCGGAAGACAATCCTGCCTTTCAGCGGGCAGCAAGCATGGCGCAGGAGCGCAAATATACTCTTCTGGAATTGCGCGCCAGGAATTGGGTCGGCGCGGCGGCCGTCGACAGCGGAGATGTGGAGAGCACGTGGCGGATCTATTTAGGCACGCTGCACAAATTTTATGACGGAGATTTTCCCGCCGCCCGCCTCTTCTCCACGTTGTCGGGGCTGGAGGAGGTGGAAGAATCCACCCCAAGAGTCCATCATGCGCTGTTGCTGCAGCAAGAGGCGGTGGGCGCGCTTGAGCAATCGCAAAATCGGGGGCTGATTCCGGCGGAGAGGCTTCATCTGGCCTCGGTTGCCATCCGGGCAGGGGCAGCCGCAGAGGCACAGGAACAGATGCGGGTGGCGCAGGATCTGCTTGCGGCGAATGGGGGCGGCAAATCGATTCGCGGCTTTCTGGTTGAAAACGAAGAGGCGATGGCCGACCTTTATCTCGACCGCGGCGACCTGGGCAGCGCGGCGAAGATGCTGGAGGCGGCGCGCGGCCACATGGAGGGCGAGCATAACTCTTTCCACAGCAGGGACTATGCGCTGGCTCGCGGCCGGCTGGAACTTGCGCTGGGCCACTCTGAAAGCGCGGAAACCCTGCTGCGCCTGGCCCTGATTGAAGAGGAACGCCTCACCTCTGGGGGCGGAGCCGGGAACATTACCTTGGCCCAGCAGGATCGGGATCTTTATGCCGTGCTGGCGGGAGTGTGGTTGGCACAAGGCCGTTCCGGCGAAGAGACACTGGCCCTCTGGGAGAGATACCGGCTCAGGATTCTTGGGTTTCCCGTTGCACATTGCACTGACAAACGGCTCGACTGCCTTAAACCACAAGTCTCCGGCGCTGTTCTTCAGCTCGGCTCGAATCGAGTTCTCGGTCAGATTGTCCTCTTCGACCGCGTGCTCCTTTACCAGGCCACATCGAACGGCATCGTCTTTACTTCAGTCCCTACAGGAAAAGATGGCCTGCTTGCGGCGGTTGCCCCGCTGGAGCGTGCGGTGAGCTCGCCGGCTACGTCACTAGCATCTGTCGATCTGGCGGCGCGCAGGGTCGGGGACCTGTTTTTGGGCGGCTTGCGTGATTTCTCGACCAAAAGCGGCCAGTTGCTGATTGAGGCCGATCCGCTGCTGGGCAATCTTCCCTGGCCGGCTGTTGAAACCGCCAGCGGGCCGATCGGTCTCGAGTTCGATCTTGCGGAAACGCCGTCTCTGCTTCTTGGCGTTCAATTCCTCGGATCGAGCGTTTCCCGGTCGGGTGCATCCTTGCCCTCTGGTGCTAATCCGCTCGTCGTTGGGGCTTCAGTCGCATCAGGTGGTAATGTGCCGCTGCCTGAGGTCCTGGATGAAGCCAGAGCTGTTGCCCGGTTTGGCAGGAATCCAAATCTGCTTCTAGGCGCCCAAGCCACCGGGAGCCAAATCACCGCCCGGTTGGCAACGGCCTCAGCAATTCATTTTGCCGGCCACGCCGCCCAGGGGGAAGGCGCCACGAGGCTGCTGCTGGCTCCCGCTGCAACTGGTGCGGCCCAAGCCAAATCGGCTTCGCCCTACATGGACAGCGCCCTCTTTCGCCACTATCCCCCGCGCGCCGCCCGCCTGGCCGTTTTTTCCGCCTGCTCCAGCGGAAAAAGGGAAGAAGGCTGGAATCACGGTATGAGCGACATCGTGGACACGCTGGCCGCGCTTGGCGTCCCGGAGATCGTCGCCACCCGATGGCAGATTGACTCCTCCTCGGCAGTTCCCATGATGGAAGATTTTTATGGCGGGCTTGCGCGTGGACTCACTGTCCCCGGAGCCTTGACCGCAGCCCGCCGATCCCTGATTCGCGACGCCCGTTACCACCATCCCCACTACTGGGCGGCCTACTACGCGACTGGCTCCGGAAATTCCGACCTCAGCCAAATCTTCCAGGCCGCAAGGTAGCGCTAAAGAGCAGATATACTTTCTCAGGCAAACTGCTCCATGTTCATTCCGAGCTTGTATGTCTCGCCGTGCGCCAGCAGATCTTCCCAGGTGACCTCGTGCCGCTGATAGCCGGCCATGCGGCCCAGCATGCAACTCAGCGCCGTTTCCACCCCGGAAGCAATCTGGTTGTGCGGGTGACCGGAAGTGATGCTGTCGATAAACGTGCGCTCCTTTTCACGGTCGGCGAAAGCCAGGTTGTCGGAGAAGCTGCCATTGGCGGCGAACTTGCCTGAGCCGGCCTCGGTGTCGACCGACTCCTGCCACGCCCACGGTTGCTTGCCCTTGATTTGGACCGGGCCCGTGTACGGAACGGTTGCAGCCCCGCTATCGCCGAGCAAACTCAAGTTGGCATTGAAATGATCGTAGTCGCCAAACTGGGTTGAGGCAAAAGTGAAGTGGGCGTCGCCTGGATAAGTGAATTCCACTTCGTAGTTATCCCAGCAGTCGCCTGCGTGGGTTTCTACGTTGCGCCCACCGGTCGCAGAAGCCTTGAGTGGATGTGCGCCAAGAAGCCAATTACACAAATCTATGATGTGGATGTTCTGCTCGACAAGAATGTCTCCAGAAAGTGCCCGATACCAGAGCCAGTTCCTCAGCCGATGTTCGTCTGCGGATTCGCCGGCGTGCGTTCTTTCCGGCACACCCGGTGCGTTGTAGCTGCCGTTCGCCGCAGCGATCTTGCCCAGGGCGCCGGCCTTGATCTTTTCCGCGATGGCGGCAAAAGGCGGCGCGTTGCGGCACTGGAATCCCACATCGACGCTTTGCGTCGGCTTCACCCGCTTCGCAATCTCCAGCGCCTGCTTCGCCTGGTGAATGTCGATGCCTACCGGCTTCTCGCAATAGACATTCTTGCCGGACGCGACGGCAGCCTCGAGATGTTGCACGTGGAAGAATGGCGGGGTGGAGATCTGAATCAGATCCACATCGGGAGAGGCGGCGAGCTGCTCAAATGCGTGCGGACCGTGAAACGTGAGTTTGTCGGCGATGGGCTGAGCGCCGGAACCCGCATTGACCTGGTTAAAGTGCTCCCGGCCGGCAGCGAGTTGATCGGCAAAGAGATCGGCAAGCGCTACAACCTGGGCAGATGTGTTCTTGGCGAAGGAGGTAGCCACCGAGGTGCCTCGATTGCCGCAGCCCAGCAGCCCGTGCCGTACGGCGGAGTTCGCCTGGTATCCAAATGCAGTGCGCGACTTGATGAGAAGCAGGCCGGCTGCGGCTGCGGTTCCTGTCTTAAGAAATTTTCTGCGATTCATGGGTCCCTCGTTTCCTTCTGTATGCTGGTGCATCGTTTTCACCTCGCGCCAGCATTCCCTCAGGGGCTAAAGCCCGACGATATTCCTGACCTCATGTACGGGCTAAAGCCCGTACCCTTCAATGCCATGCCTTCATTCAGAGGCTTCAATACCGCCGGATGCTGTTACCCGGTGACTTCGTGGATTATCCGTTCAAGATAAATTTTCTCCTGGCGGACATCTTCGATCTGCTGCGGGCCGGAGGTCTCGCGTTCGATGGTTACGGCGCCTGTATAGCCCAGGCGATGGAGTTTGGTGAAGACCTGGCGGAAGTCGACCAGCCCCTTTCCGATGAGAACCTCTTCGCCGAGTTTGCCGGGGTCGGTGGGCCAATGGCCGTCCTTGGCATGGATGCTGCGAATGTGGGTCCCAAGAATGTCGACAGCGTCCACAGGATTGGCTTTGCCGTAGAGAATCAAGTTGGCTGTGTCCAATCCGACGCCGAGGCTGGGCAGCGCAACGTCGTGGATGATGCGCGACATCGTGGTCGGAGTCTCCTGGCCGGTCTCCATCAGGAATTGCTGCCCGTTGCCCTGGCAATGCTCGGCGACCGTGCGGACCGCATCCACGGTTCCGGCGTAGAGCGCATCGGCGGGATCTTCGGGAATAAAGCCGCAGTGGGTCTGGACCAAAGAGACTCCCAGCAGCTTGGCGAAATCGGACGCCTGGCGGAGGGCGTCAATGCGGGCGGCGCGGAACTGGGGAGGAACAAGGCCGATGGTGGAAGGCCCGCGCTTGAAATCCCACACCAGAGGTTCGGGGCCAACCACTTCTACCGCGGTCGCGATCAGGCCGTACTTGCTGAGCAGATCCTGGAATTGGG
This sequence comes from Acidobacteriaceae bacterium, assembly GCA_003151985.1. Taxonomy (GTDB): domain Bacteria; phylum Acidobacteriota; class Terriglobia; order Terriglobales; family Acidobacteriaceae; genus Telmatobacter. The sequence goes on from PLZC01000152.1 coordinate 18,877, forward strand.
TTGCCAACGCGGGCGTGAACCCGTTGAGATAACTGTCCAAAGAGAGGAAGCAGTTGGAAAAGCCCATGTCGTGAACGCGGCGGAAGGTTGCCTCGGGGGCACTGAATCGATTGACCATCAGGCCTACCGCCATTGGTTTCAAGGGCTTAACCGGGGCAGGCGCCGAGCCGGCCAGGGCGGAGGCGGAATGGAGCCCCTCCGCGAGAATGGCAGCCGATGCAACGCCCAGGAAAGTTCTCCGATCCATTGAATATCCTTCCACTACGGAACGAGGGGATTGGGTGAAGTGCTGTTTTCCAACTATATACCGCTTGCGTAACTTGAATCTTGACTGGCGGGTACCTCCTGCCGGCCCTCCGTTTTGCCGCCGCGGGCCTTTTCCCCGGACAACGGGCATCGTGGTTTCCCCATCTCAGCATGGGTGCATCAATGTACGGAGGAAACCAACTATGAAATTTCAACGACTTGCCCTGCATGCACTCGTTTTTGCACTGGGAACATCCGGCATATTTATCGCCAGGGACGCGCTGGCTCAACAAGGGGCGCCAATTCAAGATGAAGGCCGCTCCCAAGACCATGATCGCGGCGGCGACTGGGATGCGCCTCCGTCAGAATTCCGTGAAGTGCGGCGCCGGGGCTTCCACGACGGTATTGAAGCAGGCCGCGATGACTTTGAGCATCACCACCAGCCGAACATCGAACGGGCAAGGGGATACCGCCATCCCCCCGTGCCAAAGGAGGCACACGGCGACTACCGCGAGGGCTTCCGTAGCGGATACGACACAGCCTTCGCTCATTTCCGGGGAGATCATGACCGCGATCGCGACCGCCAGTAGCCGCGTAAGTCCCGGCCACGGTGGGCGGGTTTACGATAGCGGTACATGAAACAAAGGTGGGCATTCACCCTTCGCTCGAATCCGATGAACCGCGTGGCGCTCTTCGCGGTTCTGATAGCTCTTCCGATGGTTTCGCCGGCCGCGGCGCAGGCCCCGAAGCTCAGCGCCGTGAGGCGTGGCTTCGCATCCAGCACCGCTACGCCTCGGCGCCTCCGCCAGAAACAGTCGACACCCTCAAGGCCGGCGATCCAGCTACGCCCGTCACCGGGATCGCCACCACTTTCCTCGATACGATGGTTGTGCTGCGGGAAGCGGTGCGCCGCGGAGACAACCTGATCATCAGCCACGAGCCAACTTTCTATAACCACAGAGATGAAAAGGAGTTCTTCGCCAACGATCCAACATACAAGGCCAAGCTTGCCTATATCGAGGAGCATCACCTCGTCGTCTACCGCCTTCACGACGAGATCCACGCCGATCCTGCCGGTGACCACATTCTGGCGGGCGTGTATGAGGCGTTCGGCTGGGATAAGTACCCGCACCCCGGCGGCGCGAATTTTGTCACCATCCCTCCTATAACGCTTGGGAGGCTGGCCCGGACACTTGAAGCTCGCTTGCATATCCAAACCATGCGCGTCGAGGGTTCTCCCGGCCAGGTGATTACGCACGTTGCTTTGCTACCCGGCGCGGCCCCGATGGAACACCAGGTGCACGCCCTCAACCAGCCGCAAGTCGAGTTGCTGATAGCTGGGGAAGCTCGCGAATGGGAGACGGTCGAGTATGTTCGGGATGCCGTAGCGCAGGGCCGCCCGGTGGCGCTGATTCTGCTCGGCCACGAGGCTTCAGAAGAGCCGGGGATGGAGCAGTGCGCGAAGGAGTTGCGGGAGCTTTTCCCCGGCATGCGGGTCGACCACATCGTCGCCGGGCAGCCTTTGTGGAGTCCAAGCCACCCTCCGGCGAAGGGTCAACTTCTACCCGCCCATAGCAAGCCATAGCTACTGCCGAGTGGGGCCCCGGCCGCTACTCCAGATTCTGGATTATTGTGTCTTCGGGAATCTTCACTTCGAACTGGTCGTCGGTCAGAGTCATGTTCGCAATCACTTTGTCGACGTTGAGAATGACCTGGTACTCCTCAAGCGGGCGCTTGATGGTAATTTTGGACGGGAACTTGCCGGAGCCGTAATCTGTGTATTGACCGTAGAATACCTGGGTTTCCAGGTTCCCCTCGTTGTCGTAGAGATCCTGTTGATAGGGCAACAGATCGTCGCGATGGAAGGTGATGACGCGCACAGGCTTCAATTCCTGGCTGCCAGGTTTCGGCCGCATGATGCTGAGGATGTATTCCGGAACGGTAAATAGATGCTTCTTGGCCGCATCCTCCACTGTTTCGCTATCCGAGGCCACCGAATACAGGTCGTCGGGCTCACTCCCATGCACCGCGATGGCGTCGAAAAAGAATCCGGGCCGCATGTTCTCTACCTGGCTGGCGGATTTCTTCTTCAGCTCGTAAGGTCCTTTCACGGCCTTGTTCCGCGAGGGAATCCAGAGCGTGAAGGTCTTTCCATCGCCTACCATGTCGAACATGCGTGAGCCGATTACCGGAACCCGTCCGTAGACGCGCAACAACTCCGGCTTGCGCATCAGGATGATGCCGCGGAAGGTGGTGTAATCCTTGGCTACTCCCTGGCTGGATTTGGCCACGCTTGCCTGGATGTCCACTGTGAGGTTCAGGCTCTTGAGGTCGGCCCAGCGCCGGTTTACCTGGCCGACAAGCTGCGCGGGGCTAACCGTCCGCGTGACCAGGGGCGCCTTTGGAACCGGCAATCTGCGCGTAGTGGAGAGAAAGAAGCAACCGGAAAGCGGCAAAGGCAGCAGCAGGGCCAGGGCAGAGGCCAGACGACAACTTGCTTTCATCGCCCACCTGCTTTTTTCATGGCATGCCGGTATCCGGCCACATTACGGGTGTGCTCATCCAGCGTACGGGCAAACAGCGACTGACCCTGGGCGTTGGACCCGGAGGCTACGAAGTAGAGGTAGTCCGTCCGGGCGGGTTCCATTGCGGCGCGCAGCGACCGGATGCCTGGATTTCCCACCGGTCCCGGCGGAAGGCCGGGGTGCAGATAAGTGTTGTAGGGGGTGCTGTGCTGGAGATCGGTCTGGTAGATTTCGCCACGCCAGCGGCCTTCCAGTTGAAGCCCGTAGATGACGGCGGGGTCGGTCATGAGGGGCATGTTTTTGGCGAGCCGGTTTTCAAAGACGCTGGCTACGAGCGGCCGCTCCGCATCCACTGCCGTTTCCCGCTCTATCAACGAAGCCATCGTCACCACTCGGTGCACGTTCTCCTTCAAACCCAATTGACCGGCCACCGCTCTGAAACGCCGCACCATCACGGCGCAAATCTGTGCCGGACCGGCTTTGCGGGGGAAAGAATAGGTATCCGGAAACAGGTAGCCCTCGAGACTTTTCGCCAGCGGGTCGAGATCCGCCACCAAGGCCGCCTGCTTGGTCTGGGCATCCAGAAATTCCTGCCGGGCGCCCAAACCGGCTTGCTCCAGGCGGACGGCAATATCGAAGACGCTCGCGCCCTCGGGAACGGTTACGGATCGGGTAAAGACATCGCCGTGCTCGATTCGCTCATAGACCTCGGTGACCGGCGCCGGGTGGTCGAACCGGTATTCGCCGGCCTTCAGCGTTCCACGCTTCAATGCGCGCACCACGTCGAATGCAAATTGGCTTCGAACCACGCCGGCCGACTCAAGCAACTGACCGATGCGCACCGATGAAGAACCAGGTGCCACCTCGACAAATGTCCCGCTCTGAGGACCGAACGGCGTTAGGACCAGCCAGGCAGCCCCAGCCCCGCCTAAGAACAATACGAGAAAAGCCGCCAGGAAGATTCCCGACGTGCCAGAACTTTTCTTCCTGCTTCTCGTCCGTCTTTGGCGCACCATTCCGTTGTTGTTGACCCTTCTCCCCTACTTAAGACGCAATGAGTCTCCCCATAGATTCCCTACCTTTGATTGTATCGGGCGTAAATCGCATGGACGGAGCATTCTTGCCGGACTGGAGATTTATACGAGGGAACGAGGGAACGAGGGACTCGCCTAATCCTGTTGCATTAATCTTGGGAAAGGAGATTGAAGCTGGATACAGCGCCGCCACCCCGCTACCTCGGCCTCGACGTCGGCAACCGCCGCATCGGCGTGGCTGTCTCAGACGAGCTGGGGCTGACGGCGCAGCCGGTGCTTACGCTGGAGAGGCGGCACAATCGTCGCGACGACCTGCGCTCCCTGGCACGGCTGGCACGGCGATTTTCTGTTGTGGGCATTGTGGTGGGCAATCCAGTGCACCTATCCGGCGATTTGAGCGCGCAGGCGGCCAAGACACAGGCCTTTGCGGCCGAGCTGGGAGAACTGGCCGGTCTGCCCATCCATCTTTGGGACGAGCGACTGACCACACGGGAGGCCCACCAGATTCTCTATGAGGCCGGCCACGCGCGCCAGGAGCACCGAATGGTAGTGGACCAAGTGGCCGCAACGTTAATCCTGCAGTCGTTTCTTGAAGAGCAGGGAACAAGGGGACTAGGGACTAGTCCCTAGTCCCCTTGTTCCTAGTCCCTGTTCCCCGCGTATAATTGGAAGTCAAGTTCTTCTATCTCTCGCGGATGGAGCATCCCCGCTCCCCGCAACGGAATATGGATGCCCGAGCACATTAAGAAAAAGCTTCTCGAAGAGATCGCGATTCTTGAGCACGAGCTCTCCCACGAGCTTCCCGCCGAAATCAAGAAGGCCGTAGCCATGGGTGATCTCTCGGAGAACGCCGAGTACCACATGGCGAAGCAGCGCCAGACCTTTGTGAATGCGCGCCTGGGACAGCTCAAGCGACGCATGGCTGAGCTCTCCCTGGTCAACCTGACGAATATTCCCAGGGACAAGGTCGGCTTTGGCTCCACAATCGTGGTGTTTGACTCGACCAAGGAAGAAGAGATCGTCTATCGCCTGGTAACCAGCGAAGAGTCCGACGTTTCCAAGGGGCTGATCTCCACCACCTCGCCGATTGGGCGCGGCCTGGTGGGCAAGCGGGTTGGCGACATGGCCGTAATCGTCACTCCCAACGGCAAGCGGGAATTGGAGATTCTGAAGCTGACCACCATTCACGATGAGGCGGGCGCGGACCTCGGGGAAACCGGAACCGCCGCAAACGGCGCCGAGCAGAAGTAAGGAAGATAGGAATGACCTGGACCAGCGGTTTTGGCCGCGCTTGCGGATGGCTTCTTGACCACATTGTGCATGGACTGGCGCTTACCCGCATCTCTCCGAACGCGCTTACTTTTATTGGCCTCGTCATCAACATCACCGCTGCGTTTTTGTTTGGGCACGCCGATGCGAACAACGCCGGTCGCATGTTTTTTTATGCGGGCATGGTGATCTTCGGCGCGGGCCTTTTTGACATGGTGGACGGGCGCGTGGCCCGCCGCAACAACAGGGTTACGGTCTTCGGCTCGTTCTTCGACTCCGTGATCGACCGCTATTCGGATGTGGTTCTGTTTTTCGGCCTGCTTGTCTACTACGCGCGCATCAACCATTTCCGCTACGTGGTGCTGACCGCATTCGTCATGGTCACTTCGCTGATGGTCAGTTACACACGCGCGCGCGCCGAGGCCCTTATCGGCCAATGCAAGGTGGGTTTCATGGAGCGGCCCGAACGCATCGTGCTCATCATCCTGGGCGCGTTGTTTAACCATTGGGGCCTGATGGCCCCGGTGCTGTGGGTGCTGGCTGTGCTCTCCACCATCACCGTGGCCCACCGCATCACTTATACCTACCAGAACACCAAGCACTTGACGCCTATTGGCTGAGGGGACGGGCGGTTTCCCCGCCTCAGCAGGTCACCATCACCGTCGAGCAGCCGGGCTTCACGGGCTTCCATTGCACCAAAAAATCGGTGACATTCGAGGATTGCAGGCGGCGCATCGCCTCGAACTCCCCTTTCTTCTGGCTATAGAGCAGGTTGCCCTTCTCATCGAGAACGGCTAGCGCGGGCACGCCCTTCTCCACCGGCACCTGGTATCGTTTTGCGATATCCAGATTGGCGTCGTTGTAGCCGATGTTCACGTGGACCAGAACAAAATTGGCTTCGAGAATGGGCAGGTTTCGCGCATTGTGGAAGTAAATGTCCAGCACCTGGCAGTCGCCGCACCAGTTGCCGCCAAAATCGACAAGAACGCGCTTGTGGGTGGCGGCGGCAGTCTTGAGTGCGGCTGCCAGGTCCGCCTTGGCCTGCGCCGGATCAGGATAGATATCGCGGCCGCTGGAGTTGGCGGTGACGGCGGTCAGGGCCATCAGGACGACAAGGGCGGCAAGTTTATGCGGCTTCAACGAGGATCCTCCGCGACTATGATCAGTCTGACACAAACCCGTGCGGAGTTGCCATTTTCAGGCTTCGATTCCGGCGCTCAGGCGTTTACTCTGGAGTGTGGCATCCGATCTGCGCAAACGGCTCGAGTCGGCGGCGTTCCCTGACCTGGGGGCGATGATGGAGGGCTACGCGCAAGCGGCTACGGAACTGGCCCGGAGGGAATTCCAGCAGAATCTGAACTATTCCTCAGAATCTATTGACAGTCTGGACGAGATTCTCGTCATGGTGGGCGAGAGCCCGGAGCTGGACCTGGATTTTGAAGTGCGGCTCTGGGGAAGCTATCTGGGCGAAGTCCTGAGGCGGCGCTACGCAGGCAGTTGGGAGATGACCCAGTATCCCGGAGGCGCTGTGGCGGTTCCGGCCGTCGAGGTGCGGGGCTCGCGGCTCTTTCCCTTGATGAAAGTCTACCGCCGTCTGTCGGTGGGCGACGAGGAAGATCTGGGTGCCTTCTTCACCATGGTCACGGAGAGGCTGGGCAACGCTTCGCAGGTGAATTAGGGGCGTTCCCGGCCCGGCATATTGCCGGGTAAGCGCGGGAACCTGCCTTTGTGCGACAATAATGACTAAACACCGATGGAGTGCGCCGCGGCACTTGGTGGCGCGCGGAGGATGGAATCAATGGGCGATCTATTGCAGCCGTGGCACCTGGTTGTGCTGGGCGTAGTGGCATTTCTGCTGTTCGGCGCCAAGCGGCTGCCGGAATTGGGCAAGGGACTGGGCGAAGGACTAAAGGGCTTCAAGGAAGGCATCAAGGGCTTCACGGAGCCGACGCCGGCCCCGCCGCCGGTGGTGCAGCAGAGCGCGCCTCCGCCTCCCCCGCCACCACCTTCTACGCCCGTCGAGCCGAAATAACGACCTAATACCGCTTAACCGAGCTGGCGGGGCAAAGACAAGGCCTGTGCGGATGCACGGGCCTTTTTGTGTCCACAATTCTTTGCGGACCTATGCGCTGAGCAGCGCGACAGCAGCCAGGGCCAGCGCCATTCCGGCCATTTGGCGGCGCGTGGGCCACTCGCGCAAAACCAGCGCTGCCAATAGGATGGTTCCGCCCGGGTAGAGCGAGCAGACTACCGCGGCGACATCCAGCCTGCCAACCTGTGTGGCCTTCAGATAAAAGAGGTTGCCGACCGTGTCCAGGGAGCCGGCCAAAAAGCCGGTTAGCCAAAAACCCTTCCATGGCGCCTTGGGGGGCTTGACCGCCAAAACCAAAAACAATGCAACAACCCCTGCGGCGCGGGCCGAAGTCATGACCCACAGGATCCCTCCCCCGCTGGCCATTTTGAAGAGGATCAACTGCGTTCCAAAGCCGAGTCCGGAGAGCATCCCCAGCAGAAGCGCCGTGGGCGGGGTTCCAGCACCCTTCATGGCGGGTGAGCGGGTGATCAGCCAGATCGCCACGCAGCCCGTTGCCAAACCCAGCCCGGTGAGCGGCGTGGGCAGGCCTTCGTGAAACAGGGCAAAGACGACGGGGACCAGGGCAGTCAGCAGGCCTGTCAGGGCCGCCGTCAGGCCCATGGCGCCCATGGCCAGGGCGCGATAAAAAGCGGCCAGTGCTACCGAACCCTCGAAGCCGCCCACCACGGCATAGAAGAGAAATTGCGGGGCGGGAAGGGCAACCCGCATCCCCAGGCAGATGGCCAACAGCACCAAAAAGGAAAAGGCATGACCTGCGACCACCACCAGCATCGCGGGAGCGCGGCGAGCGCCAACGCCACCGACAAAATCCGAGCCGCCCCAGGTAGCGGCGGAAATCAACCCCAGGCCGGCAGCGGCTCCGGAAGGCGCCACGATCTAGCGAACGTCCTGACCTGAGGGGTAGTAGCCGAACTTGGAGACGACTTCCACTCCTGGCCGATCGACGCGAACTTCGATCTTGCGGTACTTGCTGTCGTAGATCGACTCGTGGCTGAGGTAGCCAAGGGTGTATTGCGTTCGCGCTTCCTCGGCGATGGCGGCGTAACTCTTTTCAATGCCGTTCAGGCTGCGTTCCGAGTCGAGCGTGCCGCCGGTGGCAAGGGTGTACTTGGCCAGCAGGTTGTCGTACATGGTAAAGGGCAGGTGGATGCGGCTGATGTACCCCTCGCCCCAACGCGCGGAGTCGCCCACCGCGGTGCCGTAGACGGCGATTTTGTTGGTCTGGAGGTACCGCAGCACATCGCGATAGGTGGCTTTGCTGCCGTATTCCTTGCCATCCGAGATGACGTATATAATGCGGCGGCGGCCCTTGGGGCGAGTGGATAACTCCTTTGCCGCGGAGAGGATGGCGTCGTTGAGGGTGTGGATCTCCTTGGGAATGGTGATGAATGTGCCGCCGCCGGCTGAGCGGCCGGGTTGCAGGTTGGGGTCGGCGCAGTTGCCGTTGACATGGACGTTGCAACCCGCCAGGGGACCGCTATTGACCGGCGGCAAAATCTCGGTGCCGGTCTCCTTGGTAAGGGCCAGCACTGCCGGCAAGCGGTTGCTCTGGGCGCCGGTGAAGCCGGTCCGCTCCTGCGCTCCGTTGGTGTAGGAAAAGACCGCCACTTCATCGTAGGGAGTGAGTGCGCCCTGGATGGCGCCAAGGGAGTTGTTCACCTTTGCCATTACGTCGGAGGTCAGGCTCTGGTCGATTACGAAGGCGATGGAAAGCGGGAACGGGTCCACGGTAAACAGGCGCAATGGCTCGCGTTGTTCGTTCTCAAAGACCTTGAAGTCGCGATAAGTAAGGCCGGCGACGAGCTTTCCCTTGTTGTCCTTCACGGTGACCGGTACTTCGACGAAGTTCACGTTCACCACAAATCGAGCTGTGGATGCTACACCTTCTCCGGCGACGGGCTGTTCAGGCGGAGTGGCCTGAAACTGATCTTTTGGCTGGCTGGCTGGCGGCTGGCTCGATGGAGCCTGGCTGCTGGGCGCTGGCTGCTGCGCCGGTCCCGATGAAGACGAACTGGGTGCTGAGGGAGTATCTCCCGCGCCCTTGCCCGGCGTAATCGAGCTGCCGTCTGCGCCAGACAATGGCACTGGCGCCTGCGGTGTAGGCGCATCGGGAACCGAAGGCTGCTGTTGGGCGAAAACCGCCGTACACAAACTCAAACTGAGGGTCGCCGCCAACGCAATTGCCGTCCAACCTAGCTTCACAGGTATATCGTCCTCCCCGAACGCAGCGCAGAGCGCGAATCAGGCGGTCCGCGGAAGCCCCCAAAACACAGGAAACCGCCAAGCAGGGCTCCATCCGACAGACTATCAGACGCGCCGTAGTCCCGCAGGTTGCCCAGCGGCCGAGAAACGGTTGGCATATGCTCTCTTAGAGGTTTGAATTCCGTCTAAATGACCATCATGCGTGTTCCCTCTGGAGTTGCCGCCCTGTTCCCTATGTTGCTTGGCCTGTCGGCGTTGTCGGCAGCGGGATGGGCACAGCTTGCCCCGTCGCCTGACGCTCCCCCGGTCAGCACCGCTCCCGCGCCGTCGCCCGATGAAGAATCGGTGGCCACCTTCAAGGTACAGGTCAACCTGGTCAACGTCTTTTTCACGGTCAAAGACAAGGCTGGAAACCTGGTTCCGCACCTGACCAAGGACGACTGCAGCGTGTCCGAGGACAAGGCTCCGCAAACGCTGAAGAACTTCGTGGCCGAGACGCATCAGCCGCTGACTTTGGGCATCCTGCTGGATACCTCCGGCAGCCAGCAGCGGGTTTTGCCCCTGGAACAGGACGCGGGAAGCCAATTCCTGGAGCGCGTGCTGAAGCCGAAAGACGAGGCGTTTCTGCTCTCATTCGACGTGAACGTGGATTTGCTGCAGGACTACACGAACAGTCCCCGCATGCTTTCGCGAGCCATGGCGAAAGCGGAAATCAACACTGCGGGCGGCAATGGCGCGGCGGGCATTCCCGGAGCGGGCGGTGGCACCATTCCCACCATCGGAGCGCCCAAGGGAACGCTGCTTTACGATGCGGTGTACCTGGCCTCGAACGAAAAGCTCAACCAGGAGACCGGCCGCAAGGCGATGATCGTCCTCACCGATGGCGAAGACCAGGGCAGCCGCTACAAAATCGGCGAGTCGATCGCCGCGGCGCAACGCTCCAACGTGATCGTCTACGTGATTCTGATCGCCGATCGTGGCTTTTATGGCGGCTTCGGCATGGGCTACTGGGGCTACTCCGCGATGAAGAAGATGGCCGAGGAGACAGGCGGGCGGCTGATCGACGTGGGCAATAACGGCAAGAAGCTCGAGGCGGCTTTCCAGCAGATCGAAGACGAATTGCGTACTCAATATGTGGCGAGTTACACGCCAACCAATACCAAGCTGGACGGCGGCTTCCGGCATCTCGCCGTGGAATGCCACGGGGATGGGATGAAGGTGCAGGCTCGCAAAGGGTACTTTGCGATGGCGCCGCAGAACTAATCGGCCGAGGCTTTGTCGGCCCAACGGCCGTACCCTTCCGCCCGAGGAAGTTTTTCGCAACCCTTCCCTACGACTGGTCGTTTTGCGGTTTGGGGGATGAGCGGACGGCGACGAATTTGTTCAACAGGTCGAACCAGAACGGGGCGCCCATGGAAATGGCGACCGCCGTGAGTATCCAACCCAGCGAGTGCTCTTCGAGGATTTCGACCACTGCGATGGCCGCCGCCTGGGCGGATTTCAGAGTGCGCTGCCACCAGTCTCCCTGGTCACCGGTAGCCGCGCTGGAGGCCTTGGCGGCCTGGCTGAGTTCCCAACCGATCGGCAGTCCCAGACCGTTGAGACTCTTCAGGTCTTCGTGGAATTGTTCCTCGACCGCCTTGGAGTTACTGCCGGGTGGGAGCGGCTGACCTGCCCTGGCTTGCGCCGTAGCCACAAGCGCCTGGCGCAGGCTGGCGTCATTGGCGATCGCTCGCGCAATATTCACGGCGTCGGCATTGACGGCGATGGCCACGATGAGCCCGAGAGCCACAAGTATCCATTGCGTGCGGCGCTTGTACCAACCCGACACCCGGTCCATGCCGGTGTTGTACCAGTCTTCCAAACCAGCCTGAAAGGTGGCGGCATCTCCTTTGGCCTGGGCCTGAAAGTTCCTTAAAGCCATGGCCAGGTTAGGCGGGAGGGTAATTCCGGCCGGCGGTGGATTCTTGACCAGATCCATGACCGCGAGCGCGAAGTTCTGTGCGGGAATGTAGGAGGGAAGGTCGGATTTGCTATCCGGCGGGTAGGAGCCCTTGAAGAGCGAATTGACCATGCCGTGGTTGTAGAGCTTGTCAATGAAATTGGTGGTGTTCGCCGGGTCTCCCAACAGCTCGCCGATGCCCCGCTCGAGATCCTTGGCGCGGTTCTTGATCAGAGCTTCAATGAATTCGTTGACTGCCGAGCAGACCATGCTGAGCAGCAGGAAGGCGAAGATCATGCCGATGACGACTTCGAGAATATTCGAACCGAACATGGGTGGCTCCCTCCATGGGGGAATGGGATGAAATATACCCCGAACGCGCGCCCGCTAACCAGAACTATTTGACGCACATAATGCGAAGGGGCTGGAACGCCCGTTGGCAACAGGGGGCCGCTGCCCGATGTTATAAATTCCTTCATATTTGCCATTGGACAACGATATCTGTCGCAGGTTACTATCCTGCCCTGTTCAGAAAGGGAGCGTAGGCCCTTGAACTGGCGGGCGTTCACAAGACTTTTCGCGTTTTCAGCGGAGGCAAGCATGAAAAGGATGAAACAGATTGCGCCGGTCATGCTGGCGCTGGCGGTTGCTCTCACTGCCGGGTGCAACACGGACACAAACAAAGATGTCTACTACATGGTTGCTGCGAACGTATCGCTGCCTTACTGGCAGACCGCGGCATCGGGATTCAACAAGGCGGCGGCGCAGTACAAGGTAACAGCCAAGGTTGTCGGGCCGCAGAGCTACGATCCACTGGGCGAACTGGACGCGCTGCAACAAGCAGTAAGGTCAAAACCGGCGGGGATTCTGATTTCCGTCGCCGACGTTTCCGTCTTGCAGCGGGAGATCGATTCCGCAATCGAGGAAGGCATTCCGGTCATCACCATGGATTCCGATGCAGTCATCAGCCACAGGCTCTACTTTATCGGGACCAACAACCTGGAGGCNNTGGTCTTCTTCACCATTCCCGGCCAACCGAATCTCGAGGACCGGCTGAGGGGCTTCAAGGACGTAATGAGCGCTCAGCCCGGCATCAAAATTGCGGACATCGTGGACACCAAGGGCGATCCCCATATCGCCTTCGACAAAGCCCAGCAGTATTTGGCGCTCACCGGTGCCAAGAAGATTAACGCCTTTATATGCCTGGAAGCGGCTTCGGGAAAGTCGGTTGCCGATGCCGTTAAGAGAGCCAATGTCCGCGGTGTGGAATTGATCGCCTGGGATGCGGACCAGGGCACGC
>PLZC01000143.1 GCA_003151985.1 Acidobacteriaceae bacterium
TCACTCTCCCTTAGCGCCGAAGTGCTTGGCTGATATACCAATCGCGGCTGCAGGCGCATCGTCGGCAGAGGAGGATCATCCGGATGCGCTGCCAGACTCACGCCGGCTTGTTCCGCTACGGGCAGCACCTCTTCCAGAAATCGTTGCAATCGGCTCCAAAGCTCGGCATGCGAGATCGTCGGCAGGAAGCCCTCTGGCGCGTCCTCATCAAAGATCATGTTCCAAACTGTCCCATTGGGAACAGGTGCATCGACTGGCCCCGCCATGCCGACCGACTCTGCTCCGCCACGAGCATACGGGCCACGAACACGGCCGCATACGCCGGCGATGCTGAAGTTATAGCCAAGGACACCTATTCCTGCTTCGCCCATGGCTCTTAGGATTGCGTGAACATTGCGAATGTGGAGGGCGCGCTTCGGTCCGTCGAGTAGTATGTCGTGCCAATGCGCGGGATCGAGATTCTCTACACCTTCAAGCTTCAGTCCTGCGCCCTCAATTTGCTTGCGTAACGCAACGAGGTCCTTCGTGGTCCAAAGCCGGTTAGGATCGCCGGCAACGCCCCATGGTTTGTCCCTGTTTCCCGTGGGCTGGTTGCTCTGAGGGTTTGCTTCGCCCTGTTTGAAGTAATCGACCAAGTGAACGATCACGTGTGTGCACCCGGCCTGTACGGCGAACGCGTAATATTCGTCGTTCAACATGTGCCGATAGAGTCCCAACCCCAGTTTCATAGTTAGAATTACCCAATAACTTGTTCTTACATGATTCCATGGCGCGCAAAAGCCGAGACAGCGGAGACGCCTTGCTCAAGATCTTTCTTTACCAGTTCTTCTCCGCGCGCCTTTTCCAGGGCGAGTGAGAACTCCTCGGCCTCCGCGGATACCGGAATCACACAGATGCCGTCGACATCTCCAAACAAAATGTCTCCGGGCTCGATTCTGGCTTGGCCTATCTCGATGGGAACGCGATAGTCATACACCTTATACCGCGGTCCGGAGTCCTGGCCGTACGACCCGAACGCAAAAACCGGGAATCCCATTTCTAACAAGGCTCTCGTGTCTCGTGCATACCCGTTCACGATTGCCCCGGCGGCGCCAAGAACTCGAGCGCGCGTGGTCATCATTTCTCCCCACATCGCATTTCTGGGACTGGAATCGGTATTGACATAAATCTCATTCGGCTTCAAGTCGCCCAGCGCTTCCAGCATCAGGCCGAATGGCTTCTCCATCATTTTGTTTGCTGAAGCATGCACCTTCTCTTCAAACACGTCTCCAGACAGCACTGGCATGGCTCGGCCGATGACAACGTATCCTGAATCGAGCGGGCGTATCTGCGGCGGAAGAAACTGATGCAAGAGCTTCAGCTTATCCATAACATCGCCGACCACGCTCGTGAATAGTTCCTGTTTTGCGAGATTGAAGAGTGCGTCATCATTCTGCCAAAGGGGCATGATATCTTCGGATTACCTGCAAGAATCAATGCGCTTCTTACATAGTAGGACTAAGTCCCTTGCGCACCTGGGCCAGCACCTTCAAGTAGTCGCGGGCAGTCGCGGTGATGGTCTCCGGGGTTCCCTGGTCGATGGCGGCCAAGCTAACAAGGTCGCTCCCGACTCCCAGAGCGCGGGCGCCGGCGCGAATAAAGCTTTCAGCCGTTTGTAGTGTGACACCGCCGGTAGGGATAAGTTTGAGGTGCGGAAAGGGCGCGAGCAGTGACTTTAGGTACATCGCACCGCCGACGGCAGAGCAGGGAAAAATCTTTACGTAGTCCGCGCCGGCCCGCCAAGCCGTGATGACCTCAGTGGGCGTGAGCGCGCCGGGGATGGAAACCTTGCCAAGGGCGCGGGTCCTGGCGACGACTTCAGTATGGAAACTCGGGCTTACGACAAACTCCGCTCCGGCCTCGATAGTCGCTTCGGCCTCTTCAACAGTGGTCACGGTGCCTGAGCCGAGCAACAAATCGCCGGCATACTTCTGCTTTAATTCGCGGAGCAGATCAATCGCGCCGGGAACGGTCATGGTGACCTCAACGATGGTCACTCCACCGGCGATCATGGCTTTCACCACCGCATGGGCCTGGGCCGCATTGCGTGCCCGTAGAACCGGGATCAGGCCAACACGTTCTATGATTTGCTGGGTGGTCTCGGGCATTCGTTCCTCAATTCTGCAATGTTAGCTATCGGGCAATCCGTGCCGACCCACCTTTGATAATACGTTCCACCTCGGCCAATGTGGCCATACTCGTGTCGCCGGGGGTGGTCATCGCCAGGGCGCCATGCGCCACGCCGCAGCGGACCGCCCAGTCAATGGGTTTTCCGGCGAGAAGGCCGTAAATGAGACCGGAAGCGAAACTGTCGCCGCCGCCAACACGGTCATAGATGTCGATGTCCCGCTGGGGAACGTGGACGATCTGGTCCTCATAGAGAGCGATGGCGCCCCATGCATTGCAACTGGCTGTATGCGCGATGCGCAGTGTGCTTGCAATGAGCTTCAGATTTGGATAAGCCGCTGCCACCTCACGAAGCATTTCTTCATAGGCGGCGATTGGTAACTCAGCAAAATCCTCGCTTACGCCCTTGATCTGAACGCCTAACATGGCGGAGAAGTCCTCTTCGTTGCCCAGTAACATATCCACCTTGCGAACCAAAGCGCAATTCACTTCCTGCGCCTTGGGCTTGCCGCCAATGCTCTTCCAGAGGGAATCGCGGAAGTTCAGGTCGTAGGAGATTGGGGTTTGATGGAGGCGTGCGGCATCCATCGCTTCGGTAGCGACTGCCGCAGTAGAGGGTGAGAGCGCCGCAAAGATTCCACCGGTGTGGAACCAGCGCGAGCCATTGGGTGCCGCGAAAATGGACTCCCAGTCGAAATCGCCTGGCTTCATCTGGCTGATGGCGGTGTGACCGCGGTCGGAGCAGCCTGCGGCAGCGCGTACACCGAAGCCGCTCTCAGTGAAATTGAGGCCGTTGCGGGCCTGTCGTCCAACGCCATCGTAGGGAACCCATTGAAGCAAGGAAGAATCGACGCCGCCCTGAAGAATAAGGTCCTCGACCAGACGGCCAACCGGGTTGTCGGCTAAAGCAGTGGCGATGGCGGAGCGCAGGCCAAAGCAGCGGCGCAGGCCGCGCGCGACGTTGTATTCGCCGCCACCCTCCCACACCTGGAATTGCCGTGTAGTATGGATGCGGCTCGGGCCCGGGTCGAGACGGAGCATGACTTCGCCTAGACTCACGCAGTCCCAGCGGCGGGAGGAATCGGGAATCAAGATCGTCGTCATTGACGAGGAACCACTTTCAGAAACTGCATGTAGAGCCTTCAGACAGAAACTCGAAACAATACACGCGTAATGTATGGCAATCATATGTTGTTGTCAAGCTGAGACCCTTGATGCGCGCTATTGATTTCGACTAACTGTACCACTTAAAAACTTCCGGGCTGGCAATCATTCCCTCGATGCCTTCCAAAAGTCAAGATCTGCTCGTTCGTATTGCTGGACAACAGGAGTCTCTAATATATTCATCCCAGAAAGCGATTTTTGAAGTAACTTCGCTTTAAGGCCTTCAACCAGAAGTTCAGGCCTCTTTTGTCGTAACTTTCTCGTATAGCATAAGTATGCCACGGTCTGATATATTTCCCAGTGATCTTTCTGTCTGCGGTAAGTTGGTTCATATCCGACTCTTGCCCCCAGACTGAAAGAAAGTACCAAAGTGCTGGCTTCAAACTGACTTTTTAACTGTTCAGTTGATACCGTGCGTAGTGGAGTGTTTCTGGAGTGATCAATTTTGCCGGACTCCCCGAAAAATCAAGCGGTTGCTAAAGGAAGGCAAGCCAACTATGCACAATCTGCACAGCGCCGGCCAACCATGGGCGACGTAGCGCGATTGGCCCACGTCGGTACCATGACCGTTTCTCGGGTGCTCAATGGGACCGCGCGCGTGTCAGCGGAGACCGCACAGCGTGTCCAGACCGCAATCGATCAGTTAAGATATCGCCCGAATGAGTTGGCGCGTGCCTTCCGAGGTCAACGAAGCAGGACCATTGGACTTATCATTCCATATCTCTACGATCCCTTCTTTGCCAATTGTGCTCATGCTGTAACTACAGTTGCCAGAGAACGCGGTTACTCCGTAATTATCACTGCATCGGACGAGGATGCGGATACCGAGTACATTGAGGCCGAGCGGATGCTGCAGCGGCATGTCGACGGCATCGCGGTAATTCCTGCAAGGTCCCGCCATTCGCGTCTCACTAAGGCATTATTCGGCAAGACGCCGGTGGTAGCTTTTGACCGCCCAGTCTCCGACCCGGCAATCGACGTAGTATTGGTGCAAAACACCGCGGGATCATACAGTATTGTCGAGCATTTGATTGAGCATGGCCATAGACGCATCGCGTTCATGGGACTCAGCCGGCGGTTATTTACAATCAATGCACGATTTATCGGCTATCGCAATGCGCTCCAGAAAGCTGGACTGCAAGAGAGTTCATTTTTTGGGTGCGATTCGCAGCAAGACACACTGCGAGCCATACAAGAAAAATTAAGTGAGAGCAGCCCACCCACGGCCTTCGTCACCTCAAACACCTTGGCGACGCTCCATGTCTTTTCTTCGCTATTGGGTTTAGGAATAAAGATCCCGAGCGAGATCGCATTTGTTGGATTTGATGACTTTGAGCTCGCCGCTCTAACCGCACCGCCGCTCACTGTGATTCGCCAGCCGGCTCAGGAAATGGGCAGGACGGCGGCCAGCCTGCTCTTTGAGCGAATCGAGCGTGGGGAATTACCGAAGACCGGAAACAGGATTGTGCTTTCAGTTGAGATGGTATTGCGCCGATCCTGCGGGTGCAAGCACAGGACGGACGTTGTGATCCCACTGAGCAAAGGCTCCGCAGCCGTCGCATGAGACCAGTCTTTCTGCGAGTTAGCCACATGATAGGGAAAACTCTAATGTGTGAAGATTTCTCCCGTTAGAGAACGGCCCCACTCTAATGCATCCATATATCTGGGGGCAAGGAAACTCCCGATCAAATTCGTTTCGTATTGGAGTGCCTCAACCTATCTAACTTCCCATCCAATCGACTCCCGTTTCACTCACCCACTATGGCTTTTCTGCATGCCATAGGGGGCGAGCGAGAAACGCAGCCCATTTACTCAGCCGTAAGTACCGCCGATGTCCCTGCGGGTAGTGTTATTGTGGCAACGGTTTTCCCCTGATCCGTAGTTACCGAGACAGACTCGCCCGTCATCGCATTCTTCACCTTGTGTGTTCCGCGGAAGCTCACGACAGCCGTCTGCGTTTCCCCCCAGTTGGTCAGGATTGCGGTGGACTGTGACGAGCCAACCAACCCGCGGAAGATGACCCCTTCGGATCCTTGCTTTAACTGGATCGGCATTTCCGAAACTTGCGCGCGAGCCGGCTCAATGATCCATTTCTGGACGGCCGGGTTGTTGCGGCGCGCATAGGCGAGCGTAACCGCTGATTCAAAGTAATAGGCCTGTCCCTTGCCGTAGTTATGCTTCACAGCAAACGGGTTGCCATCGCTATCACGCATTAATACCTCCGCGCCCTTGAGTTCGAGCGGTAGCTTCCAAAGCTCTCCCCCTAACTCATTCTGCGGTGTAACGGAGTAGGGATTGCTTGGTTGCACTGGGTAGATGTCATCTGCCTCGACACCAAAGAGGTCTGTAAGATCGCCTGGAACGGTTGGCCGGATCTTTCCTCTTTCATCTTTCCATGCAATCAGGCCATCGGCCCATAGAGTGCCTCCCTGTTTTACATAGGATTTCAAGGCGGCAATTCCATCGTCGTCCAGTGCGTAGGCGACCGGTGCGTAAAGAACCGCGAACTTGTTGGCCTCACCGTGCTTCAGTTGATCGAGGTCGACGTACTCGGCAGGGATGTGCGCTCGCAACAGTGCAAGATAGCAGCCCTTCAGTGCGTCTTGGACATCGTCCGAGCGGTTATTTTTCTTGTCGCCGCGAGATTGCCATTTGCCGTCAAGGTCGTTCACCACGGCGGCTTCGCGATCAAAGAGAATGGCCACGCGCGCCTGTTGAGGCCGCTCGCTTGCCAGGTAAGGATTCTTGTCCAACACATCCGCCACCGTTTTTACGGCAGGCAGGCGCACACTTGGTTTGCCAGTCAGGCCGACAAGGCCCCATTCGCCGGCTTCGGTGCCGATGTCCCTGGGGTGCCAGAGCCAGAAAATTACAGAATTTGCGCCAGCTCCGTAAGAATCCCACAGCCACCGTGACAGGTCTTGCGGCGTCGCGTTCAGCGAGAAAGCGCCGGTATAGACGGTTGGACCGCTTTGCAACTCGGTCACCCACAGAGGCTTGCGCGGCTCCGCCATGCTCGCGCTCGCGATCAGGTCGAGGCGATAGGCAAAGAGTTCGCCGAAGCCGCTCTCCGGCGTCGATGGGGGAACGGCCCAGGCCGTGTGCATCGATACACCAAGAATGTCCGTAACCCGCTTTTCTTTCCAAACATCCTGCCCGCTTGCATCCCCAGTGGGTGAGGTTACATTGAAGTGCACGGGGTGCTTGGCATCAATGGCCAGGACCTTCTCTCGAATCCAGCTCAACGTATCAATCAGGTTGTCGACGTTGAAAGCTTTCCAGTCGAGGTACATTTCCTCGTCCATCCAGTATTCAGCAAACTGGTTCGGATCGAGTTTAACCTCGTCGAACGAGTGGAACGGACGGAACCAACGCTTGTTGAGTTCATCCACCGTCCCATACTTCTTTTGGAGCCAGCGCCCAAATGCCTTGAAGGTATCTGCATCCTCATGGTACTTAGTCGGCTCATTCATCAAAAACCATGCGCCAGCGCCGGGATGATTTTTGTATCGGCCCACGACCTTCTCAAGATAGACCTCGCCGTGCGCGCGAAGGTCCGGATTGTCAAGGTTCGCATGCTGGTGATAGAAAGTAGTCTTGTTCATCCATCCCGGAGGATCTTCCAGGCACAGCGTCGCACCGATCTTGATGCCGTTCTTGGCGGCTGCATCGTAGATCCAGTCATACCCCTCGAGATTCCAGTTCCCCTCGGTCCTCTCAATGTCGTCCCAGATCACGAAGATGCGAACCAGGGTGATGCCATTGTCGTGCATCAGCTTGAAATGCTTCTCGACGGTCTCTTTCGTCTCAGTGCGATTCAGGAAGAACTCAGTTCCCACATGAAGCTTTGAAGTCAACTCCGTCAACGCGGGTTGCCGCTCTCCGGCGTTGGCATCATGACTTTGTGCGACCGCGCTCCGCAACCCAACGCCGAGAAGCGCCACGATAGCGACGCACCATGAAAGTTTGCCGATGACGGAGGCCCACTCACGGGATCCGCGCAGTTGCGGCAGTGTCGAATCACCTATAAAGAGCTGAAAGTGCTGCTGGTTCTTCATTGTTTCCCACTCCCTTTCGCACGCGATATTTTCAGCGACAATCCGACATGAAAATGATCGACTGATAACGATACCCGCACCGTCTTGAGCGAGTCAATTCAATGCCGGAAGAGTTCTAGAATAGAGACCAATGGTCCGCCGGTGAATTACATCTCTGTTTTCAATGCGAAGCCATATCTGCTGCGTGCGGCAAACCCATCATGATACCCTTATCATCGAATTTCATAACTCGCTTGTCCGGCCACGAAAGTAGCTGGGCGAGAGGCTGAAGGAAGCGCAATGCGAAACGCAATTGTCTGGGGAGTTGTGTGCTGCACCTTGTTTGGAGCGGCAATTGGTTTGGGAAGTGGAATAGCGCGAGCACAGGCCGGTCCTGCCATGAATGCAAATCTCGTGCTGGATCACGGTTGGCAATTCCGGCAAGTGACGGCGGATGCGAAGGAAGGGCAAAACGGCTGGCTTTCGGCCACAGTGCCTGGCGACGTTCACTTGGATTTATTGGCGAACAAGAAGATCGCAGACCCATATTTCCTTGACAACGAAGCCAAGTTGCCCGGGCTAGAACCTTCTGCTCGTGGTCCTGACAGTTCTGCTCTCGCTATTTGCATCGATCTTGAGGTTGCGCACACCCAATGTCACTGGTTTTCCATCGCGCACGCTTAGCTCAGTGGGGATTATATTCCAACCTTCTGCTATTAGATGGGGCAATTTGCCCTGCGGCAGGCTTATTAGACCGATCCCCGGCTGGTTGCATGCAGGTTACGCGGGCCCGGAGCAAGGACTTCAGCGAAGAACGGTCATACAATAAGACTATTCCGCGACTCTCTCTTGATCCCCTGGTTCGTCCTCAGGCAAGCGCGAAGGCATTCCGGTCTTTGCGATCATCCAGTTTCTTTCCGCGTTCTCAAGGTGCGCGCGCATCGCAGAGCGCGCCTTCTCTGGATTGCGTTCCGTGATGGCGCTGAAAATACGCAGGTGATCCCGAAGGCCCTCTTCGCGCGCGTTTGGCACCATACTGCTAGTCTTCAGTTGCTCAGTCAGGGGCGGCACAATCGAACGCCAAACCATCTCTGCAATCGGATTCTTCGACGCAACCGCCACGGCAGTGTGAAAACTTACGTCTGCTTGATAGGGAGCCTCTCCCTTCGAGATGGCGTCTTCATAGGCCGCTATGCTCTTTGACATGGCGAGGAAGTCCAGGTGATCCGCCTTTTCCGCCGCCAGCGATACGAGTCCCCCCTCCAGAATCTTGCGAAACTCAGTTTGCGCATCCCTTTGCTCAGAATGAATAGCCGCCGCGAAAAGGTCCGCGTTAAACCAGGTCCCGGGAGCGGGCTCATTGACAACCGCACCGACCGCCGCCCTGATTGAAACCAGTTGAAGAGCTTGCAGCGACTTCATTGCTTCCCGGACGCAGGTTCTGCTAACCCCCAAGGTTTGAGTGAGTTCCTTTTCGGTTGGAAGCTTCTCACCAGGCTTGACCTGCCCCGACTTGATCTGCGCAATCAGGTAATCGAACACGCGAGAAGTCAGCGTTTCGCGACGGATCATTCAACTCTCCTTGAGTAAGCGAAATCCTATCGAACAAGTTCCCTATTGACAATATAAGTATGATAGTCACTCATTACAAAGACTGGCACGGGCATAAGTTGGACTCTACGTTATTGCAGCTTCTGCAATCGAAGATGAAAGTCTGAAGCAGACATTTATTCGCCCAATCGGAAAGACCTTGGAAGCCTGCTAAGTAAGTATCTTCGCAGGCTCTACGCTCTCCACGCCACGGCCACTTAGCAGTGCTGCCGCAGTGACGTACAGAATTGCGGCAATAGGCACCAACAAACCGGTGCGCACTGTGCTGTGGTCTGCGAGAAGCCCCATCAACGGAGGCAGGATCGCGCCACCCACGATGGCTGTCACCATCAGAGCGGAAAACTCATTGGCGCGTTCAGGCATTCGTTCCAGCGCAGCCGAAAAAACCAGCGGGAATATGTTGGCGAAACCCAGACCAATGAGGACAAAGCCGGCAATGGCAACGCTTCTCGAGGGCACAAACAGGCTCGCCAAACCGCAAAGTGCCACAGCGCACGTCAACTTGAGGAACTTGGAAGGCGCAACCCAATTCAGCATCACGCCTCCGCTCAGCCGGCCAATGGTCAGGGCCATGAAGAAGAGTCCTGTGCCCAGCATGCCTACGCGAGTGATGTCCACGCCGTAGCGCTCTTTAAGGAAGAGCGGAATCCCCGCGCTTACGCATATCTCCGCGCCGACGTAGAGGAAAATTGCGCCTGCCATGGTCAACACGTATCTGTTCTTGAGCAGATTCAGGCACGATCGAAGCGTAGCCGCACTCGCGCTCGGTTCATCTCTCTGTATGTTCAGCGTACTGGCCGCCAGAATGGTGAGGATCAGCGCTGCGCCATAGACGGGGAAAATCACTTCCCAACTGGCCCCGAAATACCTTGCGGCTATGGCCGGAATGAGCGGGCCGGATAGCGATCCGATGGCCTTGACGAATTGTCCAAGAGACAGGTTACGGGGAAATTTTCCTTTGGCCGAAACATCGCGCATGAGGGGGTTTCCGGCCACCTGAAGAACGGCGCCGCCGGCACCGATCAACACAATGGTAAGCAGGAAACGGGGAAATGAAGTTAGTCCGAAACTGGCGTTCAGCACCCCCACAAGTGTCACAGTCAATCCCAGCAGTAGCACAAACTTCTTTCCCCGTCTGTTCTGCAGAATCCCGGCTGGAATCGAGAGCAAGCCAAACATGCTCAGGCCAACGAATGGAATGAGGGAAGCGGCAGCTGTGCTAATTTGAAACTCTTTTTTTGCAAGACTGACAAACGGCCCCACTGCATCAAGAAACCCCATAGCCAAAAATGCCAGAAACACTGGAAAAGCCCTTAGCTTCATCTTTCTGCTCCTGACAATTTGCCTTTCGGCCTGAGTACGCCCAATTGCTCCGGCTTGACTAGTCTTCCAAAAAAGCTGCGAAGTTTTCCGCCGCGAACTAGGTCTCCATCAAGGTGACTTCCAACAACTCCGCTTTGTGTCCCTGCGCGGGTTTGATAAGAAGCGTTTTCAATTCCCACGGCCGGAGGGTCACTTGTGCGTCAAGCCCCAAGGCAGCGCTCTTGAGTGACGCCAGAGTTGCGATTCCAGAGCGCTCCTGCAATCGGATGACACGGCACTCTTGCCTGAATTCCGCAGCCTTGAAGGCGAGAACCTGCACATTTTGGGGCATTACCTCAAGAAAGGATTGCTCCCACGGAAGTTTCCCGGGGTGAGCCGAATCCATTACATGCTGAGCCGGCGTCTGGGCTTCTTCAGCTCGGCGATCAAGTGCGAGATCGGAATAAGTTCCCTTGCCTCCGAGTAACCAGAAGGTGCGTTCCTGACGGCCCTGATCCTGCCACGCGTTATTGTCGTTGTGCGGCACTTGATTGGGATTATGGCGGGCGAAAGGAGCCGAGCGAATTAGGACTGTGCGGAACACCCCGTCCAGACAATCGTAACTGTATGTTGAGTTATTGATGAGACCAACCGAGTAGACTTCGTTTCCAATTGTTCCTTCAACTGCGGCCCAGTCCTGATAGGCCTCTTCCTCGCCGTTGGTCTGGCGTTTCAGCACCGCTCCGGGGACTTTGGCGAATAGCTTTGGATGCGCCAGCGAGGTTGGTAACTCGAACTTCAGGATCTGTTCTTTCTCGTGCCAATCAATGACAAAGCGAAGCTCGACCAGGTCCGTTTCGGCGAATTGTGCAATATCGAGAACTATCTCAGAATCCATCCAATGGGCTCGCTGGCGCGTAACCCGTGTTACCGCGCCTTCCTCGACAACCGTAGACGAGATGAACTTGGGCCGGCCCATTTCTTGGCGGAAACTGGCAATGCCGTGTCCCCACGTATCACTCGTATCGCTGATGACGATCAGTCCGAGCGGACCGGACAAAAGCTCGACGCCATCCTGCGCTTGCAGCGAGGAGATTCCGAATCCAGACTGTGAAATCTGAATCGACTTGGCATAACTATCGGAATTGCGCGACTCGCCATGGCATAACTCAAAGACCTTGTAGCCGCAAGGCGGCAGGTCAACCCAGGCCGACAAGCGGGGGAAGAAATTGGTCATGCTGGGAGAGGGCCGCCATTGAGTACATGTCTGGCGTCCATCGTTCGATGCGAGGTACATGGGCTTTTCATTGAAAGATGCATCCATGATTACTTCCACCAAAGCTCTTCGACGCCAGGGAAGCGGGTTGAACAGAAATAACGCATTCTCCTTCACCGCTCCCAAGTCCACCTGTGCCGCCATGCTTTGCAGAGCTTCGACCTTGGAAGTTTGCGCGACTTCGCATGCATATCCCAAACTGTCGCGCAACTCGCTGTAATCGCTGTAGAGTGCCGTTCCTGCCATCAGGTCGTGAAATTGACAGAAGGCCACCTTCCACCAGGATTCGGCGTATTCCTTGCCGGGATAAGGATGATTTGTCGCCAGACCCGCGGCCACGGAAACGAATTCAGCTTCTCCCAGCGCTCGTTCCGCCCGTCGGTTGAGGAACTTTCCTTCACCATAGGCGGAATAGCAACCGCGTGCGTGGTGCTGCAGTTCGCCCTTGATAACCGGGAGGGATGCGAACCAGGAAGATCGTTCCACGTCGGCAAAGAACCCCCCGAGCGTGCTCCAGCGAAGCTCCGGCAGAGTCGCGTTGCTCTGCATCTCAATTACTTTGCGAATCTGCTCTTTGGTTACCGCGCCGCCGTGGTCACCTACTCCCAGAAAGAAAGCCGCGTGATCCTGCCCCGGCGTAAATAATTGCGTTGTCGCGGACTGGATGATATTTGCGAGAATATCGCTCCCTCCCCACGCGTCATAGCTCTTCCAGATTCTCAACGTCAGGACACGCGATCCGTCCGGTCCTTCCCACCAGAACAGGAGCGGCAAATCCATCTCATGCTCCTGAGGGCGCATAAAAACGTAATACCCGTAACCTGCATTCTTCAGAATGGTGGGCAATCCCGCGGCATGACCGAATGAATCCGGGTTCATTCCTATCTTGACGTCCACGCCGAGGGCGCGCTCGCAATATTCCTTTCCGTAGAGCGAGTGTCGAACAAAGCTCTCGGTAGAGGGGATGTTGCAGTCCGGCTCGACCGGCCAGCCGCCAACCACCTCCCAACGCTTCTCCCGGATGCGCTGCTTTATCTGCTCGAACATTTCAGGAGCGGCGCGCTCAACCCAGCGATAGTGTGCCGCGGAAGAATGGCTATAGCAAAATCCAGGCGTCTCATTCATACGATTCAGTGCGCTGCGAAAAGTGTCCAGCACTGAGTCCGCGCCGTCCCGCCAAGGCCAAAGCCACGCGGCATCAATGTGAGAGTGGCCGATCATATGCAGAACCTTGTTCTTGACACCAACCGAATTCGCCGCCCCCTGCCCGAATGCGGCTCCAGCCGCCAGCAACCCGGTCGTCGCTACGCCCTGGATCAGAAAGTCTCTGCGTGTGAATCCTTGCTTGAATCTGTTCATTTTCAAGACCCTCGATTCGCGGGCCGGAGGCATAACCCGTGTGGAATTCGGCCTCGATATCAGATAGCGCAATATGGATTCGCCGAGCTAGAAGCGAAACAGATGATTGACCTTCAAATAGAGAATGCGTTCGTCGTTCAGCAGCGGAGAACCGGTGCGCGGAAGAATCGGTGCGTTCGTATTGCAGAGGCCGCCCGGGCCGCGTGTACAAAGATCGGAATTGAGATTCATGTAGTCGGTCGTGTAGCCAACATAAAATGCCGTGCCAGGATGAGGCAGATAGGTCAGCAGCACATCGCCGTATACATCTTTGTTATTCGGCAGGCTCGTAAAGGTGCTGTTCGGCAAAGTCGCAAGATACTCACCCATGAAGTTCAGCGACCATGCTTTATCCATCTGAACATTCCATCGAGTAACTATCTGGTGATTGTCGTAAGCCACTGCGCCGGTTGCCGGATCGGAAAAACGGTCAAATTCATATGTACTGATTAGATCAAGCGGCCGTGCAGGCTTGAATTCAAAGTCCAGGTGATTGGATGCAGCGTCCACTGCCGACGGGCCTTCTCCAACTGCCGGAGAGTAATTGATTGCCTTCCCCGCGTAACCCGAAATTCCAAGTGCCACGGCGGGACCCGGCGAAGTTGAAAAGCTCGCTCCGCCGCCACTGGAGTGATAGTCGACATTCCTTGGCAGAGCGGAATAATCGCTGGGGCGGAGCCGGTCCTGATCAAGATAGAGGAAGAATGACAGGCTGGTGTTATGTTTGAAGTCCAGGTGATAGTTAGGGTCGAAATAGAAATCGAGCGGCAAGCCGGTATGGTCCGAAATCGCTTCGGAATATATACTAAAGCCATGTTCCAGCAAAGGGCCATGGGCCGGCCGAAATGTATAGTTAAATACACCGTGCGGGCGCCGGACATCCGGGCGCGTAAAGAAGCCGGTCGCAGTTGTGTATCCTGCGGCAATATCGCTGTAGTTGAACCAGAAGCTGGTATGCAGATCGGAATAGCTGGCAGTCTGCGTCCACGCATTACCGCTCAGCCATGAATTATCGGAATTCCTGGTTGCGGATGTAACTCCCTGCCCGCTAAGCGTCCATCTCCCGTGCAATCTGACCCTATAATCAGCGCCGCCGTTGCGATTAAAAGAGTTCATATATTCCTGATCGGCAAAAATCACTCCTGCATTCGACTGGTTGCCGATGTCTCGGTTTACGCGCCCAACATAGGTGTGCGAGCGCGAGCCATATGCCGGGTCGCCCTCAGGAACCTGCAACCCGGGATTCCGGTCATCCGCGCTTAGTATCCCGAGCGCATAATTCCCTACCTTTCCAGTGAGTCGCTCCCCGAACTGGGGCCTTGCGATGTTAGGCGTGTAGTAAAGGTTCAGAGGGGTCTGGAAGTAACTTGAGTTCTCTATGAAGAAAGGCCGAAGCTCCGGGAAGTAATACTCGAATCGCTGATTTGGAGGTGCCGGGTTATTCACTCCGATCTGGCTGAAGTCGGGGTTGAAGGTCATATCCAGCACCAAGCTGTTATGCAGCACCGACTTGATATCCAGCCCGGTATACCCCTGCAGGGTCTTCTCGTTGAAGAACGGATTTACCGGGTCCAATGTGTTCAATTGCTTGATGCTGTGTGCCAGCGCATAGGGCTCTAACTGCCAGTTCTTGCCCCGCTCGATATCCTGAAACCCTTCTGCAACCGCCTCCTGGGTAAGTTGCCCGGCAACATCATGCTTCACCTGCGGCCAGTACACATATTCCTCTTTGCGGGTAATGCCCCGCTCAAGGATGATGCCCCATGTGCGGGGCGTGCCTGCGGGAACCCCTGTGAAGCGCAGGCTGGCGAATGGAATCCGCATGAGCACAACGTAGCCGTTGGGGACGCGCCGCCCCCACGTGTCCCATACGGTGTCGAATGAATAATCCGAGCCGGTTTGTTCCGTATAGAGCGCGTCGGCCTGAACGCCAAGCGCATTCGCCTTGAAGATGAAGGCGCGCCGGCTGTCGTGGAAAGTGTCTAACATGATCTGAACGAAATCGTCTTCGCTCAGTGAGTCGCGCTTGAGCATATGCGCCCGGATGCTCCGCGGGTTCCGATCCTTACAAACAAATGCGACATAAAGATGCTCGCGTGTATACCCCATGTAAGCAACTGTCGACTCCGTGGCGGGCGAGCCATCCTCAGGGTAACGTTCAATGAAATTATTGATACGCAGCATTCGGCGTACGAGCTCTGATGTCGGCTTTTCGGGTACGAAATCGCTGAGCAGTGGTGCCGAAGCAAGAGCGGGCACTGAGACATGAGGCGCCAGACCGGATAGCGGGGGCAGCACCACACCCGCGCCCATCCCCGTATGGCTGGAGGAATTTGCCGCCGCTTTGGTCAACCCTTTCCGGATATGGGGGCTTGGTCCCGCAGCGGCTGCACCTTCAAACGGCAACAGAATAGCCAGGATGCACAGCAATATCAGCAGGATACCTCCCCTGCCGAGTGCCAGAACCGATGAATCGCGCGGTCCAATGATCGGGATGCTCCCTTTGGCTATGGCGTGGATAGGCCGTGAAAATGAACGGTACCTTCATGATAGTCGCCGGAAGCAGCTATAGCAATACAACTGCCATTCGCTTCGCCCGCGCGGAGCCGGGCTGAATCAGTCTCAAAGACCCTTCCTGTTTCGAAACTCCCTCACCACTTCGGCTGGGTCGCGATGTTGGCCGTCGATGGCCTGGTTCATTCCACGCATTTCATCCGCAGAAATCTTTCCCGCCAGTGCATCGAGCGCGGTCTTGATCTGCGGCCAGTGGTCAATCGCTTCACTGCGAACCAGCGGAACGGCCTGGTAGGGTGGGAAGTAGTGTCGATCGTCATCGAGCGCCACTAGTCCGAATGCCTGAATCGGACCGTCCGTGGAGTTCGCGGCGATCATGTCCACCTGGTGTGCGTTCAGTGCGCGGTACAGCAGGCCAAGATCCATGGTGCGCGGCGCCTCTCTGAATCTGAGCCCGTACGCAGCACTCAGTCCAGGCAGGCCGTCGGGGCGCTGCTCAAATTCATAGCCAACTCCCAGGCGCCATTGCGGCGTGTACTGCCCGACCTGGCTAAGTGTCGTCAGGTGCAGTCTGCGCGCATCTTCTCCGCGGATGACCATTGCGAATGTGTTTTCGAAGCCGAGCGGCTCGGCGACAAGGATGCCGTATTTCGTGCCGTAGAGCCGGCGGACCGTCGAAAGAACGGACTCAGGATTTCGGCCCTGGGACTGATCCGGGGGCGGCTGTTTCAGGATGGCGGTCAGCGCCGTGCCGGTGTACTCCACATAGGCGTCGATGCGTCCGGAAACCAACGCCTGATGGCATATGTAACTGCCTGCGAGATAAAAGCGGCGCTCGACCTTGAGGTTGGAATTCGCTTCAATCTCCTGCGCCAGAAGCTCACCGAGGACCACTTGCTCAGTAAAGTTCTTGGCGCCGATTACCGGGTGGTCAGGCCGCGGGGGAGAGCACGCAGTCAGCGAAAGGCAAATTGCTACCGAGGCGAAGATGGTGAGTGGGCGGATCATCAGGCAGGAACCCTGAACCGGCGCTCCAACAGGCCAAACCCCGCATCGGCCGCCAGTGCCAGCAGCGCCGCAGGAATGGCGCCGGCAAGAACCAGGCGATTATCCACCGAGGCCACGCCGCGAAAAATCAACTCACCGAGTCCGCCCGCGCCTACCGCTGCCGCAATGGTGGCGATGCCGATGCAGGTGACGGTCGCAGTTCGGATTCCTGCGAATATAAAGGAAGCGGCCAAGGGTAATTCGACCTTGAAAAGGCGCTGTGAACCAGTGAGGCCCAACGCTCGCGCCACCTCGATGACGGAGGGGTCGATCCCGCGGATTCCTGCATATGTATTGCGCAGGATCGGCAGAAGCGCGTAAGCAGTAAGGGCGAGAATGGCGATTCGGGCCGCTCGTTCCCCAAGCCAAGGCAACGGCAGCAGGAAACCGAACATCGCCAACGAGGGAATAGTCTGCAGAATGTTGGCCGCCCCAATCACTGGCGTCGCCCATCTCGGAGAGCGGGTTAACCAGATCCCGGCCGGCACCGCAATCGCGATGGCAAACAGCATCGCGCCGCCCGCGAGCCAAAGATGCTCAACGGTCAGAGTGAAGATTTCGCTGCCGTATTGCTTAAGGAAGCTGTTGCTCATCCGCGTCCTTCCCGCTCTCTATTCTCTGCGTTTCTTTCACCGCGATGATAGGCGCAAACATAGGCCGCGATCTCCGGTTGGCTGGACCGCATAAATTCTTCCGGGCCGAGGCTGGCAACCAGCTTGCCCTCGCTCAGCAGCACGATACGTTCGCCTAGAAAAAGCGCTTCGTCCAAATCGTGAGTCACAAGAAGCACGGTCATCTTCAAGCGGTTCAGCAGGCCGCGCAACATGTCCTGCATTTCGGATCGCGTCAGCGGGTCGAGAGCGCCGAAAGGCTCATCCATGAGTAGGATCCGGGGCTCGGCAGCAAGAGCGCGGGCCAAGCCCACCCGCTGGCGCTGGCCTCCGGAAAGCTGGTGCGGCAATCGCTCCGCAAAGGTCGCGGGGTCCAGTTCAACCGCTTTCAGCAGTTCGTGACTGCGGCGGATTCGCTCCTCCCGGGGCCGACCCTCCGCTTCCAAGACCATGCCAACATTTCGCTCCACGTTCAAGTGCGGAAAGAGGCCCGTTTCCTGGATCACGTAGCCCATGCTTCGGCGCAGGGAAATGAGGTCGAACGTGCGGATGCTCTTGGCCTTGTCTGCGGCGAAGGCCTGGCCCTTGACCAGCACGTCGCCTCTTGTCGGCTCCACCATGCGGTTCACCGTGCGCAGCAGGGTGGTTTTCCCCGAGCCGCTGCGGCCCAGGATGACGGTAATGGTTCCTTCTTCGAGCGAGAGCGAAATATCGTCCAGCAGCAACCGGCCTTGCGGAGACTCGACGGATACGTTTCGGAACTCGACAGCCGCGCTCATGCCCCTCGCATTCTATGCTCCATCAGTGTAAGTGGGGAATCGTCAATGCCAAAACGAGTATGGCTGTGAGCCAATGTGGGCAGGGAAGACATTTCTTGCAATGTGCCGGGAGCACCGGCGATTGACGGTTCGTTATAGCCCTCGATACACTCCGCCATCCACCAGTATCGTCTGCCCGGTAATGTAAGAAGCACGCTCTGAGGCAAGCCACACGATGGCGTCCGCAACCTCCTCCGGTTGCGCCAGCCGGCGCATCGGAATATCTTTCGTCACTTGCGCCTCATATTCCGCAACGGAACGGCCGGTAGTGAGCGCATTCGCCTGTGCCAGTTCCTGAACGCGCTCCGTTGCGGTGTAGCCCGGACCCACATTGTTCACCGTGATGTTGTCGGCCCCGTACTGTGTGGCAAGCGAACGTACCAGCCCAAGCACGCCGGCGCGCACGGAATTAGAAAGCACAAGTTCCGCTACAGGCTGCTTGGCTGCGATTGAGGTGATCGTGATGAGCCTTCCCCATTGCTGGCGCCGCATGTGGGGCAGGACAGCATGAGCGAATGAGACAATGCTCCGCAGGTTCAGTTCATATGCGCGGTCCCACTCTTCCATCGTCGTCTCGGCAAATGTCTTTGCCGGCGGCCCTCCCGCGTTCGTTACACAGATATCGATGCGGCCAAATTGCACGTGGGCTGCTTCGATAAAGCTGCGGACTCGTTCGTCGTCGCCGACATCAAATGGTTCCGTGTAAACCTGAACGTCGAAGTCGCTGCGTATCTGTTTGGCGGTGTCCTCAAGAACGTCTGAATTACGCGCACACAGTGCCAGATTCACGCCTTCAGCGGCCATCGCAAATGCCGCGGCCCGGCCTATCCCTTTGCTGGAGGCGGCAATGACTGCGACGCGGTTTCGGAGTCCGGTTTGCATGCGAGATTGTTCTCCGTCGGGACAAATTACCGCGTCGATGAAGCCAGCAATCTACACCCCGCGCGCCGGCGGCAGCTGCCCACCGAAAAGAAAATGGACACAGAAACGAAGAGCTTCCTTAAAACGGGATATCGTCGTCTGAGATTTCGGCCGAATGGGCAATATCGTCCTGACCGGCAGGTTGGCGCTGGTCGAAGCTGGCTGTAGAGCCGGATGAACTTGCCGGCCTGCTATAGCCGCCCGAACTCGCACCATCTTCGCGGCCAGAGAGAAGAACCAACTCATTGACCAGGATCTCGGTTTTGTAGCGTTTCTGGCCGGTCTCCTTGTCGTCCCAGCTTCGGTTAGTGATCTTGCCCTCGATGTACAACTTGGATCCCTTCTTCACGTAATCGCGGACGATTTCCGCAGTACGTTTGAAGGCGACAAGGTTGTGCCATTCGGTGCGCTCCTGCCAAGCGCCTTGCGCGTCCTTCTGATTGTCGCTGGTGGCTAGGGTGAGGTTGGCGACCATCACGCCGCTGGGGGTTGAACGAATCTCAGGGTCTTTCCCGACGTTGCCTAAGAGGGTTACCTTGTTGACACTTCTTGCCATTTTGGTGCACTCCAGTAATTGAAAAGAATAGCAGAGGACTACCGGTTGCGGGCGAGCGCGCGGTTGCGCAGCCACTTGGCCGCGCCCAGCGCCACGAGCAGGCCGCCAAATGGAATGCAAGTGAGGGCTACAATCAGGGCGAACCAGCCAGTGTTGGTGCTGGCGCCGGTTGGCGAAAATCCGCCCAGCAGTGATTGAAGCAGAATTACGGCCAAAACGCCCGCGCCGAGGATGGATGCGCCCCAATGGAGCAGTTGGCGGGTGCCGTCGTCCGGCTGGCCGGCAGTTCGGATGGGACTATTTACAGGCATAGTCGTTCCTGTTCTATTGTGCTAGGCGCAGCATCACGTACGTGACAACACCGGTGACCGATACGTAAAGCCACAACGGAAACGTCCAACGGGCAACTTTGCGGTGCTGAGCAATCCGCCCAGTGAGCGAGAAGAAAAACGTAACCAAAATCAAAGGCAAAGCCACCACCGCCAGCACAATGTGGCTGGCCAGCAGTGACAGATAAAACGAGCGGAACGCCCCGTGGACCGGGTAGCGCACGTCTCCATGCAGCGCGTGGTGCAGGATGTAGCTGACCAAAAAAAGCGTCGAAAATGCAAAGGCAGTAAACATGGCCGCGCGATGAGCCCGAATACGGCGGCCCCGGATGAACGTAAACCCGATAAGCAAGGCGGTGGCGCTGAGGCCGTTCAGCACGGCGTTGAGCGCGGGCAGGAATGCGAAGCGCACGCTGGCGGCGTCGGTGGCAGGATGGACGTAAATGAGCCAGAAGAGGAAGGCTGTGGCTGCCGCGCTGATGGCCAGAATGGCTGCGATGGCCGGTCGGGTATTGGACTTTGGGGCAACAGCCGTGGTCATGATTCCGCTTCCTTAGTGCCTTGCAACGGCGAAGAGCATGAGCGTGGTGAACAGGAGAGGCAGGTAAAGGACGCTGACTTTAAGCAGGTCTCGCGCCACCATGCGGCTCTCAGTTTCCGTGGGGCCGTGCAGGATGCGAGCGAAGCGAATTGTGTAGGCCAGGTAGAAGAGCCCGAGCAGGACGGCCGGTATGGCATAGGACAAACTGGTCACGCCGAGGGCCCAGGGCGTCAGGCTGACAGGAATCATGAGGACGGCGAAGAAAAGTGCCTGGGCCACGGTGGACCAGCCATCCGGATGCACTACAGGCAACATGCGAATTCCGGCGCGGGCGTAGTCCTCGCGAT